>NZ_JAWDIR010000034.1:0-3048 GCF_046156265.1 Pseudoxanthobacter sp. M-2
CTCCCTCCCCCTCGCATGGCAGCCCATGACCGACAGCCGTCCCCCCGATCTCGAGTGCCTCAGCCTCACCAAGCGCTTCGGCGCCTTCACGGCGGTCGACGACGTCTCCTTCGAGATCCCGAGCGGCTCGTTCTTCTCGATCCTCGGGCCGTCGGGCTGCGGCAAGACCACCCTCATGCGCATGATCGCCGGCTTCGAGGAGCCTGCCTCGGGCGACATCCGCATCAAGGGCAAGTCGGTGATCGGCACGCCGCCGAACAAGCGCAACGTCAAGATGGTGTTCCAGCACCTCGCGCTGTTCCCGATGATGAACGTCGCCGAGAACATCGCCTACGGCCTGCGCTGCCGCGGCGCCGACAAGGCCGAGATCACCCGCCGCGTCCGTGACGTCCTCGACCGCATCGGCCTGCCCGGCGTCGAGACGAAGGAGATCAACCAGCTTTCCGGCGGCCAGAAGCAGCGCATCGCGATTGCCCGCTGCATGGTGCTGGAGCCCGACGTGCTGCTCCTCGACGAGCCGCTCGGTGCACTGGACCTCAAGCTCCGCGAGCGCATGAAGATCGAGCTGAAGCTGCTGCAGCACCAGTTCGACACCACCTTCGTCTACATCACCCACGACCAGTCCGAGGCGCTGGTGATGTCGGACAACGTGGCGGTGATGAACGCCGGCCGCTTCGAGCAGATCGGCACGCCGCAGGAGCTCTACCACGCCCCGGCGACCGCCTTCGTCGCCGGCTTCGTCGGCGACAGCAGCCGCTTCGCCGGCCGCCTGGAGGCGGGCGGCGCCATCGTGCTCGAGACCGGCGAACGCATCACGGCGGCGCCCCGCGCCGGCGCCGCCCCCGCCCCGGGGTCCGCCGTCGACGTCTTCGTCCGCCCCGACGCCATCGCCGCCCGCCGCCCGGCGGAGCTGTCCGGCGAGGCCTTCAACCGCATCGACGGCGTCCTCGACAGCCACCTCTTCAACGGCGCCCAGAGCCGGGCGCTGGTGCGCACCGGCGACGGCCGGATGATCGAGGTCGGCTATCCCCGGCCCGGCTCGAGCGAGAACCTCGCCCCCGGCGAGGCGGTGGCGCTGACCTTCACCGCCGCCGACACGCTTCTCTTCCCGAAGAAGGCCTGACCGCGATGGTGCAGAAGGACGCCCGGCGGCTCGCGCTCTTCCTGCTCTTGATGCCGTTTGCGCTGTGGATCCTGCTCCTCATCGTGCTGCCGCACCTCGGCATCGGCTACCTGTCCATCCGCGAGAAGCTCGGCCCCCGCCAGTACGAGTTCGGCCCCGGCAACTACATCGACTTCATCTCCGAGCCGATCTACTGGAACACGCTGCTGCGCACCGCGACGATGTCGGTGCTGGTCACAGTGCTCACCCTCTTCATCGGCTTCCCGGTCGCCTACTACATCGCCAAGGTGGCCGGCCGGCGCAGCCGCGCCGGCCTGTTCCTGCTCTGCCTGATCCCCTTGTGGGTGAGCGACCTCGTGCGCGCCTTCGGCTGGATCGTGCTTTTGCGCGAGACCGGCGTCGTCTCCGGCTTCCTGCAGTGGACGGGCCTCGTCTCCGGGCCGGTGGAGTTCCTCTACAACGACGCCGCCGTCATCATCGGGCTGATCTACACCGTCGTGCTGTTCATGATCGTGCCGATCGTCTCGACGCTCGACGGCATGGACGATGCCCTGATCGAGGCCGGCTACAACCTCGGCGGCAGCCGCTGGACCGTGCTCCGCCGCATCGTCATCCCCTATGCGATGCCTGGCATCGTCGCCGGCTGCATCGTCGTGTTCATGCTGACGGCCGGCAGCTACCTCACCCCGATCCTGCTCGGCGGCAAGAACTCGATGTGGTTCACCGAGCAGATCTACGACCAGTTCATCACCCGCTACAACTGGGAGTCCGGGGCGACCTTCGGCGTCGTGCTGCTCGCCTTCACCTCGCTTGTCGTCTGGCTCGGGCTGAAGCTCACCGGCCAGAACCTCGCCAACACCGTGGCGAAGGGCTGACAGCATGAACGTCGCCGCCCCCCAGACGCCGGCCCTGCGCTTCGCCTACCGGGCCTATGTGACGCTGTTCTTCCTCTACCTCGCAGCGCCCTTGGCCGCTGCGAGCGTCTTCGCCTTCAACAACTCCATGTTCCCGGCCCTGCCGTGGAACGGCTTCACCCTCGACTGGTTCTTCTCCGACACCGAGCCGATGCTCGGCCTCTTCCACGATCGCCGGCTGCTGCAGGGCCTCGGCAACTCGTTCTATATCGGCATCATCGTCTCGGTGCTGGCGGTGGCCGTCGGCACCTCCAACGCCTTCCTGTTCGAGCGCCACGAGTTTCCCGGCAAGCAGGCGCTCTACGTGCTGATGATCGTGCCGCTCGTCATCCCCGGCGTCATCCTCGGCATCTCCATCCTCGTCTTCGCGAGCTTCATCGCCAACGAGGCGCGGGCGTCGATGGACCTGCGCATCAACTTCCTGCGGCCGGGCCTCTTCCTCGTCATCATGGGCCAGTTCTCGTTCCTGGCGACGATCACCACGCTCGTCATCGGCGCTCGCCTGAGGAAGTTCGACACGACGCTCGAGGAAGCCGCGCTGAACCTCGGCGCCAGCCGCCTGCGCGTTCTCTTCACCGTGACGCTGCCGTTCCTCAGGCCCGCGATGATCGCCGCCGGCGTCGTCGCCTTCCTCGTCTCCTTCGAGAACTTCAACACCACGCTGATGCTGGTCGGCTCCGACTCGCCGCTCACCATCACGATGTACGACCGCATCGCCAAGGTCGGCTCGACGCCGGTGCTGAACGCCGTCTCGGTACTCCTCATCATCGGCTCCGGCGCGCTGGCGCTGATCAGCGTGCTCGTGCAGCGCGAGCCGAAGCGGGCCGACGTCGACAGCTGAGCCCACCCAAGACCCGACCCCACTCCCTTATCCCGAGACGGTTGCGCCCCCATGGCGGAGTTCGACTACATCATCGTCGGCGCCGGCTCGGCCGGCTGCGTGCTGGCGAACCGGCTGACCGAGAGCGGCCGCCAACGCGTGCTGCTGCTGGAGGCCGGCGGCAGCGACGA
>NZ_JAWDIR010000035.1:0-2673 GCF_046156265.1 Pseudoxanthobacter sp. M-2
ACACGCCGCCAGCACCACCGCATAGCGCGAGCAGTCGTCGAGCACGGTCAGTGGATGCAGGCGGCCGGCGGCGGTCGCCACGTGGCCCTTGAAGTCCATCTGCCACAGATCGTTCGCCGCCGCGCTCTCGAAGCGGATCCAGTTGCGCGCCTCCCCCGCCCGCGGCCCGTCGAGCTGCCCGTGGCGCCGCAGGATCTCCGTGGTCGTCGAGGCCGCCGGCGCTTCGGCCAGCCCCTCGCGCTGCAGCACCCGCCGGATCTTGCGGCCGCCCCAGCGCGGATGCTCGCGCCGCACCGCCAGCACCTGCTCCTCCACGGCCTCGCTCGTCCGCCCCGGGCTCGTCAGCGGTCGCCGCGACCGGTCCGCCAGGCCTTCCCGTCCCTCGGCCCGCCAGCGCGAGATCCACTTGTAGCCGCTCGTCGGACTGACCCCGAAACGACGACACAGCTCCCGAACGTTCGCCCCCTCCGCCGTCCCCAGACGACAGAACTCCTCCCGCTGCGATATGATCGAACGCTCCTCGAACGGCATGGGCTTCCCTCCGCCTCATGCCAGAAGTGTCCACCATGTCCCCGAACACCCGTCCGCCATCTCCCCGGTCTGTACACACCCTTCGAGCCGTCGAACAGCTTCAGCGCCGTCACCAGCCGCGGCCGGAAAAAGCTCGAAGTCGATCAACGCTGCCAGCATGACCAGCGCATCGGCCGTCTTCGACAGCCGCCGATACCGCTCATCCAGATCGAACAAACCCGGCTGCGTCATCGCCGTGCCTCCCGAACTCCGACGCGATCATGCAATCACGAAGCCGCCGATTTGGTGAGGTTCTTCGAGGTGCACGAATGGTCGAGCGGTTAGCCAAGCCGACCCGCTCGGTCATCACAACCGAAAAGCGTTACGGCATCGGCCATCCGCACTAATCCGCACACAGGTGTCATCAGTTATCTTAACTGCGCATACCCTTGCGATCAACGTGCACTGTGCAACGTCTTTAATCTCATGTTTCTGTACTTCCATAATTTATTCGTACTGTGAATCTTTTGTAATAAATCCTCGTGTTCAAGGATGGCTACGCCGCTTCCTGCCAGTAGCTCATTGATTGTTTCGCACAGAATACGCCGATGAGACGACATACGAAAGATCGCGTCCTGACGGATTGCCGACGGCGAAAATTCTCCCGTCGCCAGACGCGCCAATGCAACCTTGACCGCATCCCTTACAGCCTCGGGATTAGGTTCGGAAATGATAGAATTGCAGG
Source organism: Pseudoxanthobacter sp. M-2 (assembly GCF_046156265.1). NCBI lineage: Bacteria > Pseudomonadati > Pseudomonadota > Alphaproteobacteria > Hyphomicrobiales > Segnochrobactraceae > Pseudoxanthobacter > Pseudoxanthobacter sp. M-2. The sequence continues at coordinate 1,256 of NZ_JAWDIR010000035.1, forward strand.
AGTTGTAAAAATCATCACGCCCGCCAATTGACGGCGTGCTCACAACTGGCATTCCGCAGAGAAGGTACTCTAAAGATGCATAACACCCACCCTCTTCCTGCGACAGCATAAGTCCAACACGCGCCATATGCAAGTAATTTTGCACATCAGAGCCCTTGACATTTTTAAATATCTGCACTGGCTTAAACAGATCGATATTTGCATCAGAAAACTTCCAATCGTATGCGATAAATATTTTACTTTCAATAAGGTTCGTAAGCTCGTGCCGCTTAAAGATATTTGCTCTAGCATTATACACAGCGTCATACACAGCGTTCGTGCTGCCAATTGAAAAGTACCTTTCATTAATCAGTGATGAATTGTTGAATATTTTGCAAAGCTTCCGATCAATTAAACCTACAACTCTTTCGAATTCTGCCGGCGAGTTCAACAATAAGCGCACGCGTCTTTCAATCTCAGGATAGTACTTAGTAGCCCTTTCAATCTGAGTTCTAATATAATTTGCCCCTTCCGCCGAAACATTCCACGAGAACGTGAACAGAGCAACTGAATTATCCAGAACTCCCTCCGCCGCAAGTTGCGGTAAAATACCCATTCCGTCATGAAACATGAGGATATTGCATTTTGGATCGCGCACCAGCGCTTTGAGATGAGGAAATCTGTTCTCAATCATTTTCTGTACTCGTCAGGCTCTCTGAAGAAGGAAAGTTTGCGGCGTGCGCCCCGGGCGAGTGACGTAGGGTAGCCCGTCTACAGATGGGTCCGAGGTTGAGGACATGGCGGAAAGCCGGCGGATACGATCATCACTCGGGGCAGCGAGCGGCTTCAGACTCATGTAGGCGGTTGGGTGCGTGAACCGCAACCTTAGCGCCTCTGATTGTCGCGATCGGATCAATTCTCCCCAGAAGCACCGCTTTAGTCTTCCCCGGTTTGACGATCCGCGCCAGTCTTCCGGGGCGCGTCTGCAAGATCGACAGCGCGCGTTCGCCGATGGTCCCCGCGTTAGTCGCGGGGAGGCGTCGGTGATCAAACTCGGGGAGGTCATGATGATCCTGAACCTTACCCGTCAGGGTCTGTCGGTGTCGGCGATAGCCTGGCACACCGGCACCGACCGGAAGACCGTCCGCAAGTACATCGAGCACGGTATGGAGGCGCCGGCATATGGACTGCGCAAACTACTGGCGACCGTGCTCAATCCCTTCACGGCCAATCTTCGTGATCGGGTCGCCGCCAATCCACTGCTGTCTGGCCGGCGCCCTTCTGCGAGTCGAAGGAATGCGGCTAGGAGGGCGGCTACACCGCGGTTACCGACTTCCTGCGAGACGACCGGCCACCCGTGTGCTCGGGCTAGGTCGTGTGGACAAACGGGAATCCCAAACTCGGCTGATGTCTGATTCAACGCTGCTCTTTGAGGAGGG
>NZ_JAWDIR010000036.1:0-2457 GCF_046156265.1 Pseudoxanthobacter sp. M-2
GTAAGCGCTGTTCTCAGGCCACGGCCTTGAGGGGCGCGGGTGCATAGACCCACGGAAGCAGATCGTCGAGTTGGCTCTGCGGGTGGCCTTGGACGATGCGGGCGATGACGTCGGCGAGGTAGCTCTGCGGCTCGACAGCGTTGAGCTTCGCGGTTTCGACGAGCGAGGCGATCACGGCCCAGTGCTCGGCCCCACCGTCGGAGCCGGCGAAGAGGGCGTTCTTGCGGTTGAGGGCGATCGGCCGGATCGACCTTTCGACGACGTTCGTATCGATCTCGACGCGGCCGTCGTCGAGGAAGCGACAGAGGCCCGCCCATCGGCTCAGCGCATAGCGGATCGCTTCGGCGAGCTTGCTCTTCTGGCTGACGAGGGCGAGCTTGTCGCGCAGCCACGGCTCGAGGGCTGCGACGATGGGCAAGCTCCGCGCCTGGCGGCTTGCGCGCCGTTCCTCGGCGGGGCGGCCGCGGATCTCGCCCTCGATGCGGTAGAGTTCGGCGATGCGGGCGAGCGCCTCGGTGGCGATCGGCGCGGGGCCGGCCGCGGCGAGCTCATAGAACCGCCGACGGACGTGGCTCCAGCAGAAGGCGAGGCGGACGGAGGTGCGCTCGGCCAGCACGCGATAGCCCGCATAGCCGTCGACCTGGAGGATGCCGGCGAAGCCCGCGAGGTGACGGATCGGTTGCTCGGCCTTGCGGTCGGGCGCGTACAGGTAGGCGACGCCGGGCGGGTCCGATCCACCCCAGGGCCGATCGTCTCTTGCATAGGCGAACAACTGCCCGGTCTTCGTCCGCCCCCGGCCTGGATCGAGCACCGGCGCGGTCGTCTCGTCGGCGAACAGCTTGGGCGACGCCTTCAGCCGCTCGAACAGCCGCTCGTGCACCGGGCGAAGCAGGAACGCCGCCTTGCCCACCCAGTCGGCAAGCGTCGACCGATCCAGGTTGACGCCTTGGCGGGCATAAATCTGGGCCTGGCGGTAGAGCGGCAGGTGATCGGCGTACTTGGCGACCAGCACATGGGCCACCGTCGCCTCGGTCGGGATGCCGCCCTCGACGAGCCGCGGCGGAGCCGGAGCCTGAACCACGACCTCCTCGCACGTCCGGCAGGCGTACTTCGGCCGGCGCGTGACGATGACGCGGAACTGGGCCGGCACGACGTCGAGGCGTTCGGCGACGTCCTCGCCGATGACGTGCAACTGGCCGCGGCAGCAGGGACAGCTCCGGTCGGCGACGTCGATCACCTGCTCGATGCGCGGCAGATGGGCGGGCAGCGAACCACGGTTGGTGCGGCGCCCCCTTGCCCGCTCGGCGCCCTTCGCCGGATCGGTTGCATCCTCGCCGGCGAGGCCTTCCGCCTCGACTTGCTCGGCCTCTTCCAGGCCCAGCAGGAGCTGGTCGACGGGCAGGCTCTCCGCCCGCCGGCCGAAGCGATGACGCTGCAACTCCTTGATGATCTGGCGCAGCCGCTCGTTCTCGGCGCGCTCTGCCGCCAGCATCGCCTGAAGCGCGATCGGATCGTTGGTCAGAGGCTCGGTTAGGCTGCTCACAAGGCCGATTCAATCATGTATTACAACGTGTTGCCAGTGCTCCTGCCATCAACTCGCCGCGACCGGCACGCGCGTCTGGCGGGCGTCATGCACGCGCCGCCAGTCCAGGCCTTCGAGCAGCGCCTGCAACTGCGCCGCCGTCAGCCGCACTACGCCATCGGCGATCGCCGGCCACTGGAACTTGCCGTCCTCCAGCCGCTTGGCGAACAGGCACACGCCGGTGCCGTCGAAGTAGACGAGCTTGATACGGTCGGAGCGCTTCGCCCGGAAAACGTACACCGCGCCGGAGAACGGATCGGCGCCCATCGTCTCGCGCACCAGTACCGCCAGACCCTCGGCTCCCTTGCGGAAGTCGACCGGCCTGGTCGCGACCATCACCCGGACCGCGCCGGTCGGGCCGATCACCCGCCGCCCTTCAGCGCACGGATCACCGCTGCGACCGTGGCGGCCGATGCACCGTTCTCGATCGTCACCTTCACGCCCGCGACATCGATCGCGATCACCGCCACCCGGCGCCGCGACACGGCGCGAGAAGCGCGTTCGCGTGGCGGCTTTGCAGGTGGGGCCGCCGTCGGCTCCGGGACAATCACCGCCGGCACGAAGGCCGGCAGCGTATCCGCCTGCTTCCGGGCTTGCCGCCGCCAGGTGAACAGTTGCTGCGGCGTCAGCCCATGGCGTCGCGCGACGACCGATACAACGGCACCAGGCGCCAGCGTCTCCTCCACGATCCGGGCCCGGTCATCGACGCTCCAGCGCCTGCGCCCCATCGCGCCGCTGATCACCTCAAGGCGCCGGACGGGCCCCGCCGGCTCAAGTCTATGGTCAAGCCTGGACACAAAACGATCCTCCAGATCGGATCGCTACTGTCCCCCCTCAAACCCCGCCGAAGAAGGTGAGGTCGGGACACCGCATAC
>NZ_JAWDIR010000037.1:0-2439 GCF_046156265.1 Pseudoxanthobacter sp. M-2
GTGAGGGCGGACGGTGTTGTAGTGCCGCCGCCAGCCCTCGGAGACTACCCATGGGACTGTCAGGATGTGCGGGCGGCCATAGTGGATCCGATGGCGGTTCCCGATGGCACGACGCAAAGCTCCCCGCATTCCCGACGCCCTGCTTGACCAGTTGCTCGCCGGTGACCTGCCCCACATCGGTGGTCCGGTTGGATTGTTAGTTCATGCGGGGCGAGTCCGCCATGGTGAGCGCGCCCGCTGGAGCTGGCAAGGGTTGCGCAGTCGGGCGCGGGGACTGTCAGGATTTCCGAGTGTGGGCGGCCATAGTGGATCCGATGGAGGTTCCCGATGGCACGACGCAAAGCCCCCCGCATTCCCGACGCCCTGCTTGACCAGTTGCTCGCTGGTGCGGACCCGAAGACGGCCTTCGATGCGAATGGCCTGCTCGACGATCTGAAGAAGGCGCTGGCCGAGCGGGCGCTGAACGCCGAGATGGACCATCATCTCAGCGGTGACGACGCCGGCAACAGCCGCAACGGCTAAGGCCGCAAGGCGGTGACGACCGAGACCGGCCGGATCGAGCTGGAGATCCCCCGCGACCGGGAGGCGACATTCGATCCGCAGATGATCGCCAAGTACCAGGGCCGCTTCCCCGGCTTCGATGACAAGATCGTATCGATGTACGCGCGGCATGAGCGCCCGCGAGATCATCGGCCATCTGCGCGAGCTCTACGGCCTCGAGGTGTCGCCCGACCTCGTCAGCGCGGTGACCGACGCGGTGCTGGAGGAGATTGCCGCCTGGCAGGCGAGGCCGCTCGAGCCCGTCTATCCGCTGGTGTTCTTTGATGCGCTGAGGGTCAAGGTCCGCGAAGAGGGCATCGTCCGCAACAAGGCGGTGCACAATGCGCTCGGCGTGCGCGCCGACGGCACCAAGGAGATCCTCGGCCTCTGGCTCGAGCAGAACGAGGGCGCAAAGTTCTGGCTGAGGGTGATGAACGAACTGCGCAACCGCGGCGTCGAGGGCCTGCTGCTCCCCGTCATTGACGGTCTGAAGGGCGTCCCCGGACGCGATCCGAGCGGTCTTCTCCGACGCCACGGTGCAGACCTGCATCGTCCACCTTTTGCGTCACAGCCTGGACTTCGTCTCCTACAAGGATCGCAAGCCCGTCGCCGCAGCGCTGAAGGATATCTACCGCGCCGTCGATGCGGCAGCCGGCGAGGCAGCCCTCGGCGCCTTCGAGGGTGGGCACTGGGGTCGCCGCTATCCGGCCATTGTCCAGAGTTGGCGGCGGGCCTGGAGCGAGGTCGTGCCCTTCTACGCCCTCCCCGCCGACGTCCGGCGCATCCTCTACACGACGAATGAGATCGAGGCCCTGAACGCCATGCTGTGTCGCGCCGTTCGGGCCAGGGGCCACTTCCCGACCGACGAGGTCGCGATGAAGCTGCTCTTCCTGGTCTTGAACCGCTCCGAGAAGCAATGGAAATTGGCCCCGCGTGAGTGGTGCATGGCCAAAGCCCAGTTCGCCGTCATCTTAGGTGAGCGCTTCGACAGGGCAATGGCCGCCTGATGTTCAACCCGCCGCCCGCACACGGAAATCCTGACAGTCCCCGCCCAGTTTTCGGGAATCCGCCCGTCCTTCAGCGCCGCCTTCTCGGCGTCGGTGTTCATTTGGCGCGGCGCGGCGATGATGGAGGCGTCGACGATCTGGCCGGACATGGCGAGGTAGCCACGGCCCTTCAGCCAGGCGTCGAAGTCGGCGAAGAGTTCGGCGACCGCGCCGGCCCGGGTCAACTGCTCCCTGAACAGCCAGATCGTCTTGGCGTCCGGCACCGGATCCTCCAGGCCCAGCCGGAGGAAGCGCATGAACGACAGCCGGTCCCGGATCTGGAACTCTGTTTCATCATCCGAGAGCGTGTAGAGCGTCTGCATGACGAGAATCTTGAACATGAGCACCGGGTCGTAGGGCGGCCGTTCACCCTGTTCAGACCGGGGTCAAGGCTGACGGGTGTTCGGGGACATGGTGGACGGGTCGGATGATGTTCTGGCGCAGGTCGACCTGCGCCAGAACATGGCGGCGGTAGCAGAGGTCGAAGATGCCGTCGCAGTCGGTCGCCCTGAGGGCGACGCGCTTGCCTATGACCGCCTGCGGGCAGCGCACGCGGCGGTTCTGGAAGGAGATCTGGCCGCCGCTGCCGACGGTGCGGACGGCCGCCTGCGGCTCGTAGTCGGGCGACCGGATCGTCTCGGGCATCGTCCGGCGGCTCGCCTCGTAGCGGCTGGCCGGCACCTCGAGGCCGATCGCCTCGTGCGGCCGGCGGGTGTTGTAGATCTCCCGTCACGCTGCGAAGGCCGCCTCCGCCTCCGCGAGGCCGCGGAACTTGCGGCCCTCCTGCACCTCGCCCTTCAGCGTGCGATGGAAGCGCTCGTCCTTGCCCTGCGTCTGCGGATGGTACGGCCGG
>NZ_JAWDIR010000038.1:0-2157 GCF_046156265.1 Pseudoxanthobacter sp. M-2
TGAACCGCGCCGGGTTTGCCGGAGGCTCCAACTCTTGAGAGGATGGAGCCATGACGAAGGCGACGAACAAGTTTTCTGCTGAGGTGCGTGAGCGCGCGGTTCGGATGGTGCTGGAGCATCAGAACGAGCATGCCTCGCAATGGGCGGCGATGGGCTCGATCGTGGCGAAGATCGGCTGCACGGCCGAGCAGGCTGTTGAAGAAGGCATGCGTTTGGCGGGTTGGTCTCGCTTGCCGGCAGCGTCTGCGGTGATGGAGTGCGGCTGGTGAGCAGGTCGGCGCCGATGATGCGTGGCCTGGTTGGCTTGGAGCCGCGACGAGGAGCGCTGCATCGACTGGCCGATCGCCCCGCTCAAGCCGGCGCCGCCAGCAGCTTGGGCAAGCGGACGAGGTTGTAGGCGGCCGCGAAGGTGAATGCCCATCCGACCCGGTCGACGCCGCGCAGCTTCGGCCTGTCGAGCCCGGCCACCGCCTTCATCCAGCCGAAGCCCTCCTCGATGCGCTTGCGGATGCGCTGGCTCGCGGCGTAGCCGGGGTGACGGGTGGTGCGGCCGTCGATCGCCGAGCTTCCGAGGCGCCGGGTGAGGTTCTGCGCCACATGCGGGCGCACGTTCATCGAGCGCAACTCGTTGACGAAGTCGGCGGCGTCGTAGCCGCGGTCGGCTCCGAGCGTGATCGGGCGCGGCCGGTCGGCATGCGGCTCGATCATCGCCAGTGCCGCCACCCGCTCGGCATGGCCGCACACCTTCGTCAGGCAGGCGTCGACGATGAGGCCGGAGCGGTTCTCCATCAGGGCGTGGCCGAGGAAGGCGAGCTTCGCCCCCATGCCGGGCCCCTTGCGGTAGAGCTTGGCATCGGGATCGGTGGTCGAGGTGTGGGTGGCGTTCGAGCGCTTCTCGCCGCGGAAGTCCGCCTCGGCGTTGCGCCCGCCCGGCGGCGGCTCGTCCGGGCCGGAACCCTCAGTCGGCCGGAAGCTCTTCATCGAAGCCCACGCCTGGATCAGCGTGCCATCGACGCTGAAGTGCTCGCTCGACAGGAGCCGCTTCACCCGTGGCTGGGCCAGCACGGCCGACAGGAACCGTGCGGCAACGTCGCCGGCGAGCAACCGGTCGCGGTTCTTCGAGAACGTCGAGTGATCCCAGACCGCATCGTCGATGCCGAGCCCGACGAACCAGCGGAACAGCAGATCGAACTCCAGCCGCTCCATCAACTGGCGTTCCGAGCGGATCGAGTAGAAGGCCTGCAGCAACATCGCCCGCAGCAGCTTCTCAGGCGCGATCGACGGCCGGCCGAGACCCGAGTACAGCGCCGAGAGGTCGCCCGCCATCGCCGCCAGTGCCTCGTTCACCACCGACCGGATCGCCCGCAGCGGATGCCCCGCCGGCACTCGCGCCTCGAGGTCCACGTAGCTGAACAGCGCCCCCGTCCTCTCGTCCGTCCCGCGCACGCCGACACTCCCCTCCAGATACGGGAGTGAATCACGCCGAGACAGCTGGGACGAGCGACTTCTTCAACAGCCTGCGAGACGTTGCGCGGCTGGGTGCGGCAGGCGCAGCGCGATTTGGGTGTTCGAGCCGGGCCGACCAGCGAGGAACGGGAGCGGATCAAGGCTCTGGAGCGGGAAGTCCGCGAGCTTCGCCAGGCCAACGAGATCCTGCGCAAGGCGTCGGCGTATTTTGCCCAGGCGGAGCTCGACCGCCCGTTCAAACGATGAAGGCGTTCATCGACGAGTATCGTGACGTCTACGGGGTCGAGCCGATCTGCAAGGTGCTGCCGATCGCCCCGTCGACCTATCGCGAGCATGCGGCTCGGCGGGCGGATCCCGGCAGGGCACCGGCCCGCGAACGCCGCTATGCCGGCCTTCGCGACGACATCCGCCGGGTCTACGAGGCCAACTTCGAGGTCTATGGCGTCCGCAAGATCTGGCGGCAGCTTCGGCGTGAAGGGATCGACGTCCCGCGTTGCACCGTGTCGCGCCTGATGCGGCAGATGGGCCTGAAGGGTGCGGTGCGCGGCAGGGCCGTGCGCACCACGATCAGCAATCCCGCCGCCGCGTGCCCACTCGACCGGGTCAACCGCCAGTTCAAGGCGCCGTGTCCCAATGCCCTTTGGGTGTCGGACTTCCCCTATGTCGCCACCTGGGCCGGCTTCGTCTACG
>NZ_JAWDIR010000039.1:0-1517 GCF_046156265.1 Pseudoxanthobacter sp. M-2
AAGCTGGTCGTACGCGAGGACGAGGCTGCCTCGGTCCGATTCATCTTCGACCGCTTCGTGAAGCTTGGTTCGATCATTCTGCTCATGCGGGAACTGACGGCTGCGGGAATCCGTAGTCGCCGCGGGCATCGCCTCGACAAGGGCTCGCTCTACAAGCTGCTGAACAACCGGGTCTACATCGGCGATGCCGTCCACAAGGGCGTCGCCTATCCCGGCGAGCATCAGGCCATCATCGGCCCCGACCTCTGGAGCCGAGTCCACGCCATCATGGGTGAGAGCCCGCGGACGCGGGCGAACAAGACCCGGCTCTCCGGACCCTCGCTGCTGCGCGGCCTCATCTTCTCGCCGAACGGTGACGCGATGTCGCCGAGCCACACCCGGAAGGGCGATCGGCTCTACCGATACTACGTCACGCAGTCGGTGCTGAAGCGCGGACCGGAGACCTGCCCGGTGCGGCGTCTGCCCGCAGCAGAGATCGAGGCGGCGGTGGTAGAGCAGCTTCGCGGCCTTTTGCGCGCACCGGAGCTGATCGTCCGGACGTTGATGGCGGCGAGGCAGCACGACGACCGGATCACCGAGGCGGAAGTCCGCGAGGCCTTCGAGCGGCTCGACCCGACCTGGGACGAGTTATTCCCCGCCGAGCAGGCGCGGCTCGTCCAGCTGCTGGTCGAGCGGGTTGACGTGAAGACGGACGGCATCACCATCCGGCTTCGCACCGGTGGCCTGACGGCGCTGCTCGCGGAGCTTCGCTCCCCCATCGACCGGCGGGAGGCTGCCTGATGGCAAAGGGTACAATCCACAGCGACGCCGGCTCGCTCACCGTCACCGTGCCGATGACGTTCAGGAAGCGCGGCGGGCGGAAACTCGTCATCTCTCCGACTGGGGCCGACGCGTGGGCGCCACCGCGGGCTCGCGTCGACAACGCGATGGTGAAGGCACTCGCTCGGGCCCATCGCTGGCACAAGATGCTGGATGCTGGGCGGTTCCAAACGGTGCGAGACCTCGCAGAGGCCGAGAACATCAACCCGTCCTACGTGGCGCGCGTCCTCCGCCTGACCCTGCTCGCGCCCGACGTCGTCGAGGCGATCCTCGATGGACGGCATGATCCGGAGCGCGTCACGCTTGACCGTCTGATGGAGCCGTTCCCGGTGACGTGGAGCGAGCAGGGTCTTTGACCGCGGCCGGACGGCTGCTTCGCGCCCATTGTTGGCGTTGATGCCCGGTTATATTTAATCGCTCGACAGGGCAGAAGGCGGGTTCTCTCTTTGTGAGCGTTCGACCCAGGGACTCTCTGGCGGGGACAAGGACACCCGTTCTCGCTTTCGCTCAGACCAAGTTTTCTTGGCTGCTACGCCGAGAAGCTGTATTCTTTCTAAGCCGAGTGCATCCGCGCTAAGCACGGGGTCAGCGGAGGATCAAGTTGGACTTTTCGGTCGTGGCGCCATCGCGCAACACACCAAGTGCCGCTACTACAGTAGTGCTTCAGCAGGATCGTTGGGACGACTTCGGGTATAAGA
>NZ_JAWDIR010000040.1:0-1245 GCF_046156265.1 Pseudoxanthobacter sp. M-2
TGGCCTGCTGCCGGTTCCGTGGACACCGAGATAGGGTTGTCCAAGGAGCTGGAGGGTAGAGATGCAACGCCGGAAGTTCTCTCGTGAGTTCAAGGTTGAGGCGGTACGGTTGATCAAGGAGCGGGGCGTCTCGGTTGCGCAGGCCGGGCGCGATCTGGATGTCCATGAGAACGTGCTTCGCAAGTGGATGCGGGAGCTGGCGGCCGATCCGGCGCATGCGTTTCCCGGCCATGGTCAGGTGAAGCCGGAGCAACTCGAGATCGAACGGCTTCGGCGCGAGGTGGTGAAGCTCAAGGCGGAGCGCGACATCTTAAAAAAGGCCGCAGCCTTCTTCGCGAGGGAAGCGACATGAGGTTCGCCTTCATCGCGAAGCACCGGGGCATCTGGCCGGTGGCGTGGCTGTGCGAAGCGCTGGATGTCTCGCGGTCGGGCTTCCATGCCTGGCTCAATCGTGGCCCGAGCAGGCGGGCACAGGAGGACGAGGCGATCGGCGCCGAGGTGCGGGCGAGCTTCCTCGCCAGCGCTCGCACCTATGGCGCCAGGCGGGTGTGGAGGGACGTGCTCGCCGGGGGCGTCGATTGCGGCCTGCATCGGATCGAGCGACTGATGCGCGTCCAGGCGCTGCGGGCTCGGCCGCGCCGCCGCGGCCTGCCACGGGACGGGGGGCCGCGGGCGAAGGGCGCCGCGGCACCGAACGTCCTCGACCGGCGGTTCGCTGCCGAGCAGGCGAACAGCAAGTGGATCGCCGACTTCACCTACATCTGGACGGCGGAGGGCTGGCTTTACGTCGCCGCCGTCATCGACCTGTTCTCGCGGCGCGTGGTCGGCTGGTCGATGAAGGCCGAGATGACGGCGGAACTGGTGGCGGACGCCCTCGTCATGGCGATCTGGCGTCGGGGAAAGCCGGATGCCCTGCTCCATCACTCAGACCAGGGCAGCCAGTACACCAGCGACGCGTTCCGGCGGCTGCTGGCCGACCTCGGCATCACCTGTTCAATGAGCCGCTCGGGGAACGTCTGGGACAATGCTGCGATGGAGAGCTTCTTCTCGTCGCTGAAGACGGAGCGGATCGGAAAGACGGTGTACCGGACCCGCGACGACGCCAGGGCGGACGTGTTCGACTACGTCGAGCGCTTCTACAACCCGGTTCGCAGGCACTCCACGCTCGGCTACCTCAGCCCTGTGGAGTATGAGAGGCAGGCTCTGTTAGCTTAACCGCCTGTCCACGGAACCGGCAGCAGGCCA
>NZ_JAWDIR010000041.1:0-1182 GCF_046156265.1 Pseudoxanthobacter sp. M-2
CTCGCCTCGATCGAGACGCCCGACGCCCAGACCGTCGTCGTCAAGCTGACCGCCCCGAACTCCGAGTTCCTCGGGATCCTCACCGCCCCCTACACGGGCGTCGTCAACAGCGACGTGGCGGCTGCGGCCGGTGCCATCGCCGCCGAGAACGATCCGGCCGAGGGCTGGTTCCGCGACAACTCCGCCGGCAGCGGCCCGTACGTGAACGGTGGCTGGAAGCCCGACGAGGAGCTTCGCTTCAACGCCAACACCAACTACTGGCGCGAGAAGCCCGGCTTCGCCGAGGTGGTGATCCGCCAGACCAAGGACGCGGTGGCGCAGGCCCAGGCGCTCGAGAGCGGCGCCGCCGACATCGCCATGCAGATCGACCCCGACACGGCGAAGTCGGTCAACAGCCCCGACGTGACGATCACGACGGTGCCGTCGTTCAACTTCCTCTATGTCGCCTTCAGCCCCGGCGCCAAGGGCCTGCCGGCGCCGATGACGGCCGAGGTGCGCGCAGCGCTCGCCATGGCGCTCGACTATGACGGCATCATCGAGTTCACCCTCGGCGGCGCCGGCAAGAAGCAGGCGGCCCCGATCCCGAACGGCTTCCCCGGCACCTCCAACCTGCCGATGCCGGTGAGCAACCCGGAAGAGGCGAAGACGGTGCTGGCCGGTGCCGGCTACGGCGACGTGACGCTGGAAGCCGCCTTCCCGACGATGAACGTCTATGGCGTCGACCTCTCGATCCTGATGCAGAAGGTGCAGCAGGACCTCGCCGCCGTCGGCGTCAAGCTCGAGCTGATGCCGCTGACGTTTGCGGTGTGGCGCGAGCGGCTGCTCGGCGACGGCATTCCGGTGACGACGGCGTTCTACGCGCCCGACTATTACGGTTCCGCGCAGTATGTGCAGTTCTTCGGCATCTACGAGGGCACGCCCTGGTCGAAGCGTTCGCACATCGCCCAGAACGCGCCGGACATGCTGAACCCGCGTGAGCCGATGCTGCTCGCCGAGGCGCTCGCCGCCCCGGCCGACCAGCAGGAAGCGGCCTTCGGCGCCGTGGCGCTGGAGATGATCGGCGACCGGGTGATCATCCCCGTCGTCAGCCCGGACATGATCCTCGCCCACCGCAAGGACATCACCGGCGTCCGCTACAGCGCCTGCTGCAACCTGCCGCTCGCCGAGATCAAGCGGAACTGA
>NZ_JAWDIR010000042.1:0-992 GCF_046156265.1 Pseudoxanthobacter sp. M-2
TAGAGCACTTTCGTCCGGGATTGAATCGGTTGGGGATTCCCCTGGCGGGTGATTTCTGATTCACCGTGGGGGCTGGCGAAGGAGGCCGGCTCGCATGGCGAACGCTCTTTCTCTGGATCTTCGGCAGAGGGTTGTTGCGGCGGTCGAGGCCGGCGCGTCACGGCGGCAGGCGGCGGAGCGTTTCGGCGTCGGCGTTTCCTCCGCAATCCGCTGGGTCGTTCAGGTGCGTACGACGGGGGACCTCGAGCCGCGGCGGCGGGGCGGATGTCGCCCGAGCCGCATCGACGGGCACGCCGATCTCATCATGGACTGGATCGGCGCAGAGCCGGACCTGACGCTGGCCGAGATCGCCGAGAGGCTCGGCGAAGCTGTCGGCTACCGGCCGCCGCCGAGCGTGGTGCACGACTTCTTCAAGCGCCGCGGCGTGACGCGTAAAAAAAGACGGCGCACGCTGCCGAGCAGGACCGGCCGGACGTAGCGCGCCGGCGACACGCCTGGTTCGACGACCAGCCGGACCTCGACCCCGAGCGCCTCGTCTTCATCGACGAAAGCGGCACGTCCACCAAGATGGCCCGCCTCTACGGCCGCGCACCCAGGGGCGAGCGCTGCCGGGCGCCAGTGCCGCACGGGCACCGGAAGACGACGACGTTCGTCGGGGGCCTCACCCTTGCGGGCATCGTCGCACCGATGACCATCGACGGCGCGATGACCGGCGCCGCCTTCCTCGCCTATGTCGAGCAGGTTCTGGCCCCGACCCTCAGGCCGGGCGACGTCGTCGTTCTCGACAATCTGCCGGCCCACAAGCCGGCCGCCATCCGCGAGGCCATCGAGGCCGCAGGAGCCGTCATGCACTTCCTGCCGCCATACAGCCCCGACTTCAATCCGATAGAGTTGGCCTTCTCGAAGATGAAGGCCATCCTCAGGAAGGCGGCCGCCCGCACCCTCCCGGACCTCTGGGACGCGATCCGAAACGCCATCGACGCCGTCACACC
>NZ_JAWDIR010000043.1:0-442513 GCF_046156265.1 Pseudoxanthobacter sp. M-2
TAGGCGCCTGCCTGATCGGTACGGCGCTGTTGGCGGCTGGGCCGGCGACGGCCGAGCTGCTCGGAAAGAACGCGATGACGTCGACGGAGACGATCGGGCCGGCCGCAAAAGGCGGTGCCAAGCCCTATCAGGCTACTGCGGAAGCCGAGTGTGCGAACACGGTCTGCGCTGCCAGCTTCGGCAAGAAGGCGAAGGCGCGAAAGGTCCGGCTCATCAGCTGCGTCATGATCGGACCCGAGGCTCCGCAGATCGCCGCAGTCTTCTTCGAGAGCGAAATTCAATTCTACGTTCCCGTCGCATCCGTCGCGCCGCTGATGGCGGGCACGATCGGCACCTTCACTTCGGACTTTGAGTTCGAGATTCCCGCAGGCGTCCGGATGCAAGTGCGGATGCAGGCGGATGGCGACCCCACTCTCGCCGCATGCACCGCGACAGGCTCGCTGCTGTAGGCGCAGCATCTTGCCGCCTATGCCGCCACGCACCCCGATCGAGTGCCTCGGCAAGGATGAGCACGGCCGCATCAGGTTGATCCTCCTCGACGTGCGTCTTTCGATCATAACAAGGTGCGAAAGATACGCGAGGCGATTAATTCAGGTGAAGTGTATTCACTGCGTATTGAGTTAAACGACATTCTTTAGTGGGAGACAGACAATGAAGTACATTCAGAATATCGGTGCCGCGATGATTGCGTTGACTCTAGTCGCAGGGCCCGCCTTCGCGGATAAGCTGACCAAGCCCACCGCCGTGGAGGTCGTCACCCCGACCGCCAAGGGTCCGAAGCCGTACTTCGCCGGCCTCAGTGGTGAATGCGACCTTGGGGGATGCGTCCACAATTTCGGCAAGAAGGGGAACAAGGCCAGGACGATAAAAATCCTCACATGCGGCGTCGTCGTGGCGGGCGGCGAAGGTCTCTACGCGTTCGTTTTCTTCGACGGTGAGCCTCGCTACATCGTTCCGGTCAACTCTCACAGCGACAATGGAGGATCGGACTATGCTATGTCCATCCTGCAACATCCCTTCACAGTGCCCGCGGGTGTGACGCTGAGTGTGCTGTATGCGACGGGCGGGGCGCCATCGAGCTCGTTCTGTTCGGTCGACGGCACGATCGAATAAGCAGCGCGCCGGCTGCCCGCTGGACGTGCGGCTCCGGCCACCGAGAGCCGCGGGTGGTGGCATTCACCGCCCGCGGCGTTTCTGGCGGCTGCGAGCACTCACTTCGTGCGCGTGCAGTCGAAGCTGTCGCCGGATTCCGGCGAGAACCAGTTCAGCGTCCGGCCCTCGACGGCGACTGCCACCGTGTATCCGTCCGTCATCGTCAGGATGTAGGCGGGGCCGTCGCGGGTCACCTCGGCGATCTCCGCTCGCTCGCCGAAGTCGTAGGTGTCGTCGGAGATCGTGAGCTCGCCGTAGCCGCTGCAGTCCCAGACGCCCTCATAGGGCGCATTGGCTGCGAGCGCAGGTGCGGCGATGCCGCCGAGGACGACAGCGCCCGTTAAGGCCCGCACGACGAAGGCGTGCACGACGACGGCAGTGATGGCTCTCATGGCGCTCCCCCTCGGCCGCGCGCTGCGGCGGAGGGGGACGCTAGCACGACCCGCGGAGGTCGCGACACGGCCCGCAGATGTGACGCCAAGCGCCGCGGGACGGTGTCCGCCGTGTACCGCTACTTCATCAAGCCGGCCGCTCGAAGCGCGTCTTCGATGACCTTCTGCACCCCGCTGACGGGGGTGCGCTGGCGGCCCTCCGGCTCGTGACCGCCGGGCGGCGGGATGTTGGCGCGGGGACGCTGCGCCTGGTCCGAGGGCGCGG
Organism: Pseudoxanthobacter sp. M-2; assembly: GCF_046156265.1. Lineage (NCBI taxonomy): Bacteria > Pseudomonadati > Pseudomonadota > Alphaproteobacteria > Hyphomicrobiales > Segnochrobactraceae > Pseudoxanthobacter > Pseudoxanthobacter sp. M-2. Next base: position 1,810 of record NZ_JAWDIR010000043.1, read on the forward strand.
CGGCATGCTCCAGCGTCAGAACCGGGGCGCGCTCCGTCTGCGTCGGCTTCTCCGCTGACCGCTTGCCGTCCGCCACCTCCGTGATCCCCCAGAAGCGGGCGATGTGGTGGGTCGAGGAGATGCCCGCATCGAGAATGAAGGCGCCGCTCGCGCCGATGCCGTCGGGAGAGCCCGCGTCGACCGGCGTGCCGTGGCCGAGGCCGGCGATCGTGTAGGCCTCCAGCACAGCGCGGCCCTCGCCGTCACGCCAGACCCGGCGCCGCTGGCCATCGACCGTCTCGATCTGCGTCGGTGCGATGCCGAGGTCATGGAGGCCGCGCCATTGGGTGAGCAGGGCCTCGCCGTTCGACGGCACCACCGTCTGGTCGGCGCTGCCGTGCCAGACGGACAGGGTCGGCCACGGACCGCCGTGGCGGGTGGCGGAGCGGACGCGCTCCACCAGCCTGGCATCGGATCCGAGGCCCTGGCCGCGCATGCGGTCGAAGGCCTCCGGAATCGTCGCTGCCACGCCATAGGGCAGGCCGGCGATCACCGCGCCGCCGGCGAAGACATCGGGATAAGTCGCCAGCATGACGGCGGTCATCGCGCCGCCGGCCGACAGGCCGGTGACGTAGACGCGCCGCGGATCGGTGCGCAGGTGGTCTGCGGCATGTCCCACCATCTGGCGGATCGACAGGGCCTCACCGGCGTCGCGGGCGATGTCGCCCGGCTGGAACCAGTTGAAGCAGAGATTGGCGTTGTTGCCACGCCGCTGCTCGGCATAGAGCACGGCAAAGCCGTGGCGATCGGCGAGCTTCGTCCAGCCGGTGCCGCGATCGTAGCCGGCGGCCGTCTGCTTGCAGCCGTGCAGTACGACCACGAGGGGCGCACCGCCCGGCAGGCCGGCGGGGGCATAGAGGCGGGCGTCGAGGGCGCCGGGATTGGCGCCGAACGCGATGCCGGGCGGCAGATGGTCGGGCTCGCTTGCGCCCGCGCCTCCGACGCCAGCACCAGCCGCGCGCAGGCGGGCCAGTCGGGCGAGCGTGTCCGACAGAGGTCTCATGTCGGGGTTCCTTTGCGCTGAGGCGTTGTCGCATGGCGGTCTTGGACCGGGGCATCAGGAACGCCACCCGGCGAGAATGGTTGCTGCACTGCAGCATCGCCGTGCGGGAGCGTCAAGCGGACCGGACCTGCGATGGGCCGCGGCCGAAGGAGGGGGCCGACACCGCGGGTTCGTCGAGGAGGACGGAACCTGTCCGAGCGGCGGTGCGTTTCCGCGCCACGACCGGCACGGCGTGAAGCTGTGACGGATGCGTCCGGGTTCAAGCAGAACCCCGATAAAGGATTCAAAATCATGGCGACGGAAAAGAAACTCGACGATCTGTTTCTCGAGACGCTGAAGGACATCTACTACGCCGAGAAGCAGATACTGCGTGCCTTGCCGAAGATGGCGAAGAACGCACAGTCCTCCGAGCTGAAGCAGGCGTTCGAGGCGCACAAGCAGGAGACCGAGGGCCAGATCGAGCGGCTGCAGCAGATCTTCGAGATGCTGGACAAGCCGGCGCGCGGCAAGACCTGCGACGCCATCCTCGGCCTGATCGAGGAAGGCAAGGAGATCATGGAGGACTTCGCCGGTTCGCCCGCCCTCGACGCCGGCATCGTCGGTGCCGCCCAGGCGGTGGAGCACTACGAAATCGCGCGCTACGGCACCTTGAAGGCCTGGGCCGGCCAGCTCGGCATGAAGGACGCGGTCGCCCTTCTGGACGCGACCCTGCAGGAGGAGATGAAGACCGACAAGCTGCTGTCGGGCCTCGCCCGCTCCCCGGTCAACGCCAAGGCGGCCTGACGCCGAAGCGGTTCCGCTGCCGGCTCGCGGCGGCCGAACGAGACAAGGACGGCTCCGGCGCACCCCGCCGGGGCCGTTCTTGCATGCGGCAGGCCGTGCGGAACAGGCCTGGGCGGATCAGGAGGGCGGCGCGGCCGAGGCGTCGTCGAGGAAGGCCTTCACCGGCACGAGCGTCGTGTCCGGGGCCTCCTCGTGCGGAACGTGGCCGAGGCCCGGAAAGCTCGCGAGCCGGGCCTGCGGGATTTCGCGGAGATAGTCCTGCGCGTTGATCGCCGGGATCATGCCGTCGTCGCTGCCCCAGACGAGCAGGACCGGGGCGCTGATGGTGCGCAGGGTTGGGCGCGGGTCGTGGCGCACGGTCTGCTCCATGCGGGCGATCATCGCGTCGCGGACACCGGGCGCCAGCATCAGGTCGTAGTAGCGGTCGACGGTCGCATCCGTCATGACCTTCGGATCGCCGTAGGCCGGCGCCAGGCTCGCGCGCAACATCGGCTTTGGCAGCACGTAGCGCATCGACTTGACCAGCACAGAGGTCTCCGGCGCCTTGCCGTACTCGAATCCCGGGCTGGCGAAGCCGTCGGGGGCGATCAGAACCAGCTTGTCGACGCGGTCGGGATGGGCGGCGGCGACGCTCCAGGCGAGACGGCCGCCGATCGAATGGCCGACGAGGCTCGCGCGGTCGACGCCGAGGCGGTCGAGGAGGGCGAGCAGGATCTCCATGGAGCGCGCGTCGGTGTAGAGGCCGGTCGGGTCCGGCTCGGACAGTCCGGCGCCGGGCAGGTCGAAGCGGATGACGCGGTGGTCCGCAGACAGCGCCTCTGCCCACGGCTCGAAAGTGTGGAGGCTGGCGCCGAAGCCGTGCAGCATGACGACGGCCGGCGCGTCCTTCGGGCCGGTGTCGCGCACGTGCAGCCGGGTGCCCGCGACCTCGATCATGTCGCCGGGGGAGGCGAGGTACTTCGCCTCGAGCTCGGCGCGCGGCCGATCCGGCGTCCACAGCCAGAAGCCGAGGGCGATGAGGCCGATGCAGAGGACGGCGACGATGACGAGGGCGATCTTCATGGGCGGGACAGTCCGGCTGGCGTCGCCATCGGGGCGCTCCGACGCGAGGGGGCGAAGGGCGGGCGAGGGGCGCTCGACGGTGACACCGCCCGTGGGGGCCAAGATAACGCCCGAGCGGACATGAAAAACCCCGCGTCTGGAAAACCAGTCGCGGGGCCCAACACGCTCTGCCAGTACATCCGTGGTCAAAGCTATCAGCGGTCTGGCGAGAACAACCGGCCTACCGTCGCAGGGCGCGCCGTTCTCAGCGATCACGCTTGAACACAGCCTAGTTGGACCCCCCGCGTCCGGAAGTCAAGGGGAAACGCAAAAACAACCGGTGGCGGTGGGCTCGGGTCTGTGAGGCGCAGTGCCTAGATCGAGGTGGCACCTGGCGTGGCGCCCCCGCTGGCGCGCCGGAGTGCCTCGGGCAGGGTGGCGCAGACATATTCGACGAAGGCCCGGACGGACGGGGTGAGGCCCTTGGAGGCGAGGAAGGCGAGATAGACCTGGTTCGGACGCAGCGACCAGTCCGGCAGCACGGGGACGAGGCGGCCGACCTCGAAGTCGTCGTGGATCATCCGTTCGGACAGGCGCACGACGCCGGCTCCGGCGTGGGCGGCGCGGCGGAGCGTCTCGATGTCGTCGGAGATCAGGCGCGGCTGGTGGTTGAAGGCGACGGAGCGGCCGTCGGTAGCGTGCAGCAGCCAGGTGTGGCGGCCGCCGGGGGTGGAGATGTCGAGGGTGGGGAAGGCGCGCAGTTCCTCGAGCGTCGTGCAGGGGCCGAGCTCCGCCAGGAGCGACGGCGCCGCCACCAGGTACTGCCGGGTGTCGATGACCTTGCGGACCATGACGCTGTCGGACTCGTCGATCTCCGGTCCGACCCGCAGCGCCACGTCGACGCCGTCGCCATAGAGGTCGACGGCGCGGTTGGTGGCGATGATGTGCAGGCCGACGCCGGGATTGTCGGTGAGGAAGCCCGGCACGATCGGCGCGAGCAGCACGCGGTTGGCGTTCACCATGCAGGCGACCCGGACCATGCCGCGGGGCGCCTCCTGCAGGACGGAGACCGCCTGCATGCCACGCTCGGCCTCCGCGACGACGCGCTGGCAGTGCTCGAGGAAGAGGTCGCCGGCCTCGCTCAGGGCGAAGTGGCGCGGCGAGCGCTCGATCAGGCGGACGCCGAGGCGCCGCTCGAGCTGGGCCACGCGGCGTGACAGCCGCGACTTCGGCACGCCGAGCGCCCGCTCGGCCAGCGAGTAACTGCCGTACTCCGCCACCTTGGCGAAGTAGTACATGTCGCTCAGGACATTGAAGCTATCCGGCAGCATGATGCCTCATGTTTCTGTTGTTGTTCGGCTATCGGCCGTCGGCTGGTGGGCGCGCAACGCGACCCATCAGGTGGAACTCGTCGTTGGGGCGCAGTGAGATTGCGTTGGCGAGGCGGTTCGACATGGCGAAGAAGGCGCTGATCGCGCCGATGTCCCAGATGTCGTCGTCGGTGAAGCCGTGGGCCGACAGGGCCGCGCGGTCGGCCTCCTCGACCGTCTCGGCGGCGCGCGAGACCTGCATCGCGAAGTCGAGCATGGCGCGCTGTCGGGGCGTGATGTCGGCCTTGCGGTAGTTGATGGCGACCTGGTCGGCGATCAGCGGGTCCTTGGCGCGGATGCGCAGGATCGCGCCGTGGGCGACGACGCAGTATTGGCACTGGTTGGCACCGCTGGTGGCGACGACGATCATCTCCCGCTCGGCCTTCGTGAGCCCGCCCGGCTTCTCCATCAAGGCATCGTGGTAGGCGACGAAGGCGCGAAACTCGTCGGGTCGGAAGGCCAGCGCCAGGAAGACGTTGGGCACGAAGCCGGCCTTCTCCTGCACGGCGAGGATCCTCTCGCGCACGTCGTCGGGCAGCGTCTCCACGGCGGGGACGGGGAAGCGGCTGATCGGGCGGGAGGCGGGTTCGGACATCGGATGGGCCTCTCGCTCGGTGACGGACGGGCGCGGCCGCGATGATCGCGCATCGGCCGGCGGGCGAGAGGCTAGCGCAATTCGCCGCCGGCGGAAGCAGTCGCCCGCTCCGCCGGACGCCGTCGGCACGCTGGTCGCCGCGAACCATGACGTTCCGCAGGCGCAACGCTCGGTACGATTTCCGCGGCTTCTGCGCTCCCGAGCCGCGCGCTAGCGTTCGGCCGTGCCGCCGGTCCCCTGCGACCAGACGGCGGAAACGGCGGGAGCAGATAATGGCCGCAACGGCCCGGACGATGGCGCTCAACCTCAACCTCGTGCCCGGCGGCGTGTTCCCCGGCGCCTGGCGGGCGAGCGGCGAGGACGCCCATCACTTCTCCAGCCTTCCCCACTACATCGAGTGCGCGAAGATCGCCGAGGCCGGCAAGCTCGACGCGATCTTCGTCGCCGACATGCCGACCTGGCGCTTCAAGGGCGAGTTCCGGCCGTTCCGCGGCCTCGACCCGACGATGGCGCTGTCGGCGGTGGCGCAGCACACCACGCATCTCGGCCTGATCGCGACGGGGTCGACCTCCTACAACTCGGTCTTCAACCTGTCGCGGCGGATGTCGACGCTCGACCACATCTCGGGCGGCCGCGCCGGCTGGAACATCGTCGCCACCGCCGGGGATGACGCGGCGATGAACTTCGGCATGGAGCAGTCGCTCGACCATGACGCGCGCTACAAGCGGGCTCACGAGTTCGTCGAGGCGTCGCTGCAGCTCTGGGACAGCTGGGCCGATGATGCCTGGGTGGCCGACAAGGCATCCGGCGTGTTCGTCGACGACAAGCGCATCCGGCACGTCGACTATGTCGGCGAGCACATCAAGGTGAAGGGGCCGCTCAACCTGCCGCGCTGCCCGCAGGGCCATCCGGTGCTCGTGCAGGCCGGTTCGTCGGATGACGGCATCGCGCTCGCCTCGCGTTTCGCCGACATCGTCTACAGCGTCCAGCACACCCTGGATTCGTGCATGGACTTCCGCCGCAAGGTGCGCGATCGCGCCGTCGCCTGGGGGCGCGACCCGAACACCCTCCGTGTCCTGCCGGGGCTCATCAACATCGTCGCCGGCACGGAGGCCGAGGCGCTGCGTGAGGAGCGCGAGCTGCAGGAGCTGCACCGGGAGCACTACGCGATCAACGCGCTGGCGCTCCTGATAGGTGTGCCGGTGGAGTCGCTCGACCTCAACAAGGAACTGCCGTGGGACCTCGTTCCCGCCGACGGCCATGGCGGCAGCCAGCAGGGCCACTTCGCGACCCTCGTCGCCACGGCGAAGCGCGAGAAGCTGACGGTGCGGCAGATCCTCGCCCGCCAGGGCGGCGGCATGACCCACGTCACCGCCGTCGGCGCCCCCGAGCAGGTGGCCGACCTGATGGAGGAGTGGTTCCGGGCGGGCGCCTGCGACGGCTTCAACATCATGCCGGCGGCGCTGCCGACGGGGGCGAAGGCCTTCGTCGAGGCGGTCGTGCCGATCCTGCAGAAGCGCGGGCTGTTCCGCACGGAGTATCCGGGGACGACGCTGCGCGACACCCTCGGGCTCAAGCGCCCGCCCGTGGGCTTTTCAGACGCGGACTATGGCGGGCCGATCATGCGCGTGAGCGCACGGTGAGGGGCCGGGCCGTCGTCGCCGACTTCCCCCCTCGGCGACGACGGTCCGTGTCCCCGACCAGGCGTTGAACAGCGGCTCAGGGTCTGCGATACGGCGTGTCGACATCAGCTCAACTGATCGGAATCGCCGCCGCGCGGCCCGCGCGATGGCCGGAGCCCTCCCGCCGCATGATCGACAGTCCGCGAGACCCGGTGTCGGGCGTCGATGCCGACGCCCTGAAGCGCGCCATGCGCACGTTGCCGGCAGCGGTCGCGGTCGTCACCGCCGGCGTCGGCGACGATCGCACCGGCGCCACGGTGACGTCAGTCGCCTCGTTCTCGATGGCGCCGCCGACGATGATGGTGAGCCTCAACCGGTCGTCGTCGACGTGGCTCGCCGTGCAGCGATACGGCCACTTCTGCATCAACGTGCTGCGCGACGACCAGCAGGCGGTGGCGGACCGCTTCGCAGGCCGTGGCGGGCTCAGGGGCATGCACCGCTACGGCGAGGACGTGTGGGCGCCACTCGCCACGGGGGCGCTGGCGCTCGAGGGTGCGCTGGCAGCGATCGACTGCGAGCTCGAGGAGGCGTTCGAGCGCCACAGCCATGCGCTGCTCCTCGGCCGCGTCTCGGCGATCACGCTCGGCAGCGGCGCGGCCCTCCTCTACGGCGACGGGCGCTACGGCACCTTCGCCGGCCCGTTGCCCTGACGTGACCCGGCGCGAGAGGGCGCGATGAACGAGCAGCCGGCAACGCCGGACCCGGTCGCCGGCGATCGCGTCGTCGCCGCCGTGTCGGGGCGCTTCTTCTATGGCTGGGTGATCGTCGCCGCCTGCTTCGTCGCGCAGGCGATGACGAGCATCTCAATCCAGGGCCTGTCGACCTATGTCGCGCCGCTGCAGCGCGAGTTCGGCTGGAGCCTCAGCCAGACGGCGGCGGGACGCTCCTTCCAGCAGGCGGACAGCTTCCTTGGCCCGCTCACCGGCTGGCTGGTCGACCGCTTCGGTCCGCGGGCGCTGATGAGCGCCGGCATCGTGCTCTATGCGGTGTCGTTCGTCGTCTTCAGCCAGATGAGCAGCCTGTGGGGCTACTACGCCGCCTGCGTGATGATGGCGGTGGCGAACAGCCTCGTCGGCCTGCTGATCGTCTCCTACACCCTGAACCACTGGTTCCGCCGCAAGCGCACGACGGCGATGGGCATCGCGGTGATGGGGTTTGCCGCCGCCGGCATCGTCTTCCTGCCGGCGCTCGTCTTCGTGCAGGGGCTGTTCGGCTGGCGCGAGGCGGCGCTGGCGACGGCGGCGGCGATGCTGGTGCTCGGGCTGCCGATCGTGTTCCTGATGCGCAACTCGCCGGAGCGCTGCGGCCTGCTGCCGGACGGCGACCGGCCGGAGGACCTCGCCGGCATTCTCAAGACCGGGCGGGGCGGCGGCCTCGTCGACTTCACCACCCGCCAAGCGGTGCGCACCCGCGCCTTCTGGCTGCTGACGATCGGGAACGCGCTCGCCCAGATGGCGCTGGCGGCGATCGTCGTCCACCAGTTCCCCTATCTCGAGGACCTGCTGACGCGGGAGACGGCGGCGCTGGTGCTGTCGGTGCTGAACGTGTTCAACCTTCTCGGCCGCCTCGTCGGCGGTGTGCTCGGCGACCGCTTCCGCAAGCACATGATCATGGCGGTCAACATGGTGGCGGCAACGCTCGGCCTGGCGCTGCTCGTCGTCGCCGACGGGCTGGTGCTGCTGCTCGTCTACGCCGCGCTCTACGGGACGAGCTGGGGCATCCGCACCGCGGTGGCGAACTCGCTGCAGGGCGACTATTTCGGCCGCGCCTCGTTCGGCAAGATCGCCGGCCTCGCCCAGACGCTGGCCGCTCCGACGGCGATCCTGTCGCCGATCCTGTTCGGCCTGATCGTCGAGACGACCGGCGCCTACCGTCCGGCGCTGATGACGCTGGCGGTGCTGACCGGGATCGCCTCGGTGCTGTTCCTGCTGGCGGCACGGCCGCCGACGCCGGTGAAGGCGGTTTAGTCGCGCGTCGCTCCGCGGCACGGCCGGCGGCGAGCGCCTCGACCGTGCCGCGGGACCGTACTGTCAGTCCGTGGCGTCGCCGTCCGATCGCGGCCCCGACAGCTGTCGCGGCGGCTGCGCCGGCAGGCGCTCGCGGCGCTCCTCGCGGGCCGGACGCGGCAGGGCCGGGTTCGTCTCGCCGGCGGGCCCGCTCGGCTGGTAGAGCTGCGGCGCCGACCGGTTCACCTGCACCTGGAAGATGTCCGGGCGGTTGTAGTGGCCGGCGAAGTCGTGGCGGAGCTTCATCTGCACGCACAGCTCGAGGTCGCAGTCGCCGTAGAGGATGCCTTCCTCCGCCCCCATCGGCCCGGCGATCACCCGGCTGTTCGGCCCGACGATGACGCTGCCGCCGCAGCAGTCGTGGCTGCGCATGAACGCCTCGCCCTCCGGGGAGAGCTTCATGCGGGCGATCATGTCCTCGTCGACCGTGCCGCAGGCGGAGACGACGAAGGCCTTGCTCATCTGCGCGAAGGCCTGCGAGTCGACCAGCACGCGGTTGCGCATCGGGTCGCCGCTGGTCGGGAAGTGGTTCGGCCAGCTCATCGCGTGGATGCGGGTGCCCTCGGCGATCAGGGCGAAGACGGCGAGGGGATTGGAGTTCTCGCCGCAGATCAGGCCGCTCATCGGGCCGAAGGCGGTGTCGAAGGCGCCGAAGGTGTCGCCGTGGCCGCCCATGTGGACGAGGCGCTCGCCGACCGTCGGCATGATTTTCTGATGCTTGCGGATGATCGACCCGTCCGGGCCGAAATAGATCTGCGAGTTGAACATCGTGCCGGTTGTGTTCGGCAGCTTCTCGCAGGCGCCCATGACGACATAGGCACCGGCGGCGCGGGCGGCTGCGCCGATGGCGCGCGTCTCCGGGCCGGGGATCTCGATCGAATTCTTGAAGAGCTCGGTGGCAAGCCGGTTCGCGATCGCGCCGGTGGCCGGGTGATGGTGATACCAAACCGGATGAGTAGGAATGAAGCCTTCCGGGAAGACGATGAACTTCGCACCGTTGTCGGCAGCCTCGAGGATCAGCCGGCAGGCCTTCTCGACGCAGGCTTCGCGATCGAGGAACACCGACGCCGCCTGCACGGCGGCCACACGCACGACCGGATAGACGTCACCCACCTTGGAGCCTCCTGCGCTTCGGGCCGGCCACCCAGGGCACGGCCTCTCCCGACTTGTTCTGTCCTGCACTCTGCCGCGAATGCCGCGACCGGCGCAATGTATACAGGTCGGCGCACGTGTCGACGGTGCGGATGGCCTCGGTGCCGCTCATCTTGGGGTAGCATTCCCCGCCGGGCTGCCCGTTTCTCGCCATGGAGCCCCCCTAGGGACTGGGGATGATCATCCGCTCGCTCCTGATCCTCGCCCTCGCTCTCGCCGCCGTGCCCGCCCGGGCGACGACTGAGACGCCTGAGGGCGCCGGCGCCGGCCTCGAGGCAGTGCTCGACCGCGCCACCGCCATCACGCCGCTCGAAACCGTCGTCGTCGCCGTCGACGGGGAGAGGGTGGCCGAGCGTGGCTATCGCGGCCACCGCGTCACCGCGCCGACCAACATCAAGTCGGCCTCCAAGTCGGTGATCTCGCTCCTCGTCGGCATTGCCATCGACCGCGGCGTGCTGGAAGGGCCGGACCAGCCGATCGCGCCCTTGCTCGCGCGCGACCTGCCGGCGAACGCGGACCCACGGCTCGCCACCGTGACGATCGGCAACCTGCTGTCCATGCAGGCCGGGCTCGAGCGCACCTCGGGGGCGAACTACGGGCGGTGGGTGTCGAGCGGCAACTGGGTGCGAGCGGCGCTCGCCCAGCCCTTCGTCGCCGAGCCCGGCGCCGAGATGCTCTATTCGACCGGCTCGACGCATCTCCTGTCGGCGATCCTGACGCGCAAGACCGGCCAGTCGACGCTTTCGCTGGCGCGCGAATGGCTCGCCCCGGTCGACGACTTCGCGATTTCCGCCTGGGACCGCGATCCGCAGGGCATCTATCTCGGCGGCAACCAGATGGCGATGAGCCCGCGCTCGCTGCTTGCCTTCGGCGAGCTCTACCGCACCGGCGGTCGCGCCCCCGACGGCACGCAGGTGGTGTCGGCCGAGTGGATCGAGACGTCCTGGCGGCAGCGCACCAACTCCCGCTTCACCGGCGACGGTTACGGCTACGGCTGGTTCCTGCGCGACATCGCCGGCGAGCCGGTGCGCTACGCCTGGGGCTACGGCGGCCAGATGCTCTACGTCGTGCCCAGCCTCGGCCTGACGATGGTGATGACGTCGGACGATACCGCCCCCGCCGGCCGCACCGGCCACCGCGACGCCCTGCACGCGCTCGCCGGCGAGATCATCACGGCGGTGGCGGCCGACGCACCGGCTAAACCGGGAGCGGCGGAGGGGGCGCAGTCCGCTACGCCGCCGGTCCCCTCGCCGCCGATGGATCAGGGCGATCCGGCGCCCTGAGGGCCGAGCGGCTTCCCGTCTCCGAACAGCCGGCCGGCGGCGAAAGCCCGCACGCATGTCGTGCTCGGGAGCGGGATATTCGCGGCCGCTTCGTCGGCCATTCACAACCTTCGAGCCTCGCCGAAGGCGGATGAGCACGCTAAACCTTGTTCAAGTTGGAAGCGGCTGATCCCTGCGCAGAGCGCGCGTCCAAGCCGCCTGGGAAGGGAACTTCAATGGCAAACGGCATCGACCGTCGCGCGCTGTTCGGCTTGACCGCAGCCGCCGGGGCCGCACTCGCGGCACCCGCCATCCTCTCGTCGGAAGCCGAGGCTGCCCCCGATACGGGCGACATCAAGAAGGCCCTGCGTGGTTTCGACAAGCTGCCGGGCGACGTCGCCTACCGGATCAACGTCGGCCGCGGCGGCAGGCGCTTCACCGCTGGACAGCGGGCAGGCGACAGGCTCTTCGTCGGCAGCTCCGTCAAGACCTTCATCCTGGCGCGCTACCTCAGGGACGTCGAGAACGGGCGGCTGAGCCTGACGGAGCAGCTCAAGGTCAACAACGCCGTCCGCTCGCTCTCGAGCCCGGTGTTCCTCGACCTGACCGGGACGACGCCGGCGACGTCCGTGCTGGAGGCGATGATCACGCACTCCGACAACACGGCCACCGACATCGCGCTGCGTCAGGTCGGCGCCGGGCGGGTTCGCACGTTCATCGAGAACGCCGGTCTCTCGTCGGTCAGGATCGCGACCTCGACCCGGCTGCTGTTCTGCTATCTCGCCGGCGCCCCCTTCGGTGTCGACGAGGGGTGGGCGGGGATGAAGCGGATCGCGAGGGGCGAGGATTTTGGTCCCCTGCGATCGCCGATGAACAGGCGCGAGACGATGCAGGGCTCTGCCGAGGACTTCGTCAGCTACTACGAGCAGATCCGCGGTGGCGATCTCATCCGGACCGAGGCGATGCAGCGGGAGTTTCGCCGCATCTCGTCGATGCCGGCGATCTTCTGGTCCGTCGGGCCGGAGAACACCCCGATCTTCGGCAAGGGCGGCAGCATCGAGTGGGATAACTTCAACGCCCTCTGCCTGCCCGGCCAGATGCTGATCGGCGGCACGCTGCCGGTGACCTTCTCGTTCGTCGTCAACTGGAAGGGCAAGCCGAGCACCATTCCCGGCGTCGGCGACCAGTTCGCCTCGGCGATCCGCGACACGCTCGCGGCCACGGCCAAGGCGTTCGGCTGAGCCGATCCGGCTCGCGCCCGGACGTGATCGACACTGCGGCGGACGCGGTCCTGCGTCTCGCCGGACCGCGCCCGTTCACGCTGACGGCGCCGCGCTGCGACATCCCCCGGAACTGAAAGCCTCTTCGGCGATTGGATAGGTGCATCGGACTTCCGTCGCGATGCGTCGTTTCAGAAACACCGGCATCGATCTGACCCGGCGGGCTTGCCCTGCCGGGACAGGATCGTCGACGGCTGCCGCAGGAGTGAAGTCATGGGTCGCGGAATCTTGCTTTGGATGCTGGGCGTGCCGATCCCGATCATCATCCTCCTCGCACTCTTCTTCCGGTGAGGCGCCCCATGGCTCATGTCACACCGGTCGATGTCGTCCCGGCCGTCGCGGTCGCAACGTCGTCCAGCGCATCCCCGTCCGCCGTCTCGTGGGCGGCCATCTTCGTCGGCGCCTTCGCGGCCGCCGCGTTGTCGCTCGTCCTCTTCATCCTCGGCACCGGGCTCGGGCTGACGATGGTGTCGCCCTGGGAATGGGAGGGCGCCTCCGCAACGACGTTCGCGGTGTCGACGGCGATCTGGCTCGTCGTCATGCAGTGGCTGTCGTCGGGCGTCGGCGGCTATCTCGCCGGCCGCCTGCGGACGAAGTGGAGCGGACTCAACTCCGACGAATCGTTCTTCCGCGACACGGCGCACGGCTTCATGGCGTGGGCGGTGGCGACCCTGTTCGTGACCTGGCTGCTGAGCTCGGCGCTTTCCTCCGCCGTCAGCGGCGGAGCGTCGGCGATCGGCTCGGTCGCGGCTGGTGCGGCACAGGGGACCGCGCAGGCTGCTTCGACCGAGCTCGGCGACAGCGGCGCATCGCCGACCGACTACTTCGTCGACGTGCTGTTCCGGCCGGGTAGTGCCGGGACGACGCCCACGGGCGCCGTGACCGGTTCGCCAGAGAACGCCGCCGACGGACGCAGCGAGGCCGTCCGCATCCTCGTCACCAGCGCCGCGAGCGGCGAGGTGGCGGCACCGGACCGGACGCGTCTCGCCCAGCTTGTCTCGGCGCGCACCGGGCTGACGCAGGCGGAGGCCGAGGAGCGTGTGAACGAGGTGCTCGGCCGCATCGATGCGGCGGCGACACAGGCCCGCGAGACGGCGGACCAGGCGCGGCAGGCGGGCATGATGCTCGCCTTCATGACGGTGCTGTCGTTCATCATCGGCGCGTTCGTCGCGAGCGCCGCCGGCGCCCTCGGCGGTCGTCAGCGCGACACGTACTGAGCCTCGTCGTGGCGACGGTCTTCGTCGCCGCCTGATCGCACTCCGGCGATCCTTGCAGCCCCGCTCGCGCGGGGCTGCTTTCGTTTGGCTCCCGCGCGGGCCACGGGAGCCCTCGCTCCCGACCCTCGAGGATCACCGCGTGGCGGTAAGTGACGGCGTCGCGCCGGATTTTCGGTCCGGCACCGGGAACGAAGGCACGCCCCGGGGGTTCTCCGATCCCTTGTTGACTGGAGTATCCGACATGAAGACCGCCGTACTCGCCCTCGCTCTGTCCGTCGCCGCCGTGCCCGCCTTCGCGCAGGGCACGACCACCGGCCAGATCCCGCAGATGATGGAGATCGAGCAGGACGACATCATGGTCCCGGGCCTCGCCATGCGCGTCGACGAGGTCGAGGACATCACGGTGGTCGATGCCGCCGGCAACACCATCGGCGAGGTCGACGAGGTGCTCGGCAACGCCGATGGCCAGCCGGTCGCGGTGGTCGTCGAGGCGGGCGGCTTTCTCGGCATCGGCGAGAAGGATGTGATCGTCGACATCAACCGCCTGCGCAAGAACGGCGACAGCGTCGTGCTCGACATGTCGAAGGCGGAAGTCGAGAACCTGCCGGCCTGGGCCGACTGATCGGCGACGGCGCCCTCGTGACGGGGCGGCGGCAGGGCCTTCGGGCCACGCCGCCTCTTCCGTGGGGATTGGTGACCAGCAAGGCCCGGCACGCGTGTGTCGGGCCTTCTCTCGTCCGGCTACACATGAAGGCCCGTTACCCCGGACACCCGACAGGGGAAATGGACGGCGGGGCCCGACAAGTCAGACCTTCCGCGACGAGTTGAAATCGTTGGTGACCCCGACGCGATTCGAACGCGTGACCCTCAGATTAGGAATCTGATGCTCTATCCTGCTGAGCTACGGGGTCCCATGCGCCGTTTAGCATGGAACGCGGCGGCGATCACCGGGGTTCGTGCGTCGGTGCCGGCATGGTAGTCAGGCCGAGGCGATCGAGGGGGAGGAGGCGTCGCATGCGATGGGGAGTTCGGCCATGAGTCGGGCCTTCGTGCGCGAGCCCGACGGCGATACGCCCCCTGAGCCTCCGGCCGAGACGCCGGTCAGCCCGCACCGTAATCTCGTCACTCCGCGCGGCCTCACGCTTCTGCAGGCCGAACTCGAACGCCTCGACGCCGTTCTGGCGCGCCCCGAGGCAGACGACTCCGCCGAACGCGCCCGCGTTGCGCGCGATCGCCGCTACATCGCGCGGCGGCTCGCCAGCGCCGAGCCGGTGGCGCCGCACGGTGAGGGTGACCACGATCCGACGGTGACCTTCGGTTGCGCCGTGACGCTGGTGCTTTCCGGTGGGCGCAGGGTCACGTGGCGCATCGTCGGCGAAGACGAGGCCGACCCATCCCACGGACGCATCGCCTGGACCTCACCGGTCGCCGGTCTGCTGATCGGGCTCGGCGTCGGTGACGAGGTCGTGCTGCCGGCGGGAGCGGCGGAGGTCGCCGCCATCGACACTGCCGCGGAGCAGCTTCCGGAGCCGTCCACAGGAGACCTTGCTTGAAGTTCGACTTCCATCCCGCCCACCTGGTCGCCTTCGCGCGACGCGAAATCGGCGTGCTGTCGATCGTCTTCGCCATCGCGCTGGCGCTCCTCGCGTTCCTGGGGCTCGCCGACGAGGTGATGGAGGGCGAGACCGGCGCGTTCGACGAGGCGTTGCTGCTGGCGCTGCGGACGTCGACGGATACCCACGACCCGCTCGGCCCACGCTGGCTCGAGCAGGCGGCCGGGGACATCACGGCGCTCGGTGGCGTCACGGTACTGGCACTGATCACGCTGGGCGCGATCGGCTTCCTGCTCGCCGACGGCAAGCCGCGCACGGCGATGCTGGTGATCGCCTCCGTCGGCGGCGGCACGCTGCTGTCGACGCTCCTGAAGCTCGGCTATGCCCGGCCGCGCCCGGACCTCGTTCCACATGGGGTCGAGGTCTACACCGCGAGCTTCCCGAGTGGGCACGCCCTCGGGGCGGCGGTGGTGTTCCTGACGCTCGGCGGGCTGCTGTCGTGGTCGCAGCCGAGCCGCCGCATCAAGATCTACATTCTGTCGATGGCGGTGGTGCTGACGATCCTGGTCGGCGTCAGCCGCGTCTATCTCGGCGTCCACTGGCCGACCGACGTGCTCGCGGGCTGGGCGATCGGCGCCGCCTGGGCGCTCGCCTGGTCAGGGATCGCCCTTGTGGTGGCCCGGCGCAGTCGTCCGGCGCCGCCCGGCGAGGGGCCGGCCGGCTGAGCGGGGGCGGTCTGTCGGGAGACGGGTCGGCCGGCTGAGGTCGGCCGTTCTATCGCGGAGCCCACCGGCGGACGGGCGGTTGTCGGGCCGTTCCCGCCGGCAACG
Organism: Pseudoxanthobacter sp. M-2; assembly: GCF_046156265.1. Classification (NCBI taxonomy): domain Bacteria; kingdom Pseudomonadati; phylum Pseudomonadota; class Alphaproteobacteria; order Hyphomicrobiales; family Segnochrobactraceae; genus Pseudoxanthobacter; species Pseudoxanthobacter sp. M-2. The sequence continues at coordinate 17,623 of NZ_JAWDIR010000043.1, forward strand.
GCCGGCGGGTGGGGGAGCAATCAGCGCTCTTCTTCGTCCTCGACGTCGCCGATGATGTCGGCGACGTCGTCGTCGCCTTCTTCCTCTTCGAGGAACTCGTCCTCGCCGGGGTCGATCTCGGCGATCTCCTCCGGATCGATGTCGTCGACGACCTCTCCGCCGCTCGCTTCGGCGTCGGCCTCTTCGAGGCTGACGAGCTCGACGTCACCGACCACCTCGTCGACTTCGACCTCCTCGATCGGGACGACCACCTTGGCAAGCTTCTCCGGGCGCACCGCCGGCTGCCCGGCGTCGAACGTCGTGCCGCACTTCGGGCACAGGATCGGGCTGCGATTGAGGTCGTAGTACTTGGTGCCGCAGCTGGGGCAGAGCCGCTTCACCCCAAGTTCCGGTTTTGCCACGTCGCGCGCCTCGCGGTGTCATGAAAGCGGGGTCCCCATACAGGCGGGCGGGCGGCTTTGTCAAAGCGGAATGCGGAACGGCACCGACGGGGCCGAAATGCCGCCACTCCGGCGGCTTTCGCGCACGCGGCGCCCCGGGCCGCCGCGCCGCCCGAACAGCGGAAAACGCCGCATCGTAAGCGGTTCTCACGACAGCGCCGAGAGGCGGTCATCGAGCGTCGCGACCGATTGACATTGGCAATAACAATTATAGTCTAGCCCAAAGACCGCGGGCCGCACCGGATGTTCCGGAATGCGAGGACGTCCGCCGCGCCGAGGCGCGGGGCGATCCGCCCGCCGCCCCCGAGGACGGGGGCCGCCAGAGGAGGAGCGACAGGATGACGACGATCTTCAGCACCCGTGCGATTCTCAAGTCGACCGTGCTCGGCCTCGGGGCCGCCGCGCTGTCTCTCGCCCTCGGCGTCGGTGGCGCGGCCGCCCAGGACGTGACGCTCAAGCTTCACCAGTTCCTGCCCGCCCAGGCGCCGGTTCCGGCCGGCGTGCTGGTGCCGTGGATGGAGGCGATCGAGAAGGAATCCGACGGCCGCATCAAGTTCGAGCACTATCCGGCGATGCAGCTCGGCGGGAAGCCCGGCGAGCTCTACGACCAGGTCGTGGACGGCGTCGCCGATGTCGTTTGGACGCTGCCGGGCTACACGCCGGGCCGATTCCCGCAGAGCGAGGTCTTCGAGCTGCCGTTCATGATCAAGGATGCCGAGGGAGCTTCCCGCGCCTACTGGCAGCTCGGCGAGAAGCACATGTTCGACACGGACTTCAAGGACGTGAAGATCATTGGCCTGTGGACGCACGGGCCGGGCCTGATCCACTCGAAGACGCCGATCACCACCGTCGCGGACCTGAAGGGCGTGAAGCTGCGCGCGCCGACCCGCGTCACCAACATGATGGCGACCTCGCTCGGCGCGACGCCGGTCGGCATGCCGGTGCCGGCGGTGCCGGAGGCGCTGTCGAAGGGCGTCATCGACGCCACCATCCTGCCGTGGGAAGTCACGGCGTCGATCAAGTCGTCCGAGCTCGTGAAGAACCACACCGAGTTCCCCGGCGCGCCGCTCTACACGGCGACCTTCATCCTGGCGATGAACAAGGACGTCTACGAGGGCCTGCCGGCAGACCTCAAGGCGGTGATCGACGCCAACTCCGGCCTCGAGTTCTCGGCGGAGGCCGGGCGCGTCAGCCAGGCGGCTGACGACGGAGCCCGCCAGCTGGCGGTCAATCTCGGCAACACCATCATCGAGCTGACGCCCGAGCAGATCGCCGAGTGGAAGACGGCGGCGCAGCCGACGATCGACACCTGGGTCAAGGAGATGTCGGACAAGGGCATCGATGGACAGGCGCTCCTCGACGAGGCGCGCGCCGCCATCGCCGCCGGCAACTGAACCCTGCGTCGCAAGCGCGTGGGGCGCCGGTGACGGCGCCCCGAGAGGAGTGGGGACGGGCGATGCGGCGGTTCGTCGACCGACTGGCGCTGGCCGCGGCGGCCGCGGGGGGCGTCGTTCTCGTCGCCCTCGTGGTGATGACCTGCGTCAGCATCAGCGGGCGGGCGCTGATCGGCCTCGGCCTCGGGCCGGTGCCTGGCGACTTCGAGCTGCTCGAGGCCGGCATCGCCTTCGCCGTCTTCGCCTTCCTGCCGCTCTGCCAGTTGCGGGCCGGGCACGCCACCGTCGACGTCTTCACGAGCGTGATGTCGGCCGGCACCAACCGCGTCCTCATCGCCCTCTGGGAGACGGTGGCGGCCGCCGTCCTCGCTCTCATCGCCTGGCGGCTCGGCGCCGGCCTCGTCCAGAAGTTCGGCAACGGCGAGACGACGTTTCTCCTGCAGTTCCCCGTCTGGTGGGCCTACGCCGCCTGCATGGTCCCGGCCGTCGTGGCGGTGATCGTCGCCGCCTGGTCCGCCGCCGACCGGGTGCGGGCCGCCTTCACCGGACGCGACACCCGTCCGATCAGCGCGGAGTCGGCCCATTGAGCGCCGTCGAGATCGGCCTCTGGTCGTTCCCCGTCCTCCTCCTCATCATCTTCCTGCGCGCCCCGATCGGGCTCGCCATGCTGCTCTGCGGCATCGGCGGCATGTGGCTGGTCACCGGCAGCCCGAACATCGTGCTCGCCAAGCTGAAGACGGAGACCTACTCGACCTTCTCGAGCTACTCCCTGTCGATCGTCCCGATTTTCCTGCTGATGGGCCACCTCGCGGGCATCGGCGGCATGAGCCGGGCGCTGTTCAAGGCGGCGGAGGCCTTTCTCGGGCACTACCGCGGCGGCACCGCCATGGCGGCCGTCGGCGCCTGCGCCGGCTTCGGCTCGATCTGCGGATCGTCGCTCGCGACCGCAGCGACGATGGCGCAGGTGGCGCTGCCGGAGCTCCGCCGCGCCGGTTACGCCGGTGGCCTCTCGACGGCGACGCTCGCGGCCGGCGGAACGCTGGGCATCCTCATCCCACCCTCGGTGATCCTCGTCGTCTATGCGACGCTGACCGAGCAGAACATCGCCAAACTGTTCCTCGCCGCCTTCATCCCCGGCATCCTGGCCGCCCTCGGCTACGTGCTCGTCATCGCGCTCTACGTCCGGCTCTATCCGGAGAGCGCCGGCCGCCAGCCACGCATGGCCTTTCCGGAGCGCTGGCGGGCGCTCGCGGCGGTGTGGCCGGTGATGCTGGTCTTCGTCGCGGTGGTCGGCGGCATCTACACGGGCGTCTTCACGCCGACGGAAGGCGCTTCGGTCGGCGCTCTCGGTACCGGCATCATCGCCTTCGTGTCCGGCGAACTCACCTGGGCGAAGTTCTGGCAGGCGATCATGGCGACGGCCGTCGGCACGGCAATGATCTTCTTCATCGTTCTGGGCGCCGCCTTCTTCAACGCCTTCCTGGCGCTCACCCAGGTGCCGCAGCTGATCTCGACCTTCGTCATCGAGCAGGGCTACGGGCCGTGGCTGGTCCTGACGATCATCCTTCTGCTGTACCTCGTGCTCGGATGCGTGATGGACAGCCTGTCGATGATCCTGCTGACCGTGCCGATCTTCTTCCCGATGATGACGAGCCTCGACTTCGGCATGAGCCAGGAGCACATGGCGATCTGGTTCGGCATCCTCGTGCTGATCGTCGTCGAGGTCGGGCTGATCACGCCACCGGTCGGGCTCAACCTGTTTGTCATCAATGCGATGGACCGCAATACGCCGATCCGGGAGACCTACCAGGCGGTGATGTTCTTCGTCGGAACGGACATCGTGCGGGTCGCGATCCTTGCGGCCTTTCCGTCGATCACGCTGTTCCTGCTGACGTGAGGGAGCGATGAAGGGGGCGATGGCCGATCCACCGGGGGAGAAGGGCACGCAGGACGGCACCGTGTCCGACGCCCGCCTCGAGCAGTTCACCGGCTATCTGATGAAGCGCGCCTTCAACGTCGTGCAGTCGGACCTCGCCCGCGTGCTCGAGCCGTTCGGGCTCAGGATGCTGTCGTTCTCGACGCTGATCGTGGTGATCGACAATCCCGACATCACCCAGACGCAGCTCGCCCAGGCGCTGTCGGTCGAGCGTTCGAACATCGTCGTGGTGCTCGACGCACTCGAAGAGGCGGGCCTCCTCAACCGCAACCCGGTGCCGCGCAATCGCCGCGCCTATGCGCTGCGGGCGACGCTCGCCGGCCAGCGTCTGGCGGAGAAGGCGAGACGCGCGGTGGCGGAGCATGAGGCGAGGCTCTTCGGCACTCTCTCGGCGGAGGAGCACGCCGTGCTGCGGGGGGCCCTGTCGAGCCTGAAGTCGGCGGCCGTCTGAACGCGGAGCGTGCCGGCGCTCAGGCGGCCCCGATGGCGCCGAGCAGTCGCAGCGCGTTTTCCTTCAGGATGAGCGGCCGCACCTCGTCGCGGAACGGCGCCTTGTCGAAGGCGTCGAGCCACTTCTCCGGGGCGATCATCGGCCAATCGGAGCCGAACAGCATCTTCTTCTTGAGGATGGTGTTGGCGTAACGGACGAGAATTTCGGGGAAGTATTTCGGCGACCAGCCCGACAGGTCGATGTAGACGTTCGGCTTGTGGGTCGCCACCGCGAGCGCCTCCTCCTGCCAGGGGAAGGAGGGGTGGGCGAGGATGATCGGCATGTCGGGAAAGTCGACGGCGACGTCGTCGATGTACATCGGGTTCGAATACTTGAGCCGCATGCCGTTGCCGCCGGGCATGCCGGCACCGACGCCGGTCTGGCCGGTGTGGAAGAGCGCGGGCTTGCCAGTCTCGGCGATCGCCTCGTAGAGCGGCCAGGCCATGCGGTCGTTCGGGAAGAAGCCCTGCATCGTCGGGTGGAACTTGAAGCCCTGGATGCCGTGGTCGCGCACCAGGGTGCGCGCCTCCCACGCCCCGAGCTTGCCCTTGTGCGGGTCGATCGAGGCGAAAGGGATCAGGATGTCGGCGTGGCGGGCGGCGGCCTCCGCCACTTCCTCGTTGCGGTAGCGCCGGTAGCCGGTCTCGCGCTCGGCATCGACGGGGAATATCACCGCGGCGATGTTCTGGGCGCGGTAGTGGGCGGCCGTCTCGTCGATGGTCGGCGGATGGGCCCAGGGCGCGCCGAAGTACTTTGCCATCGCCGTCTGCAGGTCGTCGTAGCCGTCGTCGGCATGGTGGCCGCACGGCTCCTCGGCGTGGGTGTGGAAGTCGATGGCGCGGACCGCCGCAAAATCGACCATGGCCGTCTCCTTCGGGTGCGTCAGCCGCGGACGACGGCCGGATCGGCGTCGTCGTAGAGGCGGTCGAGCAGCGCCGCCCGCCGTTTCAGCACGTTGGCGACATTGAGCGAGCCCTTGTCGGTAATCTCGTGGCCGGCGACCGACGGCGGCTCGGAGAGGATCAGCGCGCGAGCGATGCGGCGCGACGAGCCCGTCGCTTCGGCGTTGATCAGGATGAGGCGCTCGGCGACGGCCTGCTGCAGGGCGGCGTCGACGATCGCGCCGTCGGTCGCCACGAGGCCTTCCGCCAGGGCGCGATCCGGGAAGACGAGAAGGCCGATCTCCGACCGGTCGTGGCCGCAGACGACGACGTCGGCGGCGACGCCGCGCAGCTCGCGCATCGCGTCGAGACGGAGGCGTCCGACGTGGACCCAGGTGCCGGTTGAGAGCTTGAAGTCCTCGCCGACGCGGCCGTCGAAGACGAGGCCGCGCGCCGCGTCCTGCGGATCGGCAAAGCGGACGGCGTCGCCGGTGAACAGGAAGCCGTCCTCGTCGAAGGCGCTCGCGGAGCGCTCGGGATCGTCGAGATAGCCGCGCATGACGTTCGGCCCGCGCACGCGCATCTCGCAGCGCATGTCGGCGTCGGGGACGAGCTTCACCTCGACGCCCGGCAGCGGCACGCCGATGATGCCGGAGCGTCCGACGGGCTCCTGCACCATCACGCAAGACGGTGCCGTCTCGGTCATGCCCCAGCTCGAGGCCATCAGCGGCAGGCGACCGCTCTCCTCGAGACAGTACTGCTCGAGCTTCTCCCAGATCGGCGCCGCCATCGAGGCACCCGCGTAGAACAGCAGGTCGAGGTCGCCGAAGAAGCGCCGGCGCAGCGCCTTGTCCTTCTCCGCCGCTGCCACCAGCAGCGCATAGGCGACGGGCACGTTGAACGAGAGGGTGCCGGCGTGGGCGAGGATGTTCTCGCAGGTTCGCGCGAAGCCGGCGGGTGTCGGCTTGCCGTCGTCGATGTAGAGGCTGCCGCCGTGCGAGAGAACGAGGTTGACGTTCTTGCTGCCGCCGAAGACGTGGTTCCACGGCAGCCAGTCGAGCAGGCGCGGCGGCCGGTCGGCGAGGAAGGGCCAGGCGGCGGCGATCTGCGCCTGGTTGACGCACATCATGCCATGGGTGGTGACGACGCCCTTCGGGGCGGAGGACGAGCCGGAGGTGAAGAGGATCTTCGCCACCGTGTCGTGCCCGACGGCAGCGTGGGCGGCGTCGACATCGGCGGCCGCGTCGCCGGCGAGCAGCCTGTCGAAAGCCGTCACCGGCCGGCCGGCGCCGTCGCCGTCGACGGCGACGATCTCGACGCCGGCGAGTTCCGGCGTCGCCAGCGCCTGGGCGAAGGGTGCGGCCTTCCCGACGAAGGCCATCTGCGGGCGCACCTTGGCGAGGACGCCGGCGAGGCGATCGGCGGCCTCGGGCATGCGGCCGTACTGTTCGGCGATCGGCACGGCGACGGCGCCGACATACTGCGCGGCGAGCGACAGGATCAGGTGGTCGACGCCGTTGCCGGAGAGGAAGGCGATGCGACCGCCGGCGCCAAGACCGCGGCCGAGGAGGGCGGCGCCGACCGCACGCACCTCCTGCAGCAACTCGGCATAGGTGACGGTGCGCCAGCCGGCGCCGGAGCGCTCGGCGACGGCGACGCGGTCCGGCGCGGCCGCCGCCCAGTGATCGAGCCAGGCGCCGACGCTTCCGGCGACCGCGCCGATCTCATGTGGCGCGCGCAGGATCAGCGTGCCGTCCGGGCGACGTTCGACGTTCACCTGCTGAGGGCGAAACCTTGCCTCGTTCAATCCGCCGCGACGGTGCACGGCCCCCTCCCATTGTTCACGGTTCTTGTGGTTGGTGTCGCTGAAGCCTCCCGGCTCAGCGGAAGGTCGGCGCGCGCTTCTCCAGGAACGCCCGCAGGCCCTCGACGGCGTCGGGGCTCGTCTGGGTGATGGCGGCGCACAGGCTCTCGGTGAACAGGCCGTCGGCGGTGGCCATGTCCGAGATGCGCGAGAGCGCCTGCACCATGATGTAGTTCGACAGCGGCGCGTTGCCGGCGATCTTGGCCGCCAGCTCGCGGGCGAGCGGCATCGCCTCGCCGGCGCCGACGGAATAGTGGGCGAGGCCGAGACGCAGGCCCTCGTCGGCGCCGTATTTCCGGCCGGTCAGCATCATCTCGATCATCCGGTCGGCGCCGAGGATGCGGCCGATGCGGACCGAGGCGCCGCCGCCGACGAAGATGCCGCGCCGGCCTTCGGGCAGCTGGAAGATCACCGACGGCTCGGCGATGCGCACGTGCGTCGCCGCCGCGAGTTCGAGGCCACCGCCGATCACCGCGCCTTCCATCGCCGAGACGGTGACGAGGCCGCCGAACTGCACCGTCTCCATGACGCGATGCCAGTTGCGGGAATGGCGCATCGTCGTCTCGGCGTCGCGGGCGACGTGCTCCGACAGGTCGAGGCCCGAGCAGAAATGGCCGCCGCTGCCGGTCAGCACGACGACGCGGACGCCTTCGGGGGGGCGGGAATAGAAGCCGTCGATGGTGGCGAGCAGCGCGTCGCACATGGCGTTGCGCTTCTCCGGACGGCTCATCGTCAGGGTGGCGATGGGGCCGTCGACGGTGATGGCGAGGGGGCGGTCGGGGTCTGCCATCGTCAGCAACCGTCGCCCATCCGGTCCGTCTTCCGGAAGCGAGAAGGTATGGGACAATGCGAGGGCAGGGCGGAGCGAGAGGGCGACGTCCGGGCGCCTGCCGCGGACCGTCTCGTCACCGCCGAGGATGTGGACCGTCGCATCCGGCCTCCCATAACTGTTATTGATCATAACAATACATGACGCGCGATCCCATGCAAGCGGGAGCTCGAGGGGTGCGGTCGCGATAAGGGGGCGGGTGATTGTGCTCGCTGCCGGCGGACACCCGCACGGGGCCGTTAGTCTTCAGTGCAGGGTCTGCGATTAGATGCGCCAGTCCGGCGTCTCGGACATCGCCCGTCAGCGGAAGAGCGCCGGCTCCTGGTGGTGAGCGGTGGCCGCGTCCTGCGCGGCGAGCGCGATCAGCCGGTCGAGCGCCTCGCGATCAGCGAGGGCGGCGGCCTTCTCGCGCGGGCTGAGGGTGTCGAGGGCCTCGGCCAGGGTGGCGGCATCGTCGACCTTGGCGCGGGCGACGAGCCGCTCGGGTGCGACGTCGCCGCGCCTGCGGCGTCCGCCCTCGGGGAGCATGGCGCGGTGCAGCGCCAGAAGGTCGTCATCCGCCGCCAGCGCCTGAACGGCCTCGAGGTCCGGTGCGCTCGCCGGGGCCGCGAGCAGGGTGGCGAGGCTAGCGAGCTCCTCCGGCGGAGCCCGCTCTTCCGGCGTCGCGAGCAGCCCGATGCGTCCGAGGCCGACGCCGGCGGCGCGCGACGACGTCACCATGGCGAGCGGGATGGCGAGCAGCAGCCCGGCGACCACCGGGCTCATCCACAGAAGCAGCGGCAGCGAGATCGCCCAGGCGGCAGCTCCGAGAATGAGGCCCAGCAGCGTCGCCGGCCCGTAGAGGCGAACGAACTCCCCGAAGGGAACGCGACCGTCGTCGCGACGCTGGGCGCTCCAGCCGCCGTCGCGGCCGCGTAGCACGTCGGCGACGCACGCCGTCTGCAGCACCATCATCACCGGCGCCATCAGGCCGGTGATCAGCGTCTCGAGCAGCACCCCGCCGGTCGCCGCGAAGAGCCCCCCGAAGCCCCGGCGCCGGTTGGTATCGAAGAGGAGGGCCGCGAGCGCGATGAGCTTCGGTGCGAGCAGCGCCCCCATCGTGGCGATGAACACCCAGGCGGCGCGGATCGGGTCCTGCGCTGGCCAGTCGGGGAACAGCGAGAAGCCGCCGGGGAAATAGTCCGGCGGCACAAAGCGCGCCTGCAGCGCCACCAGCAGGCCGGCGACGAGCATCATCAGCCACAGGGGTGCGGTGATGTAGCTGCCGATGCCGATGAGGAGGTGCAGGCGGCTCACCCAGTGCAGGCCTCGCGCCGGCAGGACACCGGCGTGCTGGAGGTTGCCCTGACACCAGCGCCGGTCCCGCACCACGAGGTCCGCGGCCGAGGACGGACCCTCCTCGTAGCTGCCGGCGAGCGAGGGCACGAGATGGACGGCCCAGCCGGCTCGCCGCAACAGCGCCGCCTCGATGAAGTCGTGGCTGAGGATGTGACCGCCGAAGGGCGGGGGGCCGGGCAGGTGAGGGAGGCCCGCCGCGTCGGCGAAGGCGCGGGTGCGGATGATGGCGTTGTGGCCCCAGTAGTTGCTCTCGCTGCCGTGCCAGGCGGCGAGCCCGTGGGCGAGCAGCGGCCCGTAGAGAGCGGCGGCGAACTGCTGGGTGCGGGCGAACAGCGTGCGACCGCGCACGATCGCCGGCAACGTCTGGATCAGCCCGACGCGGGAGTGCGCCTCCATCGCCGCAGCCATCCGCACCATCGCCTCGCCGCGCATCACGCTGTCGGCATCGAGCACGATCATCGCCTCGTAGGCGCCGCCGAAGCGGCAGACCCATTCGGCGATGTTGCCGGCCTTGCGGTCGATGTTGTGCAGGCGTCGCCGATAGTAGAGCCCGCCACTGAAGCCTGCTTCCCGCAGCAGCTGCCGGTATGCATCCGCCTCCGCGATCCAGACGTCGGCGTTGGTGGTGTCACTGAGGATGAAGGCGTCGAACCGGCCTCCGCGTCCTGTCACCTCGAGGGAGCGCAGGGTCGCGGCAAGGCCGGCGAAGACGCGTCGGGGGTCTTCGTTGTAGGTCGGCAGCAGCAGCGCCGTCCGGATCGAAACATCGGGCAATGGGCCGCGCGGGTCGATGCCGAGCGTCACGCCGCGCCCGTGCCGCAGCAGCCCTGGAATGCCGGCGAGCGCGCTGGTGAACGAGAAGGCGATCCAGCCGGAAAGAGCCACGAACAGGACGAGGACCGTGATCTCGAGGCCGGTCAGCCCGCCGACGTCGAGCACCCGGTACATCTCGTAGGCGAAGGCCGCGGTCAGGCCGATGGCGGTGACGAGCAGGAGCGCCCGCCGCACCGGCATGCTGAGGGGCGAGGTCTGGGGCCGGCCGGTGCCACCCGGTGCGCTCGCCAGCGACTGCACCGGCATGACCAGAGGCGCCTCCGGCGGCAGCGACGGCGCCGGATCAGAGGGGCTCGGCTCGAGCCGGTGGAGCGCTACGGCGTCCATCGGTAAAGCCAGACTTCGGACACTCGGCGGTCGCCGCGCATCACCGTGGCGCGCAGCTCCGAGAGGGCCACCCCATCGACCGCCAGGTCGAAGGCGAGCCGGAGCCCGCCGATCTCGGGATTGGGATAGAGTACGAGGTTGCGTATCTCGCCGGCGCTGGCGCTGACGTCGGCCGTCAGGCCCTCCAGCGCATCCGGCCGCGCGCCTTCGCCGATGAGATCGAGGACGAAGTGGCGGGTGCCCTGGCGGTTGCCGACCCGCGTCTGTCCGACGACGATCGCCGGCTTGTCGCCGGGCCGGTCCCAGCCCCAGTGGAGGCGGTAGGTGTAGGAGTATTCGCCACCCCGAGAAAGCGTCTCGCGCGGGCGCCAGAAGGCGACGATGTTGTCGTGGATCTCCTCCGTCGTCGGAATCTCGACGAGATGGACGGCGCCCGGCCCCCAGTCGCCGATCGGTTCCACCCAGACGCTCGGGCGGCGCTCGTAGCGGGCCTCCAGGTCCTGGTAGTCGAAGAAGGACCGTCGCCGCTGCATCAGCCCGAAGCCGCGGGGACCGGCGTCGCTGAAGACGCTGATCTGCAGTTCCCGCGGATTGACGAGGGGGCGCCAAATGATCTCGTCGCGCGCGGTGGCGATAGCGAGGCCGTCGGCGTCACCGGCGGCGGGCCGGTAGTCGTCGATGCCGTCACGGTCGTTCGGCCCGAACATGAACATGCTGGTGAGGGGGGCGAGGCCCGGCTTCTCGATGTCGCGGCGCGGGTAGAGCGTCATCTCCACCGCCATGTTGGTGCTCTCACCGGGGCGGATGGTGAAGCGGTAGGCGCCGGTGCAACTCGGGCTGTCCAAGAGCGCGTGTACGACGATCGTCTCCGCCCCCTCGCGCGGCTCCTCCACCCAGAATGCCTTGAAGAGCGGAAACTCCTCGCCGCCCGGAGCGGCGGTGTCGATCGCCAGGCCGCGGGCCGAGGTGCCGTAGATCTGGTCGCGGCCGATGCCGCGGAAATAGCTCGCGCCCTGGAAGGCGGCGATCTCGTCGAACGTGTCGGCCCGGTTCATCGGCCCATGCAGCCGCAGGCCGGAGAAGGCGAGGTCGAGGCGCGGATCGGGCGCGGCGACGCCGTTCTCGTAGCGGAACATCTCCGGATCGTAGGCGAGGGCCCGGGAGCGGCCGTTGCTGACGATGTAGACGTCGACCCGGTCGCGGAACAGGAAGCCGCGCGAGAACAGCTGCATCTCGAAGCGCGAGCCGGTGCCGTGCCAGAGCGCACGGTCCCGGTTGAAGCGGATGTTGCGGTAGTCGTCGTAGGAGAGCTTGTCGAGCTGCGGCGGCAGGCTTCGGTCGGGGACGACGTAGTCCTTCCCCGCCAGCTCGCGCGCCAGCGTGCGGACGCTCGCAGCGTCGAACGGGATGCTGTCGTCCTGGGCCGTCGCCGCGCCCCTCGTCAGCGCCCAGGCCGGCAGCCCCGCAACGGCCATGCCGCCCACGAGCCCGATGAAATCGCGCCTTCGCATTGTCCCCTCGGCTCCCGCGCCACCACAGCGGGCAGGAGGCCCGCGCCTCGCTCTCAATGTTCGAGAGCGGGCGGAGTTCCAGAGACGGGACTAAGCCGTTGGTCGCGGTGGCGTGGGCCGCGCCGCGAACGGGCAGACGAGAGCGCGTGGCCAGCGGCCGAGCGCGGGGGACAACCCCTCAGGCCGGTCCGGGTTCCGGCCCGAGGGGCTGGCGGCGGTCAGCCGCCGAGGTAGTCCTTCTCCGCCACCGGCTCGGCCCAGTCGATGTGGCGGCCGTCGAGGCGCTCGGCGATGGCGACGTGGGTGACGCTGGTGGTGGCGGTACCGCCGTGCCAGTGGCGCTCGCCGGGGGCGAACCAGACGACGTCGCCCGGCCGGATCTCCATCCGCTCGCCGCCCTCCCGCTGCGCCCAGCCGAGGCCGGCGGTGACGACGAGGGTCTGGCCGAGCGGATGCGTGTGCCAGTGGGTGCGGGCGCCGGGCTCGAAGGTGACGGTCGAGCCGGAGACGCGGGCGGGATCGGGGGCGTCGAAGGGGTTGTCGCGCCACACCGTGCCGGTGAAGTACTCGTTCGATGCCCGGGCCGAGGGCCGCGAGCCGTTTCGTTTCAGGTCCATCGTGATTCCTCCGGGATCGTCCCGGCGGCACCCTATCACCACCACGGCGGCGGGAAATCGGGCAGGGCGGCGCTGCGGCGGGCGGACAGGGGGGGAGGCGTCCGCCCGCCGCCTCAGCGCCAGCCGGGCTTGGCGGTGCTGCCGAGCATGGTGCCGTAGACGTCGTCGCGGCGGTCTCGCAAAGGCTGGTTGAAGTCGTTCCAGTTCCGCTTGCGGCGGGCGTCGGCGAGATTGAGCGTCGCCACCAGAACCTCCTCGCGGTCGTAGCTCGCGGGGCCAGCGACGGGCCAGCCGGTCTGCGAGACGATCAGGCTCTGGCCGATGAAGGGCTGGCCGCGCTCGGTGCCGACGCGGTCGGCGCAGACGACGAAGACCGAGTTGCAGTGGGCGGCGCCCATCACGACGATGTTCGCCATCGCCTCGCGGCTCGGGTCCTGGCCGGGGATCGGCACCCAGTTGGTCGGCACGCAGACGACCTCCGCGCCCTGCAGGGCGGCGAGGCGGAAGCTCTCGGGGAACCAGCAGTCGTAGCAGATGTGGCAGCCGAGCCGGCCGAGCGGCGTGTCGAAGACGGGGAAGCCGAGGTCGCCGGGGGTGAAGTAGAGCGCCTCGTCGGCCCACAGGTGCACCTTGCGGAAGCGCCCGATGAAGCCCTGCGGCCCGAGGATGACGGCGGAGTTGTAGAGGCGATCGCCGTCACGCTCGGTGATGCCGGCGACGATGTGGACGCCGAGGCGGGCGGCTGCCTCGAGCCAGCGGCGCGTCGACGGGCCATCGGGGATCTCCTCGGCGAGGGACCGCGCCTCCTGGCGGCTCTCGAAGACGTAGCCGGTGTTGCAGAGCTCCGGCAGCACGACGAGCTCGGCGCCCCGGCCGGCGGCCTCCTCGATGAGGGCGATCGAGCGGGCGAGGTTGCGCTCGACCTCGCCGATGCGCGGCTCCATCTGGATGCTCGCGACCGTCACGGCCGCCTCGGGCTTGCGCTCTGCGTCAGTCACGGCCTCTCCCTTCCGCGCGACCCGGCGGGCACGCACCGAGTGATCAGAATGTCGGCGGCGTGTTCACCCAGAAGATGCTGGCGCGCTCGCTGCCGGGATTGCGGTAGTGGTGCGGGATGTCGGAATCGAAGACGAAGGCGTCGCCGGCGCCGAGCCGGAAGGTGCGCTCGCCGACCGTCAGATCGACCTCGCCCGCGATGACGTAGCCGACCTCCTCGCCGACGTGGCGGATCGGGCCGGCGCTCTCGCCGCCCTTGTCGATGTGGTGGATGTTGCACTGCAGGAGATGGCCGGCGGAGTAGGGGATCACCCGCTCCAGCGTGATGCGGTCGCCGCGGCGGAGCGAATCGAGGGCGATCAGCGGCCGGGCTCCCTGGCGGAAGATGATGCCCTCCTCGCCGTCGACCTCCTCGAACATCCAGCCGATGTTGGTCTGCAGCACCTCGACGAGGCGGTGCAGCATCGGCAGGGACGGGGAGGCCTTGCCGTTCTCGATCTTCGACAAGAGGCTTTCCGAGCAGGCGGCGTGATCGGCGAGCGCCTTCAGCGTCAGTCCGCGCGTCTGCCGGGCGAGCTTCAGCCGCGTGCCGAGACGGCTCGCTGCCGCGGCGGCCGCGTCCTCGCTCGTCTTCGGCTGCTTCACGACGGCCATCGCGCTCCTCGGCCCACGCCCGGGCGGCGATCCGCACCGGTGTCGACAGGACTCTTCAATAACATTGACATCCATTCAAGTCTCTTGAAAAGTGCTGGCCATCGCGGCGTGGCGTGCGACCGCACGGGGGGCCTGCCGAGGCGAACGCCTCCGCCGGCTGACGGCGGGCGCCGCACCGCATCCCCACTCGACCACACGCCCCGACACGCAGAACCAGAGGACGGAACCCGATGCTCGACCTGACGCGCCGCACCCTTCTCGCAGGCCTCGCCGCCGCGACCTGCCTGATCGCCCCGATGCTGCCCGCACCCGCGGCGGCGGCGGAGCTGAAAAAGATCACCTTCGTGCAGGAATGGCCGGTTCCGGATGGCTTCTGGATCCCCTGGATCCTCGGCTCGAAGAAGGGCTTCTATGCGGAGGAGGGTATCGAGATCGAGATCGTCGTACCGCCGACGGTGGCCGACACCATGAAGTTCCTCGGCACCGGCCGCGCCGACGTCGCCTTCACGACGGTGATGGACGTGATCTTCGCCCGCGGCGAGCAGGCGCCGGTGGTGGCCATCGCCCGCTACGGCCGCGCCAACAACTGGGGCATCCTGTCGGCCGAGGGCAAGCCGCTGACGGTGGCGGAGCTGAAGGGCAAGCGCATCGGCATCTACAACGACGCGTGGACGAAGGCGCAGCTCGAGATGATGCTCGCCGACGCGCAGCTGACGCTCGATGACGTCGAGATGGTTGCCGCCGCCGACGACACCGTGCCGCTTCTGCTGCAGGAGCGCGTCGACGCCATCACCGGCATCACCAACGCCGAGGGCACCGGCATGGCGACCACCGGCGGCCAGACGCCGGAGTTCCTGCCGGCGATCGAACACGGCGTGCCGAACACGCCGATCTTCATGCTCGCCGGCAACGAGGAATGGCTGAAGGCCAATCCCGACCTCGCCAAGGCCTTCCTGCGCGCGACGCGCAAGAGCATCGGCTACGCCACCGAGCACCCGGACGAGGGCATCGCCGCCTTCCAGGAGCTCTATGCCAAGGCCTACGACGAGAAGTTCATCACCCAGCAGTGGAAGGACACCATCCCGCTGTTCGGCGCGATGTCCGACGACCTGATGGTCAACGACCCGGCCCCGTGGGCGGAGCTCCTGGACGCGCTCGTCAAGTTCAATGTGGTGAACTCCGTCGAGGCGCCCGACAGCTACTTCACCAACGCCTACCTCGCGCAGTGACGGGCCGATGACGGCTCAGCACTCCGTGACACGCATCGCGCCGGCCTGGGACTATCGTCCCGGGCCGGACGTCGCCTTCGCCCCGCCACCCGGCCTGGTGGCGGCGCAGAAGATTGCAAAGGGCGCGGCCGCTGCCGGTGTCGCGGCCGCGGTCGCCGGGGCCACCGAGCAGGACATCGAGCGCGCCGTCTCGGCGTACCTGGCGGGCGCCGGCGTCGCGCACGTCTGGACGATCACCAATGTCGGCGTCGGCGCCAACACCCGCGTCTGCTTCCCGACCAACCCGCCGACGACGCTCGCCGCCGCCGAGCGCGATGTCGCGATGATCGACGTCCACCCGATCACCGCCGACGGCTCGTGGGGCGACTGCACCCGCTGCCGCGTCATCGGCGACTGGCCGGAGGCGACCGAGGCGCTGGCCGACCTCGAGCGCATCCACCGCGATACCCTCGCGCTCTGCCGGCCGGGAATGCCGGCGCAGGAGCTGTTCGGAGAATCGCAGCGGCGTCTGATCGCCGAGGGCTTCGAGCTCCTCGACCTGCTCGGCAATATCGGGCATTCCTTAACGGCCGGAGCGGCTTACCTCCACAACTTCATCGACGCCGGCAACGCCACGCCGATGTGGGGCGCCTGGGCGATCGAGCCTTTCGCGGCGCGCGGCGACGTCGCCGTGAAGGTGGAAGACCTCGTCTGGTTCGGCCGTGACGCCTGCACCGTCCTCTGAGCCGGCCGCTGCCGTGACCACCGCACCCGCCAAGCTCGCGCTCTCCGGCGTCTCCCACCGCTTCGGCGAGACCGTCGCGCTGGCGCCGACGGATCTCACCATTGCGCCGGGCGAGTTCGTCTCGGTCGTCGGCCCGTCGGGCTGCGGCAAGAGCACGATGTTCAACATCATCGCCGGCGTGCTGTCGCCGACCGGCGGTCGCGTCTCCGTCGACGGCCGGGACGTCACCGGCCGGGCTGGCGAGGTCGGCTACATGCTGCAGAAGGACCTCTTGCTGCCCTGGCGCACGGTGCTCGAGAACATCGTGCTCGGCGCCACGCTAAAGGGCGGGGCGAGCCGCAAGGAGCGCGAGGAGGGTGTGGCGCTCGCCCGCCGCTACGGCCTCGGCGATTTCGTCAACCACTATCCGGCGGCGCTGTCGGGCGGCATGCGCCAGCGCGTCGCCCTGATGCGCACGCTCGCCATGCACCGCGACGTGCTTCTGCTCGACGAGCCGTTCGGCGCGCTCGATTCGCAGACGCGCTTTGCCATGCAGCAGTGGCTGCTCAGCGTCTGGGAGCGGGAAGGGCGCACCATCGTCTTCGTCACCCACGACATCGACGAGTCGGTGTTCCTGTCGGACCGGGTGGTGGTGATGTCGCCGCGGCCGGGCCGCATCCGGCGGATCCTCGAGGTGCCGATCCCGCGACCGCGGCCGGTGTCGTGCCTGACGACGCCGGAGTTCGCGGCGATCAAGCGCGAGATCCTCGACATCATCTACGAGGCGCCGCCGACGATCGAAGGCGTGCCGCAGGAGACCGGCGCATGAACGGCCGCGGCGCACTCGTCCTCAAGGTCGTCTATCCGCTGCTGGCGCTACTGCTGGTGATCGTGGTCTGGCACCTCGCCGTCGCCTACTACCAGATCCCGCGCTACGTGCTCCCAGCGCCGCACGACGTCGCGCTCCACATCGCCGACGACTGGCCGGCGCTGATGAAGGGATTCGGCGTCACCTTCATCGAGTTCCTGCTCGGGTTCGTGCTCGGGGCGGGCGCGGGCTTCGTCTTCGCCGTGCTGATGGACGCGGCGCAGCCGGTGCGCGGCATCCTCTATCCGATCCTGATCGTCAGCCAGGCGATCCCGATCGTTGCGATCGCCGCCGCCCTGACGATCTGGCTCGGCTTCGGGCTGGCGCCGAAGCTCGTCATCGTCGCGCTGGTGGTGTTCTTTCCCGTCGTCGTCAACGTCCTCGACGGTCTCGCCTCGGTGGACGCCGACCTCCTGAAGCTCGTCCGCGCCATGGGCGCCTCGAAGCTGCAGGTGTTCCGACACGTCAAGCTGCCGGCGACCTACTCGCCGCTGTTCTCGGCGCTCAAGCTGTCGGCGACGTTCAGCGTCACCGGCGCGGTGATCGCCGAGTGGACGGCCTCGACCAGTGGCGGCATCGGCGCCTACCTGCTGCAGGCGAACTCGCGCCTCAACACCTCCGGCACCTTCGCGGCCATCGCCTTCCTCGCGGCCCTCGGCGTCGTCGCCTTCCTGCTCGTCGTGCTGACCGAGCGCCTTCTGACGCCGTGGCGCACCTCCTCCACCGCCCGCCGCTGGTCGCGCGCCTACTGGCGCGGATAGCGGCGGGAGGGGCTGCGCGGGGCCGTCGGTCGCCTCAGGGACCCTACGGGATCAGCACGGCTCTGCCGTGGATCTTGCCGTGGTGGAGGTCGTGCAGCGCCTGGTCGGCCTTGGCGAGCGGGTACTCGACGACGGCGAGATCGACCAGGCCGCGGTCGGCGAGCGCCATCAACTCGTTGAGCTCCGCCCAGGTGCCGACCAGATTGCCGATGATGTTCTTCTCGGTGATGACGAGGTCGACGGTTGGCACGCGGATGTCTTCGCCGTAGCCGACGACGTAGTAGCTGCCCATGCCGCGCGTCATGGCGAGGCCCTTTCCGGTGGTGCCCTTCTCGCCGACGAAGTCGATCACCGCTTCGGCGCCGGCGCCGCCGGTGAGCGCGAGCACGGCCTCGACCTCGTCGCCATCGGCCTTGACGAGGTGGTCCGCGCCGCTCTTCTTGGCGAGCGCCAGCGAGGCGTCGGACTTGTCGACGACTATGATGTCGGCGGCGCACATCGCCTTCAGGCACTGGATGCCGATGTGGCCGAGACCACCGGCGCCGATCACCACGCAGCTCTCGCCCGGCAGGAGGTGGCGTGTCGCCTTCTTGACGGCCCGGTAGGCGGTGAGGCCGGCGTCGGCGTAAGGGGCGACGTCCTTCGGTGCCAGCGTGCGCGGCAGCGCCACGATGTTGCGCTCCGAGGTGCAGAGGAACTCGGCATAGCCGCCGTTGCAGTCGAGACCGGGAAACTTGCCCGGACCGTGCATGTCGAAGCCGCGCCGGCAGGCGAGGCAGGTGCCGCCGGTGATCTTCGGGTGGACGATGACCGGATCGCCGACCTTGATGCCCTCGACCTCCTTGCCGACCTCCTCCACCCAGCCGGCATTCTCGTGACCCATGATGAGCGGCAGCAGCTTGTCACCGGTCGGGTCGATGTGCGGCTTCCACACCCCCTCAATGATGTGCAGGTCTGTCCGGCAGACCCCGGCGCCGCCGATGCGGACGATGACGTCGGTCGACTTCGTGATCCTGGGATCGGGCACCTCTTCTTCGCTCACCCATCCGCTTCCGGTCAGGCTCTCGTCGTAGCGCCGCAGCACCTGGGCCTTCATACGTCTCTCCCTCGTTGTCGCCGGACGTCTTTCGCGTCGTCCCGGAGCGCACCGTTGCAATTCACACACGTCCGCCTTCGCGGCCGGCGCGGATGAGCGCCGGTCGCGTCAACACCGCATTCGCCACCGGAGGGTGGCGCTACGGATCGTTCAGTGGTCGACCTTGGCCGCCGCAGCGAACGGCTTGTTCTCGGCGATGAAGCGCGCCGCCAGCACGAGCGCGCCCATCGAGAAGTCCTTGCCGTGCGCCTGCACCATGCGCGCCGACAGGGCAGCGATCTCCTGGAAGAAGCGATCCTTGCTCTCTTCTTCGGGGGTGAGCTTGGCTTCCATGGGAACTCCTGTCGTGACTTTGACGGATCGATCGGACGAGCCTGCCGGAGCCGGCGCGGGGCAGGGGGCCCGGCTACTTGAACAGGTGCGGCGGAAACTCGACGAGCGCGGCAGTGCCGGCACTGGTGCCGAAGGCAAGGTGGCGGCCGTCGCGCGACCAGCGCAGATCCTGGACGGCACCGTCGCCGGAGGCCTTCACCAGCAGCTCGTCACGGCGACCGATCTCGCTCACCAGCACCATGCCGTTCTCGTAGCCGGCGGCGACGAGCGGCCGGTCGCCCCGGACGTCGACGGCGGACACGGCAACGAGGCTCGGACGGCCGGTCTCGACGCTGCGCCGGCCGCCGTCCGCGTCGTGCCCATCCCCCACCGGCCAGGCGACGACGCGAAAGGCACCGGAGGTCACGAGCCGGCGGCCGTCGCGGCTCCACGAGAGCGAACCCACCGGCGCCGGATAGTCCGCATGGCGAACCACGGCACCCGTCTCGCTGTCGACGAGCGCGATGCCGCCCGATGACAGTGCGGCGGCGACGTGTGCGCCGTCTGGGCTCCAGGCGAGTCGGTTGATGCCGGCGAGCTCGATCGTGAGCACTGCTGCGCCGGGTGCGTCGGTGTCCCGCACCGTCAGGCGGGTGGCGGTCGCGCCGGCGATCTGGCGGCCGTCGCGTGCAACGGCGAGGGCAGTGGTCGCGGCCCCCGTCTCGAAGAGGTGCTGCGCCGGCGCGCCGTCAGCCGCATGGTGGGCGACGGCGCCACCAGAGGCGACGAGGACGCCGCCGTCCGCCAGAGCGGCGATAGCTTCGACGGGTCCGTCGCCATCGGCCGCCATCGGCAGGAGGAAGCCGGTCGGCGTGATGCGCACGAGCCGCCCACAGGCGCTGCCGGCGACGAAGCCGCTCGCACCGAAGGCCGCGATCCGCACGGGGGCGTCGCCGATCGGGACCTGCACCATCGGCGGCACGGGCTTGGCCCGCGGGCTGATCGTCGCTCGACCACTCTCGACCGAGACGCGGAACCGGCTCACCGTCGATTCCGCGTCCGCGATCGGCGCGAGGGCGACCGAACCGTTGGCGAGCGCGAAGGCGGCCGCGGCGCCGGAGGCGTCGTAGGCACACCTCTCGACCGCGGCGCCCGCGGCCCATTGCCGGCCGATCAGCCCGAACAGCGACGGCGCTTGCGCTTCTGCGACGGCCATGATCCTCAATCCTCTCCCACGGAGACCTGCCTGGCGACACCGCGCCCGAGCGCCGGCCTCAGCTTCCGGCGATCCTGCTATCCAGTTCGTCCAGGCGTGCGTGCCAGTCCGCCAGTTCCTCGTCGCAGACCCGCAGCGCCAGACGTGCCGTCTCGAAGCGCTCGCGCGCGGTGGCGAGCGCCTCGGCGGCGAACGACCCGTCCGGCGACGCGTCGCGCTCGCAGCGCAACACCTCCATTTCGCAGCCACCGAACACCTGCCGGTCGTAGAGATGCCGCGAATTCAGGCGGGAGATCTCCTGGACGATCTGCATGCGCAGCATGAACAGCTCGTGGATGGCGGGGGAGGCGTTCGTCACCGGAGAGCTCCCTGCCGATTGCTCGTGGTCTCAGCCATCGCGGAACCCCTCCGACGGTGAAGCCCGCGCTATCGCCACTTCGGCCAGGATCTCGCCGAGCCCGCCGAGGTTGGAGACGAAGTGCGCCTCCGCGCTCTCGATCGTCGAGCGCAGCGTGTCCCAGACGTCGGCGCGCAGCAGCCGCATTGGATCGCCCGCCAGCCGCTCGAACGCCTGCAATCCGAACTGGTGCTTCAGGGCGACGTTGCTCAGCACGAAGTCGGTCAGCTCGCGCGCGTGCGTCTCGACGAAGATGCGCAGAAAGGGGTGGTCCCCGTAGACGACGGTCCGCCGGCCAAGCTCGGCTTCGATCACCTGCTGGAAATGCCGGTTCAGCAAGTATTGGCTTTCGCCGACGAAGCGCATGACGAACGCGATGTCGCGGTCGGCGTGCTCGAGCATCGCCGAGGCGACAGTCGTCGCGCTGGATGGTGCTCCACCGACGCCCCGACCTTCAGGCGCGAAATTCGCCACGGCGCGTTCCTCTTCCTTCCCGACCCGGAGTGGGCCCGCTCAGTCTTCCGCCTTGTAGTGCTGCAGCTTTCGGTAGAGCGTGCTCCGCGAAACGCCGAGCCTCTCGGCGGCGACGGACATGTTGCCGCCGGATGCCGCGACCGCCTGCTGGATGACGCGGCGCTCGGTCTCGTCCAGACGCGAGATTTCGTCGGGACCGGTCGAGGCGCCGAATTGCACCGACTTGCCGAGGGCGGCGCGCTCGGGCTCGGGATGTGCCGCATCCCGGCGCGGCTTGAGGTCCTCGACGAAATCTTCCGGGAAATCCTCGACACCGACGACCCGGCTCGTCGACATCAACGCCAGGTTCTCGATCAGATTGCGCAGCTCGCGCACATTGCCCGGCCAGTCGTAAGTCTGAAGAAGATCGATGACGCTGTCGCGGAAGCGCAGCGGTTCCATGCCGTATGTTTCGGATATCTGGCGGTTGAAGTGATAGACGAGCAGCTCCACGTCGCCTTGCCGGTCGCGTAAGGGTGGAATGGTGATCCTGACGGCGCCGATCCGGAAATAGAGATCCTTGCGGAAGCGTCCCTCGGCGACGTCCTTGCGCAGGTTGCGGTTGGTCGAGGCGATGAGATGAACGTCGACCGGCCTCGGCTTGCTGTCGCCGAGACGGTAGACCATCCGCTCTTCCAGCACGCGCAGCAGGTAGGGCTGCAGGTCGAGCGGCATCTCGCCGATCTCGTCGAGGCTGAGCACGCCGCCCTGGGCAGTCTCGAAGCGGCCCTGGCGGCCATCGCGTGTGGCCCCCGTGAAGGCGCCGGCGGCGTGGCCGAACAGTTCGCCGCCGATCAAATCCTTGGAGACAGCGCCGCAGTTGAAGGCGACGAACGGTTCCTTGCCGGTCTGCATCCCGGCCGCGTGGATGAGCCGGGCGAACAATTCCTTGCCGACCCCGGTCTCTCCTTCGAGCAGGATCGCGCACTTGCCGTTCGCGGCCCGCTCGGCACGATCGATCGCGTCCAGCAGCGGCGCGCTCTGTCCGACGATGGCCAGTTTCGCCGCCGTCAGAGCATCCACCGCGACCGGCACCGGCATGAGCGCGCTGCGGCTGGCCGAGACGGCCGGGCGCGGCCGAGGCCCGAGCACGAGAACGGCGCCAGAGACGGTCCCGTCGACGACGAGCGGTTCGAGGCTCTGGCCGCGCAGCGCCTCCGGCAGGTGACCGGCGAGGTCGCCCCGGACGCCGTCCGGACCGAAATCGATGATCTGGCGGCCGACCTGCAACTCCGTCGCCTGATCGAGCGATCGCCATCGCATCGGCGCCGTGTCGCTCAGATGGATGATGCGACCGAAGCCGTCGAGCACGATGAGCCCGTCGCCACCGGAGAAGCTGCGCACTTTCGAGAGACACGCCTCGAGGAGCCTCATCCGCTCGATGCGCGCCTGCTCGGCGAGCGCCAGTTCGATGTGGTTGGCCGCCACCATGCCGAGGGCGATGTTGTGGCGATGGAAGATGTCCTCCGGGCCGGAGAAGTCGATGATGCCGACGATGCTGCCGTCGATCGGGCTGCGGATCGGCGCGCCGACACAGGTCCACGCCTTCACGCCTTCGCAGAAGTGCTCGGCTGCATGCACGTAGACGGGCTGGCCGGTGACGAGGGCGGTTCCGATCCCGTTGGTGCCGGTGACGGATTCGCCCCAGCTCGCGCCGACTTCGAGGCGGATGTCGTGGCCCGCATCTATGGTGGCGCGGTCGCCGCCGACATCGAGGATCACACCGGTGTCGTCGGTGATCACCACCATCGTCGCCGTTTCGCCGAGAATCTCGCCGATGCGCTCGAAGGTGGGGCGCGTCGCCGACAGAAGGCCGCGATTTCGCTGCCGCAACTCGTGCAGGAGGTCGGGAGGCGCGCTCTCGGGACTCCCGCGGCCACGCGCGTCGACCCCCACCTCGATGCTGCGCATCCACGACCGCTCGATGACGCGTCGCACCAGCGCCCGCGAAGGCGAGGCGGCTGCGGCGCCGGAGGTGACGAACCGCTCCCACGCCATGCGGGTGGCGCGCTCGTCGTAGCGGTCGAGGTCGTCGCGATCGCCCTCGGCCGATGCCAGCGAGCGGAAGCCGGGCGGCGGATCGAACGGATCGGACGACTTGGGCATCGGCGCATCCGTCTGCATCTGGGAACCTACCGATCGTGCGTGCCGGCGATGGCCGGCGGGTCGGGGCCGTCACGGGCGATGTCCGCCCGACCGTCCGTCACTCGGAAGCTCGCGTGCGTGCGTCAGCGGTCGTCGTCGTGGTCGATGTCGAGGCGATCCGCGATGTCGCGCTTCAGCAGGTCGTCGGCATCGTCTGCCGCCATGTCGCGGCCATCGAGGTCTGCGAGACGCTCGACGAGATCGCTTTCCAGCGGGACGTAGAAGCCGTTCTCACGGGTCGCCAGCCTGAACCGCCGGGCGCTGCGTGGTCCGCGAAGCTCGCCCAGATAGTGCAGCTGTCGGCCGGACACCAAATCGGCGACGACGACGCGGTTGTTGGGGCTGATGCGTACGTAGGGACGCAATTCGACCGCCTGGCTTCCCGGCGTATAGCCGGACTGCGAAGACTTCTCGAAGACATCCGGTGCGGCGGGCTGTTGCGCAGCCCGACGCATCTCGCCGAAACGCCCGGCGCTCAAATGGTTCGCGAGCTTCTCGATCGTCCCGCGGTTCTGCTGGATCAATCGTCTTGCCTCGACGTCTTCACGTCGGGGTCCGTCTCGCTTTGAGATGATGTGAACCACGTTTTCCCTCCCGCAACTGTTCCGACGATTTGTTCCCAGCCATACTTCAGCTATGGAAATCTGTCGGTCAGCGACTTTTCTGGAACTGTATCAACAATGAGATCAACGGTCACTGATTTGTCACTGGCGGAGCATGACGACTACGCCCGCCCGAGCTTCTCGGCGCCGCCTCCGAGAGCCGGACCAGCCGTCGGATCGAAGTCGACGGGCATGTCGGCGATCAGGGTGTTGGTGGTGAGAACGAGTGTCGCGACCGAGGCGGCGTTGCGCAGCGCCGTGTAGGTGACCCGCACCGGGTCGACGATGCCTGCCGTAACCATGTCGGTCATCTCGCCCTTCGCCGCGTCGAAGCCGGTGCCGGCGGTGGCCTCGAGCAACTCGCCGACGATGCGGTCGGGATCGTAGCCGGCGTTGCGAGCGATGAAGGCCGCCGGCCGCGTCAGCGTCTCGCGCACCAGGCGAATGCCCTCGCCGATGTCGCCGTTGATGTTTCCGAGCTTCGCCCTGACGACAGAGGTGCAATGCGCGAGGGCCGTGCCGCCGCCTGGGACGACGCCTTCTTCGGCCGCCGCCCGCGTCGCGTTCAGAGCGTCGTCGATCAACTGGATGGTGCGTTTCTGTTCGACCGGCGTGACGCCGCCGGCGTAGATCACCGCGGTGCCGCCGGACAGCTTCGCCAGCCGCTCCTTCAGCTTGTCCTGCTCGATGTTCGGCGGGGCGAGGTCATACTGGCGGGCGACCTGCGCGCGACGCGCGGCGATCTCGACCGGGTCGCCGGCGCCGCGGATGACGACGGTCTCGCGGGCGCTGGTGCGAACCTGGCGAGCGCTTCCGAGATCGTCGAGGGTGACGTCATCCAGCCGGCCGCCGAGATCGCGGGCGATCACGCGGCCGCCGGTGATGATGCCGAGGTCGTCCATCATCGCCTTGCGCCAATGGCCGTATTCCGGCGGATGGACCACCAGCACCCGGCCGCGGTTGCCGTCGCCGAGAAGCGTCACGACCACTTCCGGCGAGATTTCCTCGGCGACGATGACCAGCGGCCGCCCGGTCTTCGCGACTGCGGCGCGAATCGACGCCAGCTCCTCCGGCTGGCGGATCTTCAGGTCCGTGAGCAGGATCAGCGGCTCGTCGAGCACGACTTCCATCTTCTCGACGTCGGTCACCATGTGATGGGAGATGTAGCCGCGGTCGAACGACATGCCCTCGACGACGTCGAGGGTCGTCTCGATGGTGAGACCGTACTGGGAGCTGACGATGCCGTTGACGCCCACCTGTTCCAGCGCCTGGGCGACCAGGCCGCCGAGGCGGGGACAGGTGGCGGCGATTGTCGCTACAGCCTCCAGAGCGCGGCGGTCCTTTGCCGGTATCGCCGATGCCTTCAGGGCGTCGACGACGACCTCAACGGCCTGGTCGATGCCGCGGCAGAGGTCGACGGGCTTCACGCCGCGCTCGAGCGCGGCGATGCCGTTCTGGATCAGGCCGTTGGCGAGCACCATCGCGGTGGTGGTGCCGTCGCCGGCCACCTCGTTGGTCTGCATCGAGACCTCTCGGACGACCTGCGCGCCCATGTTCTCGAAGCGATCGAAGAGCTCGATCTCGCTGGCGATGGTGACGCCGTCGCGCGACACGATCGGCGTGCCGATCGGTCGGTCGACCATCGCGTTCATGCCGCGCGGACCCAGGGTGGCTTCAACCGCTGCAGCGAGCTTGCCGACGCCGCGCGCAAGTGCCCGCCTCGCTTCCGCATCGTGGATGATCTGCTTTGCCATGGTGGGCACTCACTCCCGGTTTCGGCCTGGCGGTTCCCGCCTCTTGGTGTTCGGCACGTTGGTGTCCGGCACGCCTCTTGACGGGCGCGTCCTGTCTTCGCTCGGCGCGTCCGCTCCCGTCGCGGCCGCGATCTCAGGCGACCGGGCGGGGCGGTGGCACCCGGTCGAGCATGAAGTCGGCGAGCGTCGGCTCGTCGGTCGCCGGATCGAACTCCCGGTAGCGCGCCTGCAGAAGGCCTCTGCAGATCGCTCCGTTCGCTTCCATGTTGATGCGGACTGAGCGCAGCCCGCGCACGTGCGCCGCGAGCGCGTCCGCCTCGATCGGCTGGCCCTCGAGCGTGACGAAGGCGAGGTCGCGCGGGCCCGCCGCGAGGCCGCGTTCGACGAGGATCTCCCGATAGCGCGGCTTCTGCCGCGCGCCCTCGTCGTCGAGGATGATGGTGCGGTCGAAGCAGGCGAGATCCATCGCGACAATCGTGGCCGGATCGAAGCCGGCGGCACGCAGAGCGACGAGCACCGCCTCCTGTCGCCGCTGGAACGCCTTGCGGCGGAAGTTCTCCCGCAGCTCGTCGAGCGTCCCCTTCACCTCGAACGCCTTGAACGCCTCGGCGAACGGCAGGCCGTGCCGAATGCCCTCGTTCACCTCCTCCGCACTCATGTGGTCCTGGAGCTGCGGGCGGACGTCGACCACCCACGGCAGGGCGCGAACCGCCCGGCCGATGTCGTCGGCCATCAGGTAGGCGAAGTTCGGCGAGCACCAGTAGGTCGGCAGGCGGAAGGTTACGTCCACCCCGCCGCCGGCGTCGAGCTCGACGCCCTCGATGAAGCCGAGCTCGGTCATCGGCTCGTCGAGCTCCGGATCGGTGACGTGGGCGAGGCGCGCCCACACCTCGTCGATCCGCTCGCGGTCGTCACCGGAGGGCCCGACCGTGGAAGCGCGCGGTGCTGCCGTGCCCATCGCGGTCACTCCGCCGCCTCGGCAACGGCCTCGTTGCGCAGCTTCGCCCGCTGCGCCTCGATGTCGATGCCGTAGAGCCGTGCTGCGTTGAGGCCGAGGATCTTGCGCTTGGCGTCCGGTGTCAGGTCGACGCCGTGCTCGGCCTTGATGTCCTCCGGGATCTCGAAGTTCCAGAACTTCTCCACGAGCCAGCGCGGCGTCCAGATGGCGTAGTCGCTCCCGAACAGGATCTTGTCCTCGCCGACCCAGAACAGGAGCTCGCTGATCACTTCGGCGAAGTAACGGGGCCGGCTGTGGATGAACGGCAGCGCCACCGCCAGACCGCCATAGACGTTCGTCTCCTGAACGGCGATCCAGCAGAAGTCGTCGAGGCGCGGCAGCCCGCAGTGCTCGACGATGAAGTTGAGCCCCTGGAAGTCGGTCGCGGCGTGGTCGACGTCGTGGACGTCGAACGCGTCCTTGTCGAGCGGGACGATCGTCGGCCCCTTGTGGACGTGGATGTTGGTGATGCCGAGGCTCTGGCAGAGTTCGAGGCAGCGATAGGCTGCCGGATCCGTGAGCTTCCAGCCGCGCGAGGCGCCGTTCCACTCGGCCGTGTAGAGCTTGACGCCCTTCACGCCGAAAGTCTCCTTCAGATAGTGGATGTATTCGATCGCCTTCTCGCCGTCACGCGGGTCGAACGAGCCGTTCAGGATGAAGCGGTTCTTGTACCGCTTCGCCATCTCGGCGTTCCGCTCAATGGTATTGAAGCCGTTCTTGTAGAAGTCCAGGAGATATGTCGACTGCACGATCGCCACGTCGTCGGGGCCGTCGACAAACAGGTCGTGGTACATGTCTTCAGCACTGTATTTTTCGAATTTCGCCTTTGGCCAGAGATTGTCCTTCGGACTCAGGGCCGAGTGGTAGGCGTAGAAGCAGTCGATGAACTGCTTGCCGTGGATGTTACTCTGGTTCTCCGGGCTGCCGTCCCAGAAGTGGGTGTGGCCGTCGACGACGAAGATTTCTTCGCCCGAGGGTGTCTTGAACATGTGGAGTCCCCGATCCGTTGCGCGACCCGAAGCGGTCCGCTTCCGTTTGCCCAGCCCGTGTCCCAGCACGCGGCGTTGCACCGTCCGCCCGAAAGGTCGGCACGGGAGCCGATCGCGAAGACGCGCCGTCCCGTGCCGAACCATCGACCGGCGCGCGATTACTCGATGTACTTGCGCATGGCATCCATGTCGCCGAACAACGTCACCGTGTTGTCGTCGACGCGGACCATCCGCCCGTAGTGCGTGGACGTATTCACCTCGAAGGTCTCGGCGGTCATGTCCTTGCCGAGGATCTCGCTGATCTCGTCCATCTTGAAGACGAGCTCGCCCTCGCCGTCGATGCGGATGAGTGCGGGCTGATAGGTGATGGTGACGTTCGGCTTCGTTCCCATGAACTCGGCGATGGCGCGAGCCTCGACGCTGTCGTTCATGGTGACGCCGCACTGATGCGAGATCGTCTGGTCGAAGACGATGTCGCTCATCTTGTGGAAGATGTTCTGGTGCTCGGCAGTTCTCGATGCGACGGACATGTCCACTCACTCCTTGGGAAGGTTCAGGCCGAGTTCGCCGAGGATCTTGGTGATCCGCTCGATCGAATGCGCCTTGGCGTCGGCGAACTGCACGGGCTTGGAGTGCGCCTGCGACCAGATCGGCTGCAGGCCGGCAGCGGCCTTCGCCCCCAGCGCGGCGTGCTTGCGCACCCAGCCCTGGAACAGCGCGGCGTTGTGGACGCCGTGGTGCGGGTCGCTCACCAGCAGGTGGAACAGGTCGATGGCGTTGGCGAGGTTACGCTCGTAGTCTGCCTCGGCTGCCGACACCACGGATGGTGTGATGAAGTCGCCGTTGGCAGCGGCGGACTGCATCATGAATCCGGAGCGAAACAACTCGCCGACCAGCGGCTCGAACACGATGTTGGTGGCGAAGTACTGCTCGAGATAGTCCGTCGCGCCCATGATCGACTCGACCGCCTCGCGCGTCCCCTGCCAGATCGGATCACCGACCCAGGCGCGCTTGCCCGCCTCGTCGTCGAAGCCCGGGATGTCCATGCCGATTTCGGCGAGGTAGAGCGTCAGGTCCTGGGCCAGGCGAAGCTTGTACGAGGAGTTCGTCAGCGTCGCGTTGTTGATCATCTGGGTGTAGCCGTAGCGCTGCGCCTGCATCAGCGACGTGCCGAGGCCGAACTCGGCATGTTTCCACGCCCCGAGATGGTTCTGCAGGACCTTCACCCACGCCTTGTCGAAGGCCTTCGGGGCACCGGCCTTTCGGCCGTTGATGATGACGTTCTGCACCATCGCCTCGATCTTCGACTGGCGCTGGTAGTGGGTGCGCTCCCACTCCTGGTCGGGCGCACGGAAGGCATGCCAGTTGGAGCTCAGCGCCGCCGTCGCGTCCTTGAAGTAGGCACCGCGGCCATCCGGGAATGCGATGATCCAGTTCTGCAGCAGATACCGCTCCGGGTCCGGCTGCACATCGACCGTCACGTCCTCGTAGTGCGTGGCACGCTTTCCCTTCGGATCGAAGTAGTTGTAGTGACGGCTGTCGGAGCCCGGAAAGATAGCGGATCCCGCCGCTCCCGATTTCACCGCCACGTTCTCTGCCAGTGCCATTGTTTTTCCTCCCACTGATTGTTCTGCAAAGTATCCTGGCGCGATGGCGGGCCGGAGCGGCCGCCCACGTCAGTTGCTGGCCGGCGTGAACTTGTCGAAGTACACGCGATCGGACTCGATGTTGTTCATGTAGAGGATCGGCGTCAGCGCCTCGATCATCGGTGCGGGCCCGCAGGCGTAGACGTCGACGGCCTCGCCGAGCCCGAGCCGGCGCAGGTGAGCGCCGACGACTTCGTGGACGAAGCCGCGCTCGCCCCCCCATTCGGCATCGTCGCCCGCATGCGACAGCACCGGCACGAAGGTGAAGTTCTCGGTCTCCGAAGATATCCGGGCGAATGCGTCGAGATAGAACAGGTCGTTGCGCGTTCGCGCGCCGTAGAAGAAGTAGACCGGACGCTCCTCGCCGCTGGCGACGTGGTCGTGCAGGATCGACCAAAGCGGCGACATGCCTGAGCCGCCCCCCACCATGATCACGGCACCGTCCCGGTCTTCCCGTCGGAAGCAGGTGCCGTAGGGTCCTTTGACTCCGACGGTGGTTCCGACGGGCAAGTCTCCGTCGAGGCGGGAGGAGAAGCGTCCATTGGGGTATTTCTTGATGATGAACGAGAGGTTTTTGGCTTCGCCCGGCGTATTTGCCATGGAAAACGAGCGAGTAATCGCCTCCGCCCCCGGGAGCGTGATGTCGACATACTGCCCTGCCCAGAACTTCAACGGTTGCTCGAGCGCGACGTCGAGGCGGCGGATGTCGTGCGTCAGCTCGGTCACGCCGGTGACGGTGCCCTCGAACTGCTTGACCGGGATGGCCTTGGCGAGCAGTTCCTCGTCATAGTTCAGCAGCTCGACTTCGATGTCCGAGAGCGCGAGCGTCCGGCACAGGAGAATGTGGTCCTGGCCGCGCTCCATCTCGTTCAGCGCGAAGGTCGAATACTTCATGAGTTCGATCTCGCCTTCAGTCAGCACGCTCTTGCAGGCGGCGCATTGACCCTCCTTGCAGCCGTGCGGCAGCGCGATGCCCTGGCGAAAGGCGGCGTTGAGAACGGTCTCGTTCTCCTCGACTTCGAATTCGACGCCGACCGGCTGCAGGCGAACGGTGAACGTCCCGCTCATTGGGCGTGGCTCCTGGAACGACGAAGGATGAAGGGGCAGTACCCGCCGGCGGGATCTCGCCGGGGTGGAGGGGCGGAGCCGAGATCGATCGGCCCCGTCCCTCCGGTCACGTGTCGTTCAGCTCAACCGCTGCAGCTCAGTTGCAGGGGTTGATCTTGAAGCCGGCGCGGTACTCGGCGAGGTGCTTCTCGCGCTCGGCCGGGGACATGCCACGCAGGATCTGCAGCGGGCTCTTGATCGTGTGGCCGCGGATGTCGTCCACCGTCCACATCTCGTCCTGCTCGAAGCGCAGGTGCGGCTGCGGCACCAGCGTCTTGCCGTCGGACCGGATGAAGTTCAGGTCCTTCAGGCAGTCGACCAGATCCCAGTCGTGGTAGCAGCCTTCCCATTCGCGACGGCCGCTGAACCGGCCCATGGCCGGCGTCGGACGGCCCTGGTACTCGCCGGCGAACGCCTCGACAGCCGTCCACCGATCGATCTCGTGCGAGAAGGTGTGGATCTGGCCGTCGATCTCGTCGGTGACGATGTCCTCGCGGATCAGGCAGGGCACCAGCGTCGACCAGCAGCGGTGCGGATAGACGTAGCCGACGTCGGCGTTGAACGGGATGACCGTCTGGCCACGGTGCGACAGCTTCTCGTACCACTTCCAGAAGTCGCCGAACTCGGCATACCAGCCCGGATACTTGTGCTCGAACCACTCGAAGTCCTTGTCCGTCTGGGCTTCGATCCGCCAGAAGTTGAACGGCCAGCCGACGGCGAAGAACTGCCCGACCTTGTGCACGTAGAACTTCTTTGTCAGGCGGTTCCAGGCTTCCTGCACGTCATCGTGGTGGATCTTGATGCCGTACTTCTCAAGCGGCAGCATGTAGGTGCGATAGTAGTCCTCGAAGATCCAGCGATGCCACATCTCCGCGTAGGACTCTTTGTTCTTGTCGCGGTTGGTGGTGCCGTACTCGATGAAGGTGCCGATCGCGGCGTCGACGATGCCGTGGTTCTGCCAGAAGGCGTAGCGCATGTCGCGCTCGAGCAGGAGATGGTTCTCCGGCTCCTTCAGCATCGACATCAGCATCGAGTGGCCGTTGCCGATGTGACGGCTCTCGTCGGACTGCACCGAGAGAAACACGGTCGGCAGGGCGTAGTCGCCGTTGCGGGCGGCTTCCGACGGCATCGCCACGAACAGCGTGTTGGTGAACGCCGTCTCGGCGACGATCGTCAGGTAGATGCTCGCCGCGGTGATCGCGTCGCCGGTGAGGAAGCCTTCACCGAACTGGCGGCCGATGGTGGTGGCGTAGCACTTGCCGAACGCTTCTTCGGTGATGTCGAACCCGGCGGGATCGATGTAGTTCTCCATGTACCACTTCTTCAGATTCATCTGGATGGTCGAGTGCCGGAACTCGTCCACCATCTGCATCGTGAAGCCGGTGCGCAGCTCCTCGCCGGGGGTCAGGCGGGCGACCATCGCCATCGAGCGGGCCGCCGAGATCTCCGGGAAGGGGATGATCGCCAGGAACAGCTTCATCCACTCGACCCAGCGCGGCTCCACATTGCGGAACATGTCGCCGCGAAGCGCCGCGTCAAGCGCACCGTAGACGCGGTTGTCCTTCTCTTCCTGCATCGGGAAGTACGACCGCAGGACCTGCTTCATCGGATCCTTCGGCGTCTTCACGATCTTGTAGTCGGTCGGGAACGTCATCGCTTCCTGGACGTAGGACGGGTTCCAGCCGAGATCGGCGATCTTGCGTGCCGCATCGCCGACGGCGATCCCCTTCTGCGCCGTTATCTTGTTGAGCGTCAGTGTGCTAGCCATGTATTCGATCCTCTTCTGGAGTCGGAGCCCACTTCGATTTCCGCGCTGCAGACATCCCCAGCGGTCGCTCGGCCGCGGTGATGCGAGGCGACGGTCAAGCGCCGATCGCGTGACGACCGGCGTTTGGCATCGGCAAAGGTTGTGGATGTTCAGGAAGCGCCGAAACCTGCGCAGCGTCGTGGATTCGAACGCCTGGGATGGCTCTCGCCCGCCCCAATCCACTGGCCGCGCGCCTTACGAAGACGCGGCGTTTCCAGGACCTCCCCCTTCGTTCTTGTCGTGGCTCGTCCGCATGGACCAGTCATCATTATTCTGACGATACTCGTTGCAAGCGGTGTGCCAGTTCAGAAACCGTGCGCAATCGCTGGGATCACTGCAGGAGCGCGCGTTGGCAAGTTGCTGCGGGACGATCTGTCAGACGCAAAATGCGACAGTGATGCAAAATGAGATTGTCCGGGCGCGTTCTGCTCGGGTGACGCCGCCGCACGACAGCGAATGCTCATGAACGACTTATGTCAGTAGTTCTGACGTATCACGACGTCCTGCTGCTACGTCGATTGTGTGGTGCACTGCTTACGGCTGAAAGACGCACCGCCGGCCGCGCCGCCGCGGGCACGGCCTCGATCTCAAGGCAACGGCGTCATGGCGCCGATCTCGATCACCGGCCCTCCGGCAGCGTCTGCGTCGGCCCGGTCGTGCGTCACCAGCATGGCGGGAACTCCCCGCTCGCGCACGAGACCGAACACCAGCGTCCGGACGGCCTGCCTCCGGTCGGCGTCGAGGCGCGAGAACGGCTCGTCGAGCAACAGTGCCTCCGGGCGCGACAGCAGGGTTCGCGCCAACGCGACGCGCGCCTGCTCGCCACCGGAGAGGGTCGCCGGGTCGCGGTCGAAGCAGCCCTCCAGGCCGACTTCACGCAGCGCTTCTTCTGCCGTGCGACGGCGAAGGGCGCGGCCGCACACGTCGGCCACGAGGCCGAACAGCAGGTTCCCGCCGACCGAGAGATGCGGATAGAGCAGGGCGTCCTGAAACAGGAGGCCGATGCGCCGCTGTTCCGGCCTGAGGCCGGACAGGTCCCGCCCGTTGAGGACGACACGGCCGGTCGCGGCGAAGGCTGGGTCGAGAAAGCCGGCGACCAGCGCGAGCAAGGTCGACTTGCCCGAGCCGGAGGGCCCCATGACGGTGAGGACCTCGCCGGGGCGGACGTGCGCATCGACGGCGAGCAGGTGCCGTTGGCCGTGGCGGATGGCGATCGTATCGAGCCGCAGCCCCGTTCCGTCGTTCATCCGGGCCTCATGGCGCGGCGATTGCGGGCGAGAAGGGCCGGCACGAGGCTCGCGAGCGCGAACGCTAGGAACGGCAAGGCGGTCTGCAGCAGCGCATAGGCCCCGATCGTCCGGTTGTTGCCGCCCGAGGCGAGCGCCACGGCTTCGGTGGTGATCGTCGGCAATCGGCCGGCGCCAATCAACAGGGTCGGCAGATAGAGGCCGACGGACGTCGCGAAGCCGATGGCGACGGCGATCAGGATCGGCCCCGTCAGCATTCGCACGCGGACCCGGAGGAAGGTTGCGACACGGGCGTGGCCGAGGCTCGCTGCCATGCGCTCATAGCGCGGGTCGAGGGCGAACCACGGGTCGGCCAGCGCAAGCGCTACGTAGGGGGCGACGAAGACGAGGTGGGCGGCGGTCAGGAGCCACAGCGACGGCGACAGCCCGACCGACAGGATCAGAACCTGCAGGCCGAACACGAAGGAGACCTGCGGCACGATCAGCGGCACATAGAGGAGGCCGGCGATCGCCGGCTGCAACCGCACGCGGTCGCTTGACCTCCCGCCACCGGCCGAGCGGCGACGGCCCTCGAGCAGGGCGACGACGGCGAGGCAAGCGACAGCGGCGGCCGCCGCCGCGACGATGAGGGTCGTCGTCATCGCCCCGGCGGTGCCCGCCAGCGCGCGCTGCCACGTCGAGAGCTCCAAGCTCGACGGCAGGACCGCCGGGAAGCTCCAGAGGCCGGAGACCGACCACAGTGCCAGCATGGCGAGGCCGGCGAAAACGGCGACGCCGGCGACCATCACGCCGATCGGCGCCACCGCCCGCAGCGCGGCATCGGACTGGAAGCGCCACCCACCCGCAGCGAGCGTCCGGCAGAGTCCGTGGCCGATCCGCTCGAGGCCGATCCAGGCGGCGAGGACGACGAGGGTCACGCCCACCTGCAGGATCGCCCCCGCCGAGGCGAGAAAGCGCACCGTCAGGTCGGGGTCGCCCGCCCATTCCACCACCCGCACGGCGAGCGGCGCGGGCATCGACGGCCCGAGGATCAGGGCGACGTCGACGACCGACGAGGCATAGGCGGCGACGGCCAGCACCGGCAGGCGAATCTGCCGGTAGACCGCCGGCCAGACGCCGAGAGCGAAGCCGGCGATGCGGCCGTAGCCGAGTGACCGGGCGAGCTGCAGTCGGCGCGCACCGTCGGCCTGCGGCAGCGCCGCGAAGACGACGAGGAGGAGGAACGGGATCTCCTTGACGACGAGCCCGGCCATCATCGCGAGGCCGAGCGGGTCACCGATGACGAGGAGGTCTGGCGGTAGCGTCTCCCCCGAGGCTTGCGCGGCGAAGCGGAAGAGCAGCCCCGAGGGCGCGATCAGGAAGGCGAAGCCGAAGGCGGCGGCCGCGTGCGGCACCGCGAGCAGCGGCCCGAGCCCGTGGCGCGCCAGCGCGAAGGCGCGGGTTCCGGCGAAGGCGGCAACGAACAGCACGACGCTGCCGAGCGAGAACGCCGTCGTCACCAGTCCGGCCGCGACGGAGAGCGCGAGCGAGCCGGCGATGCCCGGCTCGGCCAAGAGGCGTCGGAACGGCTCCAGCGACGGATCGGTGCCGCCCAGCGCCGGCAGGTAGCCGAAGGCCGGCAGGGCCGCGCCAGCGAGGCCGACCGCGACCGGCATCGCCAGGAGGACGGCGATCGCCCAGGGCACCAGTGCCGCCGACCGCGCCGGACCGGGCGAAAGGAGGCGGACCGCCGGGCCTGGGCCTGTGGACGGCGCTGGCGTGGCGGCAGGGGTGGTCGGCACGGGCGTGCGGCGGGGCAGGGCGGTCAGCTGCCGTAGCGCGCCCGCCACTCCGTCTCGATGCGCGTCATCCACGACGCATCCGGCTCCGCCAGCACCGGGCCGAGCTCTGAGGGCGGCAGCGTGGCGACGCCGCGGTCCACGGCCGCGAAGGCGGCGCGCTCGTCCGGTGCCAGCCTGTCCATCGCCAGCACGGTGGGATCGCCCCACACGGCCGGGTTCTCCTTGCGCAGCTGCGCCTCCGGCGAGATCAGGAAGTCGGCCACCACCATCGCGCCGGCCTTGTTGGCGGCGTTGTAGGGGATGGCGACGAAGTGCGTGTTGCCGAGCGTGCCGCCGGAGAACACGAACGACCTGACGGTGTCCGGCAGCTCGCCGGTGGCGATCGCCGCCGAGGCTTCGGCCGGATTGAAGGCGAAGATGATGCCGAGCTCGCCGTCGGCGAGCATCTGCTTCATCTGCGGGTAGGACTTCGGGAAGTCGCGCCCCTGCCGCCACAGCAACGGCTGGATCTCGTCGAGCCAGGCCCACAGCGGCGCGGTGACCTCCATGAACGTCGTTTCGTCGACAGAGCTGGAGAGGATCTCGGGATCCGCGATCGTCTCGATCAGCACCTGCTTCAGGAAGCTCGAGCCGGTGAAGTCCGGCGGCGCCGGATAGGTGAAGCGGCCGGGATTGGCCTTCGCCCACGCGAGCAGCTCGGTCGCGGACTTCGGCATCGCCGCGATGTCGCCGGTGCGCGCGGTGTCGGCAAAGAAGACGAGCTTCGCACCGCCCCAGGGGGATTCCTGACCGTCGGTCGGGACGGTGAAATCGACGGTGACGCTCGGGTTGTCGGTATCGACATAGCGCCAGTTCGGCAGCCTGGTCGCAAAGCCCGGCGTCAGCAGCAGGCCCCGGTCCTTCATCGAGGCGAAGTTCTCGCCGTTGATCCAGATGAGGTCGACGGCGCCGCCGGCGTCGCGGCCCGCCGCCTTCTCCGCCACCACGGTCGCGACGGCGTCCGCCGTGTCGGCGAGCTTGACGTGGCTGAGGGTGACGCCGAAGCGCGCCTCGGTCTGGCTGCCGACCCAGGCGATGTAGTCGTTGACCGACTGCGAGCCACCCCAGGCGTGGAAGTAGACATGCTGGCCCTGCGCGGCCGCGAGCACTGCCGGCCAGTCCGCCGGGTCCGGGTCGGCCGCCGTGACGGGGCCGATGATCCCGGCGATGAGCAGCGAGGATGCGGCGAGAGCAACGGCACGCCTTCCGATCGATCCGAACATCACGGTTCCTTCCTCGGGCGCCGTCACGGACGCCCGGCGCCGTAGCGCCGGACGAAGCGACGGTCGCTCCAGTCCTTCCAGTGCCAGACCCACCGGCCGCTCACCGACAGCCCGAACTTGTCGGCGACCGCCCGGCCGTCGGCCGTCGAGATCAGGGCGAGCCAATGGCGCTGCGGCCGGTAGCGGCGAAGCCGTCCGCCCGTCGCCGCCCGCCTGAGATTGTGGGCGAGCACCGGCCCCTGACGCACGGCGAAGACGCCGGCCTTCGACACGCGGCCCGGAGGCGAGGCGACATCGCCGGCGGCGAATACCGACGGATGCGATAGGGAGCGGAGTGTCGCGTCGACGCGCACGAAGCCGTGCTCGTCGAGAGCGAGGCCGGTCTCCCGAAGCCATTTCGGTGCCGTGGCGTTGGTGGCCCAGACGACCTCGTCGGCCAGCAGGCTGTGACCATCGGCGTCGACGAGGGCTCCGTCGCGGAAGGCGGCAACCTCGAACGACAGCTCCACGTCGATGCCCCGGCGGCGCAGGGTGGCGTCGATCAGGCGGCGCGTCCGCGCGCTCCGTCCCGGCAGCAGCTCCGGAGACGCCGCCACCAGCGTGATCTGTACCGCCGCGCCGTCGCCAGCCGGCATCTTGGCGAGGCGATGCTGCAGCCCCAGGGCGAGCTCGACGCCGGCCGGGCCGGCCCCCACGACGGCGAGCCGGAGCGGACGCGAGGCAGCAGCGACGCGCTCCCGCAGCGCCTCCAGCGCGACGAGGAAGTCCGGGATCGGCTTCACCGCCAGCCCGACGGCGCCGGGCCGGCTCGGGGTGGAGCCGAGGTTGAGAGACAGGATGTCGTAGGCGAGGGTCCGGCCGTCGGCGGTGCGAACGGTCTTCGCGTCGGGGTCGATCCGCTCGACGGCAGCGGCTTCGAAGCGCACCGCGGCGCCCCGCGCCGCCGCCATCCGGCAGAGCGCGGCGAGGTCGATGCCGATCGCATCGAGCGGGTAGAGACCGGCGACGTGGCCCGGCAGCATGCCCGAATACGGCGCCGTCGCCTCGCGCGACACGAGGGTGAGGTCGATGCCGGCCGGCGGCGTCAGGCCGAAGCGGCGGACGACCTCGATGTGACTGTGCCCTCCGCCCACGAGCAGCATCCTCGTCCTCATGCCGGCACCCGCCGCCACGTCCCGACACCATACGCCCGTGCGCCGGCCGGGATCACCGAGACGGCCGCGCGGCCGCCACCGGAGCGTCGCCGCCCGCGGCGAGCGGTGCACCCGCGCCGCTGTGCAGGGAAGCCAACTGATTCTCCGCCAGCACCTCGAGTGTGTGTCGCTCGACCGGCAGGCGGGACATGACGCGGATGGCGACGATTGTCCCCATCACCGAGGTCGCGAGCCGGCTCGCCTCCACGTCGGCCGTGATCGAACCGTCCGCCTGGCCGCGGCGGATCGCAACCAGCAGCGCGGCCTCGACGTCGCGGAGCGCCGCCGCGACGTCCGCGCCGATGTCGACGTCGTGCGCCGCCACCTCGACGGCGGAGTTGACCAGGAAGCAGCCATCGCTGCTCGACGCCGACAGCTCGACCACCGAGCGCAGGAACGTCTCGATTGCGGCCAGCGGCTGCGGGCTCGTTTCCAGCGCCGCGATGCGCCGCCGGGTCGAGAGGTCGAGATAGCGCTGCAGGGCGCTGCGAAAGAGCGATTTCTTGTCGCCGAAGGCGTTGTAGAGGCTGGCGGTCGTCAGACCCGTCGCCTGTTCGAGATCGCGCACCGACGTCGCCTTGTAGCCACGGGTCCAGAAGCGCTGGACCACCCTGTCCAGCACTTCGGTTTCGTCGAAGCTCTTGTTACGTCCCATCTCCGGACAATCCCGTGGCGACCTCATCGTCGACGCCGCTGCCGACAGGCCATTGTTATTCTAGAACGAGTGCTGCAAAATCCAAGCTCCAGATGCGGATGTCTCTGCGG
Organism: Pseudoxanthobacter sp. M-2; assembly: GCF_046156265.1. NCBI lineage: Bacteria > Pseudomonadati > Pseudomonadota > Alphaproteobacteria > Hyphomicrobiales > Segnochrobactraceae > Pseudoxanthobacter > Pseudoxanthobacter sp. M-2. Next base: position 56,124 of record NZ_JAWDIR010000043.1, read on the forward strand.
CGTGGGGCGAGCCGGAAGATCGGGATGGGCGGCGAGCGGAAGTGTGACGTCTGCATCATCGGCGCCGGCTCGGCTGGTCTGTCCGTCGCCGCCGGCGTCGCGCAGCTCGGGCTCTCGACGGTGCTGGTCGAGGCCGGCCGCATGGGGGGCGACTGCCTCAACACCGGCTGCGTGCCGTCGAAGGCGCTGCTGGCGGCGGCCAAGCTGATGCACGCGCATCGCCACCCGACGCTCGCCGGCGTGCCGCCGCACGCCTTCGTCACCGACCGCGCCGCCGTCAACGCCCACATCCGCGGTACCATCGCGACGATCGCACCGCACGATTCCGTCGAGCGCTTCGAGGGCCTCGGCGTCCACGTCATCAAGGCCCATGCCCGCTTCCTGGACGGCGGACGGCTGCAGGCCGGCGGGGAGATCATCGCGGCGAAGACCTTCGTCGTCGCCACCGGCTCGATGCCGGCGATTCCGTCGATCCCCGGCCTCGATCCCGCCCGCGTGCTCACCAACGAGACGATCTTCTATCTCGACGTCGTCCCGGAGCATCTCGTCGTCATCGGCGGCGGGCCGATCGGCATCGAGATGGCACAGGCGCACCGGCGCCTCGGCAGCCGCGTCACCGTCGTCGAGACGAACACCATCCTGCCGAAGGACGAGCCGGAGCTCGTCGAGGTCGTTCGGCGGACCCTGGTGGGGGAGGGGATCGACATCCTGGAACACGCCCAGGTCGCGTCGCTCGCGCACGAAGCTGACGGGACGTCCGTCGCGGTCGCGATCGGCGGCGGCAGTGAACGTAGCCTCGCGGCCTCGCACGTCCTCGTCGCGACAGGACGCAAGGCGACGGTCGAGGGCCTCGATCTCGACAAGGCCGGCGTCGCCTACGGCCCCAAGGGCATCACGGTCGATGCGCGCCTTCGCACCAGCAACCGGCGCGTCTACGCCATCGGCGACGCCGCCGGCGGGCCCCAGTTCACCCACATCGCCGGCTATCACGCCGGCATCGTGGTGCGGAACATCGCTTTCCGTCTGCCGGCGCGTGTCGACTACCGGGCGCTGCCGTGGGTGACCTACACCGACCCGGAACTCGCTCATGTCGGGCTGACGCTCGCCGAGGCCCGGGCCCGTTACGGCGACGCCGCACAGTCGCTGATGCTGCCGTTTACCGGGCTCGACCGTGCCGTCGCCGAGCGGCGGACCGAAGGCCTGATCAAGGTGGTCGCCGAAAAGGGAGGCCGGGTGCTCGGCTGCTCGATCGTCGGGCCGGGCGCCGGCGAACTGATCGGTCTCTGGGGGCTCGCGATCGACCGGCGCCTGAAGCTGCGCCACCTCGCCGGGCTCGTGCTGCCCTATCCGACCTATTCGGAGATCGGCAAGCAGGCGGCCGGCGCGTGGTACAAGCCGTCGCTGTTCAGCGACCGGACCCGCTGGCTGGTCCGGTGGCTGGCCAAGCTGCCGGCCCTCTGACCCGAAGGCGAAGGGCGATGGGCAAGCGCGGCTGGATCGTCCTCATCGTGCTGGTGGCTGCGGCGGTCGCCGCCCACCTGTCGGGCGTGACTGACGTCCTCAGCCTCGAGAGCGTCAAGGAGCGCCGCAAGGACCTCCTCGCCCTCGTCGCGGCCCATCCCGTCATCGCGCCGATCGCCTTCGTCTTCGTCTATGTCCTCATCGTCTCGCTGTCGCTGCCAGTCGCCGTGGTCGCGACACTGCTCGGCGGCTTCCTGTTCGGCCCCGCGCTGGGCACGCTCCTCGTCGTCGTCGCGGGAACAGCGGGGGCGACCGTCGTCTTCCTCGTCGCCCGCACCGCCTTCGGCGAGGGCCTGCGGCGCAAGGCCGGGCCGCTCTATGAGCGGGTGGCGGCGGGCATGCGGGAGAATGCCTTCGAGTACCTGCTGTTCCTGCGCATCGTGCCGCTGTTCCCGTTCTTCCTCGTCAACATCCTGCCGGCGCTGTTCGACGTGCGGCTGCGCACCTTCGTGCTCGCGACGCTGGTCGGGATCATCCCGGGCACCTTCGTCTACGCGAACCTCGGCCGCGAGCTCGGCACCATTTCGAGCGTCGGTGACCTCTTTTCGATGAAGATGTTCCTCGCCTTCCTGCTTCTGGGCATCGTCGCCCTCATCCCTGCCGGCTACCGGGCGTGGAAGCGGCGCAAGGCCGGCGGCGGCTAACGGGCGGCTGGGCGCGCGCAATGTTCGACCGTCACCTCCTGCCCCTCCAGCGCCGGCTGCTGCACCCGCTCGCCCGGCGCATTGCCGCGGCCGGCGTCACGGCCGATGCCGTCAGCCTGGTTGGCTTCGGCCTCGGCCTCGGCGGCGTGGCACTCATCGCGATGGGACAGTTCGGCCTCGCCCTTGGCCTCATCCTAGCCAACCGTCTGCTCGACGGTCTCGATGGCGAAATCGCCCGCCTCAACGGTCCGACCGACCGCGGCGCTTTCCTGGATCTCTCGCTCGACTTCGTCTTCTACGCCCTCGTGCCGCTGGGCTTCGCGATCCACGACCCCGCGGAGAACGGCCTCGCCGCCGCGGCCCTCGTCGTCTCCTTCGTCGGGACAGGCAGCAGCTTCCTCGCCTTCGCCGCCATCGCCGAGCGGCGCGGCCTGATGTCGACGGCATTCCCGCAGAAGGGCCTCTACTATCTCGGCGGCCTCGCCGAGGGCGCCGAGACGATCCTCGTCTTCGTGCTGATGTGCCTGCTGCCCGACCATTTTCCGACGATTGCGTGGGCCTTTGCGGCGCTCTGCGCCGTCGGCACCGTGCTGCGCTGGCGCTGGGGCTACGTCACCTTCACCGACGAGGGCCGCGGAGAGTAGCGCTGCCCGCCGCGCGCATCCGTCAGGCGAAAGGCAGTTCGAAGCTGAGAAGCCCCGCCCAGATCACGAACAGCATCAGCCCCGCCCCGATGGCGAACGCCCCGACGGCACCGCTGACGCCGAGGCGACCGCAGCGTACCGCCAGCACGGCCGCCCAGATGGCGATCGGGTAGTAGAGCAGCGACGCGGTCACCAGGCCCGGCGAGTAGCTGTCGACGTAGATCGTCGTCACGAGGTGGAAGACGAAGTTCCAGAACAGGTTGCCGCTCGCCCAGCCGAGGAAGACGAACGCCGAGAGCGACGAGCGGCTGCGGCTCGCCCACAGGGTGAGCGACAGCAGGATGATCATGAAGGCCGCGTTGTTGAGCAGAAAGCCCTGATCGGTCATGCGGCTGTGCAGGTGCTGGCCCATCCAGCCGGTGAAGCCGGCGAAGTACTCCTCGGGAATGTGGATCGCGTAGGCGAGAGGCAGCGCCCAGATGAAGCGGTGGAACTGCAGGAAGACGGAGACTGGCGCAGTCGTGGTGGCAGTCCGGCCCATACCTTCCCCTCGCTGTCACTCGTCGCGCCGAGGTGCCTATGCCAGCACCACCACCTCGACCGGCGTGTCGACGCCGGCGACGGTCGCCAGCCGGCGAACCGGCGCGGTGCCCTCGTACCCCTGCATCACCGCGAGATCGAATGTCGGCCCGTCCGTCAGGGCCTGCACGCCCTCGGCCTTGGTGTGCTTCTCGAGCTTGGCGGCGAGGTTCACCGCGTCGCCGATGACGGTGTACTCGAGTCGGCTTGCATCGCCGACGGCACCGAACAGCATCCGTCCGCTCGCGACCCCGACGCCGACGCGGGCGACGGGCCGGCCGGCGGCCTCGCGGGCGGTGTACCAGTCGTGGGCCGCCGCGATCACCGCATCGGCGGCCACGAGCGCGTCCCGGGCGTAGGTGTCGGAAGGCTGCGTGCAGCCGAAGCTCGCCATGATGCCGTCGCCGAGGAACTTGTCGATGGTGCCGCCGTGCGCCTGGATCACCGGCACCATGCGGGCCTGGTAATCGGCGAGGAGGGCGACCGTCTCACTTGGTGGCAGGCTGCGGGTCAGGGCGGTGAAGCCGCGCAGGTCGACGAACAGCGCCGCCGCCTCGCACAGCCTGCCTTCGCCCGACTGGATCGGCTCGTCCGCCCCGGTGATCCGGGCGGCGATGGCGGGGGAGAAGAAGCGCTTCAGGTCCTGCGCCGCCTCGCCTTCGACGACGGCGCGCTGCAGCAGCCGGCGGGCGTTGCGGATCGCCAGCCACAACAGCAAGCTGACGACGATGATTGTGACGATCTTGTCGATCTCGGCGCCGAACAGGATCTTCGGCGAGGTCATGTACTCGATGTAGTTGCGTGTCGCCGGCATCCCGCTCGGGTCGGACAGGGCGGCGTAGACCACGAGCACCACCCAGCCGGCGGCGGCGACGAGGCCGGTGGCGAGCACATAGCGCTCGTCGAAGCGAAGCGCCCTCAAGCCGATGAAGATGAAGACGTAGAGCACCGTCGGCGCCTTCAGATAGAAGGCGGCCGGCTGGCCGTACTGGATGTGGAAGCTCCAGATCAGCCCCATCAGCAGCGTGACGTCGATCAGGATCGAGGCGAGCAGCGCCCATGGGGGCAGGCGGCCGCGATAGGACCAGACGAGGCGGACGACCGTGACGGCGAAATAGACGGCGAGCGCCCACGGCACCGGGCGCCCCGCGATGTGGAGCACGACCATCCGCAGCCATTCCGGCACGCCGGCGGAGAAGATCCAGTGCCCGGCGTCGGGCATCTGGCCCTCGGCCGGACGCGAGACGAAGTAGAGCGTCGCAAACAGCGCGACGATGCCGAGCTGCACCCAGCCGATGATGCGCTCGCCCCGGTCCTGCTCGGCGAGGAGCGCACGCTCGACACGCGGCGGCAGGTGCGCGCGACGGGAAGAGTCGAAGAAGGGCAGGGGCATCGTCGCGCGACCCGTGATCCGCCAGTTCACGAGTCTCGGCCCTTTCGCCCGGCGCGTCCAGCCCGGGCGGGCGACCGGCGGCGGGCCGGGGGGCGAACCCCTACAGCGCCTCTCTCACTCGTCGCTCCTCATCGTCGACGCGGCCCTGCGCCGATTCGAAATCCGGTGCACGCGCGACGATGAAGATCCGCGGGTCCTTGCGGCCCGAGCCGTGGCGGGCCTGCTCGATGATCGTAAAGCCGGCGCACTCGATCTCGCTCTCGAGGTCGAGTGCGGCAAAGAACGAAACGTGGGGCGCCTTGCCGAAGGCCTGCGCCACCGGCACGGCGAGCCGCAGGAGAGGGCTCATCTCGGACAGGCAGGGTGTCTTGGAGATGAACAGGCCACCCGGCTTCAGCAGGTGGCGGGCGTGCCGCAAGGTGGCCGCCCTGTCGGTGACGAGATGCAGGACGTTGAACGCCAGCACGGCGTCAAAGGAGCCGGCCGTCCCCGCGGTTCGGTCGGCGGCGGCAACCTCGAAGTCGACGTTTGCACACGCCTGCGCGCCTGCCTTCTCGCGGGCGATGGCGACCATTTCACCCGCGACGTCGGTGCCGACCATCCGGCCGACGACGGGCGCGATCCTCAGGGCGCTGGTGCCGGTGCCGCAGCCGATTTCGAGCACCGCATCGGCGCCCTGCACCAGCGTGCGCGTCCGCTCGATGGTGCGCTCGTAACCGGCCATATCCTTGATCGCGTCGTTCGCATACTTGCGGGCGATCCGGTCCCAGAAGGCGGCGTCACGGGTGTCTCGAAGCATGGGCATCTCCCTCGCCCGAGGGATTAGCACATGCGCTTATGCCGAGAATTGCCGAACACTGCACGATCGATATACGTAAACGTATGAGTGGGTTGGACTGGAACCTCGCGCGAGCCTTCTGCGCCACGGCGGATACCGGCTCGCTGTCTGCGGCGGCGCAGAGGCTCGGCCTGACGCAGCCGACGCTGTCGCGTCAGGTCGCGGCACTGGAGGCCAGCCTCGGCGTCACCCTGTTCGAGCGCGTGGGCAAGCGCCTGGTGCTGACGGACACCGGGCGCGGCCTCCTCGAGCACGCACGGGCGATGGCCGCGGCCGCGGAGGCGTTGGCGCTCGCCGCCGCTGGCAGGTCGGAGGACATCACCGGGCGCGTCGTGATCTCCGCCACCGATGCGATCTCCGCCTATCTGCTCCCCGACATCCTCGAGCACATCCGGGAGCTCGCCCCGCAGCTGACCCTCGTCGTGATCTCCACCGATTCGATCAGCGACCTCAGGCGTCGAGAGGCCGACATCGCCATACGCCACGTCCGCCCGACGGAGCCGGAGCTGATCGGCCGGCTGGTCTCGGAAATGCCCGCGCACTTCTACGCGGCGGAAACGTGGATCGCCCGGAACGGCCTGCCGCGAAAGGTGGCTGACCTCGGCGGCGTCGACCTGCTCGCTTTCGATCCGGTCGAGCAGTTCGTCGCGCATCTCGCCGGGGTCGGCATCGCCGTGACGGCCGATCAGTGCCGTCTCGTCTCGGCCAACGCCGTCGTCCTGTGGGAGATGCTGCGGCGGGGGCTCGGCGTCGGCATGATGTTGCGCGAGATCGCCGAGCGCACGCCCGGCCTGGTGCGGCTGCTGCCGGATTGGCCCGGGATCCAAGTACCGATCTGGCTCGTCACGCACCGCGAGCTGCACACGAGCAAGCGCGTGCGACTGGTCTTCGACGCGATCGCCGAACGGCTGAGCCGGGACTCATCTCGAGCACTCGACGAGCAGCCGCAGGGGATCAGTCTCGGTGGTTAGTGAAATGGCGCGCCCGGAACGATTCGAACGTCCGACCCCCAGATTCGTAGTCTGGTGCTCTATCCAGCTGAGCTACGGGCGCGTGGCCGGCGGCGGGTCCTTGCGGAGCGCCGCGGCGGGATCGAGATAGCCGCATCGTCGGCGCATTGCAAGGGTGTGACGATGGCGGCGTCCACAAGTCTGAGCGCGCGATGTCGCGGCGGGGCGGCGGCGGTCGCACTGCCCCGGATCTCCCTCAATCAGGCCAGCCGCAGGTACCAGGCATAGTCGCGATCACTCACCTCCGCGAAGAAGCGGTCGCACTCGGCTTCCTTCACTGTCAGGAAGACGTCGTGGAAGCGCTCCCCGAGCCGGCGCTTCAGGACCTCGCCCCGACGAGCGCGAGCCAGCGCCTCCGGCCAGTGGCGGGGCAGGCTCGGCGCGATCTGGGCGTAGCCGTTGCCGGTGATCGGCACGGACGGCTCGAGCCCCGCCTCGACGCCCTCCAGCATGCCGGCGAGGACGGCGGCGAGCGCCACATAGGGGTTGGCGTCGGCGCCGCAGACGCGGTGCTCGAGATGGCGCGCGGCCGGGGGCCCGGCGGTCACGCGGATCGGCACCGAGCGGTTGTCGATCGCCCAGGCCGGCCCGACAGGCGCGTAGGAGTTTGCCCGGAAGCGGCGGTAGCTGTTGGCGTTGGGGGCGAACAGCGCCATGCCCTCCGCCATCGTCGCCTCGAGGCCGGCGATCGAGGCGCGCAGCAGCGCGTTGCCCTCCGGCTCGTCGCCGGCGAAGAGATTTTTGCCATCCGCGTCGGCGAACGAGACGTGCAGGTGCATGCCGGAACCGGCGCGGTCGCCATAGGGCTTCGCCATGAAGGTCGCGGCGTAGCCGTGATTCTCCGCCACCGCCTTGACGAGGCGCTTCCACAGGATGGCGTCGTCGCAGGCCCGGAGCGCATCGGTGCGGTGCTCCAGAACCACTTCGAGCTGGCCGGGGGAGTATTCGGAGATCAGTGTCCGCGCCGGCAGGCCGGTGGCCTCGGCGGCCTCGTAGAGGCCATCGAGGAAGCCGGAGAAATCGGAGAGGTCCTGCATCAGGTATGCCTGCAGGTCGGCCTGGCGGAAGCCGTTCGGCGCCGTCGGCGGCTCGGCTCTCAGCTCCGCGGCCGCCTCGCCGTCGAGGAGATAGAACTCGAGCTCGACCGCGGTGACCGGATGCAGGCCGCGCGCCTTGCAGGCCTCGACGACGCTGGCGAGCGCGTGGCGCGGGTCGGCCTCGGTCGGTCGGCCGTCGCGCTCGTAGGAGGTGAGCAGCAACTGCGCCGTCGGGCTGTCGCGCCACGGCACCGGGCAGAGCGTTCCCGCGATCGGCCGGCAGACGCGGTCGCTGTCGCCTTCCTCCCAGACGAGCCCGGTCTCCTCGACGTCGGCGCCGCGGATGTCGAGCGACAGGATCGAGCAGGGCAGGGGGCGGCCGTTGCGGTAGGCGCCGAGGAGCTCCGGCCGGCGCAGGATCTTGCCGCGCTGCACGCCGGAGGGATCGGTGATGAAGGCCTCGAACTGAACGATCTCGGGATGCGCGGCAAGGAATGCCTCCGCCTCCGCGACGTCGGCGATGAAGGACGGCTGCGCTGGCATGGCGTTGACTACCGCTTCCGGAGAGATCCGGCCCCCCCGGCCGGCGCTGGGTGGATCCGCGTCAGTGGCGGCGGGTGCCGCGCTCGCGGTAGCGTCCGTCCTGCAGGCTGTCGAAGATCTCGTCCACCTGCGGGTGCCGCACCGGTTCGCCCGATTCGTCCGGCAGAAGGTTCTGCTCGGAGACGTAGGCGACGTACTCGGTCTCCGAGTTCTCGGCGAACAGGTGATAATAGGGCTGGTCCTTCGAGGGACGGATCTCCTCGGGGATCGAAAGCCACCATTCTTCGCTGTTGCTGAAGCTCGGATCGACGTCGAAGACGACGCCGCGGAACGGATAGAAGCGGTGGCGGACCACCTGTCCGATCCCGTACTTGGCAGTGCGGTAGCTGTGCATTGGAATCCACGGCGCGTCGACGGGCCGCGGCCGCGCGCCCCCGGTTGATCGCCCGTCCGCCGTGATGCCTGCCCATATGGAGACAAGTCAAGCGGAAGCTGCCGCGGCTGCGGCAATGCGCGCCCCTCCGGCAATCGCCGAGAAGGCAACCCGGGACGGGTTACCAGCGTTGCGGGTCGAGCGAGGGAGTGTTCGATGCGGGTCGCGGTAGTTCTGAATACGTCGGCGGGCAGCCTGCTCGGCGTCGACGACGCGGAGGCCGCAATCGCGGAGGCCTTCGCCGTCCGCGGTTTCGACGCTACGTTCGAGCCCGATGACGGCCGTGAGCTTAACGACCGGATGGACGCTGCGGTGGCCCACGGCGCAGACGCCGTGGTGGTGGGCGGCGGTGACGGGACCATCGCCTGTGCCGTGCAGCGGCTCGCCGGCACGGGCGTGGCGCTCGCCGTTCTGCCCCTCGGCACCGCAAACCTGTTCGCCCGCGACCTCGGCATGCCCCTCGATGACATCGGCGCCGCGGTGGAGGCGATCGCGGGCGGCAATGCGCGCGACATCGACGTCGGCGAGGTCAACGGCCACGTCTTCGTCTGCAACTCCGTCCTCGGCCTTGCCTCGCGACTGGCGAAGCGTCGGGAGCGCTTCCGCGGCTCTTTCCGGGTGCGTGACTGGTGGGCGTTTCTGGTGTCCGCCTGGCGCGGGCTCGTGCGCTATCCCGCGATGCGTCTGGAGCTCGAGGCGAACGGCCGCAAGCGGGTGCTGCGCACCCGCGCGCTGACCGTCGTCGACGGCGACTACGAGGAGGGGTTCGGGCGCATGTTCTCTCGCTCCGCCCTCGATGACGGCCGCCTCGTCCTCTACGTCGCGGCGTCGCTGACGCCGTGGCGGGCGGTGGTGCTGGGGGTGCGCATGGCGTTCGGCCGCTGGCGCGACGCCGCCGACCTCGAACGCTTCGAGGCGGATGCCTTCACCATTCGCAGCCGGCGCAAATCCGTGCGCGTGATGAACGACGGCGAAATCCTGCTGCTCGCCCCGCCGCTGGCCTATCGCATCCGGCGCGGCGCCTTGAGGGTGATCGTGCCGCCCCGGCTCGAGGCGCCGGGCGACGCAACGACCGCGCCCGCTTCCGGCGACGCCGCGCTTCCGGCGGCCACGGGCCGTGCGCCGGCTAACGCGGGTCTCGCGGCTTGACCGGCGGATCGCTCACGGAAGCTCGGGCGCGAGCCGCACGATGAGGCGCCTCGCTCACATTTCCGATCTCCATTTCGGCCGCACCGACGAGCGGGTGGTGGAGGCGCTTGTCGCCGAACTCAATTCGGAGCGGCCCGACCTCGTGGTGGTGAGTGGCGACCTCACGCAGTCGGCGCGGAGCGGCGAGTTCCGGGCGGCGCGCCAGTTTTTGGATCGTCTCGTTTCGCCGTGGATCGCGGTGCCTGGCAATCACGACATCAGCCCGTACCACCTCGTGCAGCGCTTCTTCGATCCGTTCGCTCGTTTCCGCCGGTTCATCCACCCGGTGACCGAGCCGGTGTTTCAGGACGAGGAGATCGGGCTCGTCGGCATCAACAGCGCACGGGCGATGATGCTCGAGCTCAATTGGGCGCACGGCAGTCTGAAGCGATCGCAGATGGAGCGTGCCGAGGAGCGCTTCGCGGCGATGCCCTCGCCGCTCTTTCGCATCGTCGTCGCCCACCATCCCTTCCTGCCGCCGATGGACGAACCGACCGTGCGCACGGTCGGACGCGCGGCAGAGGCGCTTGATCGCTTCGAGCGGGCCGGCGTCAAGCTGACATTGTCCGGCCATCTCCATCTTGGTTATGCCCGGTTTCTCGAGCCGGTCCTGTCGGGCGGACACATTGCCGACGTCAAGGCGCGGGCGCCCGAGCGGGCGGCGACGCGCTCGCTGCTGGTCGTGCAGGCGGCCTCGGCGACGTCGACGCGGCTGCGCGGCGAGCCGAACGCCTACAACTACATCCGCATCGAGGACGGTCTCGCCGCGATCGAGCCGCGCATCTGGACGGGCCGGGACTTCGCCAATGCCGAGGGTGCAGGCAGTTCGGTCGGCCGCTAGTCGAGAAACAACTTCCGACGTCCCAGGTCGTGGAAAAAACGCAGTAGATAACCGTCCGGATCCTGGACGAGAAACTGCCTGTTGCCAAGTTCGTCCTGACCCGCTCGGTACCAGGAGTCTTCAATTGGCCGAAACAGCGTCACACCGGCCTCCACCAACCGGGAGACGACTTCGTCCGCATCATCGACTTCGATCTGGAAGTTCACACCGCGGCCGAACGGTGGCTCGCGTTGTCCGGTGGTCCAGTGGTCGTTCTCCTGTTCCAGCATCAGCTCGGCCCCGGAGAGGCTAAGGTAGGCAAATCCTTCCTCTGGTCTTTCGTACAAGACCTCGAATCCAATGATGTTCCGGTAAAATGCGAGACTCGCCTGAACGTCCCGGCAAAGTAACTCTGGTACGAGGCGAGGGCGTACATTAGAGTCCATGCGGGGTCTCACCATCCCGCGCCGCCACCTGTCGCGCGAGGTCGACGATCACCTTCGCCTGCTTCCAGGTGGCGTCGTCCTGCATCTTGCCGTCGATCATCACCGCACCGGTGCCGTCCGGCATGGCGTCGAGGATGCGCTTCGCCATTGCCACCTCTTCCGGGCGCGGGCTGAAGACGCGCTTGGCGATGTCGATCTGACTCGGGTGCAGCGACCAGGCGCCGACGCAGCCCATCAGGAAGGCGTTGCGGAACTGCGCCTCGCAGGCGGCACCGTCCGAGAAGTCGCCGAACGGCCCGTAGAACGGCTTGATCCCGGCGGCCATGCAGGCGTCGACCATCTTCGCGACCGTGTAGTGCCAGAGGTCCTGCTGGAAGGCCGCGCGCGGTGCGTCACCCGCGGCGTCGGCGAGCACGACATAATCGGGATGGCCGCCGCCGACCCGCGTCGTCTTCATGCCGCGGGAGGCGGCGAGGTCGGCCGGGCCGAGGCTCATGCCGTGCATGCGCGGGCTCGCGGTCGCGATCGCCTCGACGTTCTTCACCCCCTCGGCCGTCTCGAGAATGGCGTGGATGAGGATCGGCTTCCTGACGCCACCCTTGGCTTCCAGCTGCGCGAGCAGCTGGTCGACATAGTGGATGTCCCAGGGACCCTGCACCTTCGGGACCATGACGACGTCGAGCTTGTCGCCGATGGCGCCGACGATCTCGACGACGTCGTCCAGCATCCACGGGCTGTCGAGGGCGTTGATGCGCGTCCACAAGCCGGTGTCGCCGAAGTCGGTCGCCTTCGCCATTTCGATGAAGCCGCGGCGGGCGGCGAGCTTCTGGTCGGCGGGAATGGCGTCCTCGAGGTTGCCGAGGACCACGTCGACCTGGCGGGCGAGGTCCGGCACCTTGGCGCGCAGCTTGTCGAGATGCGGCGGCACGAAGTGGATCATCCGCTCGACCCGCACCGGCAACTCGCGGAGCGGCATCGGCGCGCCGATGGCGAGCGGCTGGTAGAAGGCGCGCGGTGTCTTCATCGGACGGTCCCCCTCGTTGCCTGCGGAGCGTGGCCGATCCTTCGCACCCGCACAAGATCGGCGGGACGCCGCAGCGGCCTCAGCCCTCCGGCCCGAGCGGCGGGCCGAGGAGGTCGCAGCGCCACTTCCGGCACCAGGCGTTGCGGAGCGCAGGATCGAGCACGCCGTCGACGAAGGCGGCGTCGAGCTCCGAGAAGAGCGCGAGCGAGTCCCACCCCGGCACGATCATGACGAGCTGGCGCGCCGGGCGATCGGTGATGTTGCGGAAGGCGTGCACGGCATTTCCGGGCGTCACCACGAGGTCGCCCTCCGACGCGTGGAACGTGCGCTCGTCGATCCGGTAGAGGTAGCTACCCTCCAGAACCCGGAAGATCTCCGTCTCATGGTGCCGGTGCAGCGGCGGGCCGAAGCCCGGCTGGTTGGTCGTCTCGATGATCGAGAACGCGCCGCCGGTCGCTGTCGGCGGCAGCCGCTCGACCACCTCGACGCCGATCGAACCAACGCGCACGCGCGGTGCGTCGGCAGAGGACTGGTTGAAGTAGGGAATCTGCGGGAACAGATCGTCCATCTCAGGCTACCCCTCCGAAGGCCCGATGTGTGAGGCGTCGGCTCGCGCCTCGGCCGCCGCGATGCGCCGCGATCGCCGTCCGGCCTGCTTGGTCTCCCACTTGCGGTGCGCCCACATCCACTGTTCCGGCGCCTCGCGGATCCAGCTTTCGAACTGGGCGTGCATGGCGGCGGTGGTGGCGTGGACATCGGCGATGCGGTCGTCAGTGTGGCTGACCGGCACCTCGACCGCGTCGATGACGAAGCGCGTGCCCTCGAGGCGGCGGACGCGGCCGGCGATCATCGGCACCCCGCCGATGCGCGCGGCCATCGCCGGGAACGGGTTGGCATAGGCCGGCCGGCCGAAGAACGGCACCTGGATGCCGGCCGATTCGCGCAGGTCCCCCAGCACGGCGACCACCTGGCCGCGCTTCACCCGGCCGAGCATCTGGCGGGCGGTAGCGGAGCCCTTCGGCAGCAGGCCGCCGGGATAGAGCGGCGCGCGGAGCGCCTGCAGCCAGTCGTCCACCAATGGGTTGCGCAGCGTCTGGTAGACGCCTGTCGACGACAGCTTCGCCGCATTGGCCGCCTGGATGACGACCTCCCAGTTGCCCATGTGCAGCGACACGAGCACCGCGCCGTCGCGGCCGCGGGACAGCGTCTCGAGGCCGGCAGGCGTCACCTCGAAGCGGGAGGGGTCGGCGACCAGCCGGTCGAGCTGGATCGTCTCGGCGGTGACGCGCCCGAGGTTGCCCCACATCTCGCGGGCGATCCAGCGGCGCTTCTCGGCGGGCAGCTCCGGGAAGGCGTGCTCGAGATGGTCGAGGGCACGGGCGTGGCGCGGCAAGAGCGGCGCGATCGCCCGCCACATCGCCGCCATCGCATCGGAGGCGACCGCGACCGGCACCGCCCGAACCGCGCCCGTCGCCACCATCAGGAGCCCGAACTCGAGCCGCCGCAGGGCGCGGGTGACGATCGAAGGCGGTGGCTTGATGTGTCGCTCGTCCATCGGCCGATCGGGCTGCGGGCGGCTCATCGTCCAAGGTCGCGTTGACCGGCGTGGCGAAGCCCGATAGGCGACGGTGGATACCGACCGCGGCGCCGACGCGCAATCCCGCCGCGGCCGAAGCTCCCCCTCCGGCGAAAACGGGCGCGAGATGGCCGAGGTCCTGTCGCTGGCGCTGCCCTTCTTCGGGCTGATCTTCCTCGGCTACGGTTCCGGCAAGATCGTCCGGCTGCCGGACGTCGGCCTCGCCTGGCTGCAGTTCTTCGTCGTCTACCTCGCGCTGCCGGCGCTGTTCTTCCAGATGCTGTCGCAGACGCCGATCGAGGAGCTGGCGAACTGGCGCTTTGTCGCCGCCACCACCACGGCCACCGCCGCCGCCTTCGCCATCGCCTTCGGCATCGGCATGCTGGCGACCCGCGGCCGCATCCCCGAGGCGACCATCCAGGGCATCGTCGGCGGCTACGCCAACGTCGGCTACATGGGGCCGGGCCTGACGCTGGCGGCGCTCGGACCGACCGCGACGGTGCCGGCGGCGCTGATCTTCTGCTTCGATTCGATGCTGCTGTTCACGCTCGTGCCGGTGCTGATGGCGATCGGTGGCACCGAGGGCGGTGGTGTCTGGGCGACGGTGAAGGTGTGCCTGAAGCGCATCTTCACGCACCCCTTCATCCTCGCCACCATCGCGGGCGTCGCCGCGGCGGCCCTCGAGTTCCGCCCGCCGCAGGCCCTCGACCAGTTGCTGACCTATCTGCGCTCAGCCGCGGCACCGTGCGCCCTGTTCGCGATGGGCGTGACGGCGGCGCTGCGGCCCGTGCCCGGCGTGCCGTGGGAACTGCCGTTCCTGCTTCTGGTCAAGCTGGTGCTGCACCCGCTGATGGTGTTCGCGCTGATGCTGCTGATCGGAGGGTTCTCGTCGTCCTGGGTCGAGACGGCGGTGCTGATGGCCTCGCTGCCGCCGGCCGCCAACGCGTTCGTGCTGGCGAGCCAGTACCGCGTCTACGTGGAGCGCGCTTCCGGCGCGGTGCTGTTCGGCACCGCCGCGTCCGTCCTCACCGTGACGCTGACGCTCTACCTCATCACCGAGGACCTGCTGCCACTGCTCAACTGACCGCCGGTCAGCGCCAGCCGACCAGCGGCGTCGCCGGGCCGAGGCCCTGGCGCATGGCGAAGCGGCGGATCGGCCCGACGCGGCCGGCGAGATAGAGCCCGGCGGCGCGGGCGACCTGCACCGGCAGGAAGCCCGTCAGCAGCGAGCGGTCGAACAGGTCCACCGCCGCCGTCCGCATCGTCACGTCGCCGCGCCGCGCGCGGTCGTAGGTGGCGAGCAGGGCCGCGTCACCCGGGTCGCCGGCGCGCGCGCGCGCCACGGTGCGCGCCAGCACCGCGACGTCGCGCAGGCCGAGATTGAGGCCCTGCGCGCCGATCGGCGGAAAGCGGTGGGCCGCTTCGCCCACCAGCGCCACGCGCCGGTCGGCGAAGCGCGTCGCGACGTGGCCGCCGAGCGGCAGCAGGCCGCGCGGGCCGTCCACGGACATTGCCCCGAGAATCGAATGCGCCTGCCGCTCGATCGCCGCCGACAGGGCCGCATCGTCCAATGCGGCGAGCCGTTCCGCCGCCTCCGGCCGCTCGACCCAGACGAGGCTGGAGCGGCGGCCGGGAAGGGGAACGAGCGTGAACGGGCCGGCCGGCGTGTGGAATTCGGTTGAAGCGTCGTGGTGCGATGCCCCGTGCGACAGCGTCGTGACGAGCGCCGTCTGCCGGTACTGCCAGCTGCGCACAGCGATTCCCGCCGCCTCGCGCGTGGCCGATGCCGCGCCGTCGGCGGCGACGACGAGGCGGGCCGCCAGGCGCCACGGTCCGGCATCGATGGTGACGCGCGCCGCCCCCGGCACCACCGCGTCCGCCTTCGCCGGCACGCGGGCCAGGTTGGCGGCCTGGTCGACGGCTTGTGAGAGTGTCGCGTTCAAGGCGTCGTTCGGAATGTTGAAGCCGAAGGTCTCGGCACCCGCCTCGGCGGCGTCGAAGACGGCCTCCGGCGCACGCACCAGCCGCCCGGTGTCATCGACGATCCGCATCGTGCGCAGCGGTGCTGCGGCCGCCTCGGCCCGTTGCCAGACACCCAGCGACGACAGGAGGTCGACCGACCCGCCGAGCAGCGCCGTCGTGCGCGGATCGGCACCGGCAGGGGGCGCCACCAGCGCGACCTGCAGCCCGGCGGCCGCCAGCGCCAGGGCAGCCGTCATGCCGGTCGGCCCGCCGCCGATCACCGCCACGTCGAAATGCTCGCGGTCTTCGTCCATCTCTGCCTCGTCTGCCCGTCTCGCCGTCAAACATGGAGCGGCCGGCACCCGTCCGCCAGCCGCGGCGGCCGGCCGATCGTCGCACTCGGGTGCGGCCTTGTAACGAGGCGCCGGCTGCGGCAACACTCGCCCGCCGGCTGCACTCCATGCGGCGGTTGGGGAGGATGCCGTGCGGAAACTCGTCGCCTGTGCCGTCGCCTTGCTCCTCCTCGCCATGCTGCCCGTCGAGGCGCAGACGATCGAGCCGCAGAAGTCGAGCCGGTTCCGCATCCTGCAATCGCTCGGCGGCGGGCAGGGCAAGGCCATCGCTGGCCGCCTTGCCTATGATTCGAGGGACAACTTCCTGTTCGCGCTGCCTTCCGCCGGCGGAACCATGGGAGCCGGCACGCTGGTGCGGCTGCAGCCGAACGGCGAGCGCTTCGGCGTGCTCCACAGGTTCGACCCCGCCGTCGGTGGTCCGGCGGTCGGACAGGTGGCCGTGCATCCGAGCAAGGCGACGCTGCTGGGCGTCACCCGGGACGGCGGCGACAACGGCGTGGGCACGATCTTCTCGGTCCGGGCGGACGGGCGCAGTTTCACCGTGCTGGCGAGCTTCGGCGGCCGCGACGGCGAGACGCCGCTCGGCGCACCGGTGCTGTCGCAGAACGGCAAGACGCTGTTCGGGACGGCTAGCACGGGCGGTCGCTACGGCGGCGGCACGCTCTGGCGGGTCGCCGCGAACGGCTCATCGTTCGTGGTGCTCCACCACTTCGGCAAGCGCAAGACCGACGGCTCGACACCGATGGCCGGGCTCGTGCTCTCGCGTGACGGCAAGACGCTGTTCGGCACGACGCGCGACGGTGGCGGCAAGGGCCTCGGCACGATCTTCTCGATCCGCACCGACGGCAGTCGCTTCGCTACCCTTCACGCGTTCGAAGGCGGCAAGCAGGACGGCGCCTCTCCGCAGGACGCCGCTCTGATCTTCAGCTATCGCAGCGAGCAACTGTTCGGCACCACGCCGTCCGGTGGGCGCGGCGACCAGGGCATCATCTTCCGCATCCGCTCCGACGGGACCGCCTACAGGGTCCTGCACGACTTCGCCGGCTCGTCCGGCTCTGTCCCAGGTTCGGTGGCGCAGGGCTTCGACGGGCTGACCCTCTACGGCACGGCCGCGCAGGGTGGCGAAGACGGTGGCGGCGTGCTCTTCCAGCTGCGGACCAACGGAACCCGGTTCAAGGTCCTTCACAACTTCACCGCGAAGTCGGGCAACGCCCCGCTGGACGGGCCGATCGTTAGCGCCAACGGCCGCCGCCTCTACGGCGCGACCAGCGCCGCGGGCGCCAAGGGCGGCGGCTCGATCTACGCCTACGACCTGTTCGACTGAGCGTCTTCGACTGAGCGTCGCGGCGGCCGAGCAACCAAACTCGCGCTCACGCGTTCGTGGCCGGCCGTTGCCGCCGCCGCGATTGATTTCGGCGTGGCCACACCGTCACTTCCCCCGATGAGCCGGCGCCCCGTCGACGCCCGCCACCTCTCGCGCCCTGGAGCGTACGATGTACGACTGGCTGTTCCAGCCCGCCACCCTCGCGAGCTTCCTCACCCTCACGATCATGGAGATCGTGCTGGGCATTGACAACATCGTCTTCCTGTCGGTCATTACCAGCAAGCTCAAGGACCCGGTGACGCGCAAGCGCGCCCGCCAGATCGGCCTCGGCCTCGCCCTCGTCTTCCGCATCATCTTCCTGCTGGCGATCACCTGGATCATCGGCCTGACCGCGCCGGTCTTCACCGTCTTCGATCATGCCGTGTCGTGGCGCGACCTCATCCTGATCGGCGGCGGACTGTTCCTGCTCGTCAAGGGCACGCTGGAGATCCACAACGGCATCGAGGGCGTCCACGAAGGCGCGGCGACGGTGAAGGAAGCGAGCTTTGGCCTCGTCATCGGGCAGATCCTGATGATCGACCTCGTCTTCTCGATCGACTCGATCATCACGGCGATCGGCATGGCCGAGCACGTCGAGATCATGATCGCCGCGGTGATCATCTCGATGGGCGTGATGTACGTCGCGTCGGGGCCGGTGGCCGACTTCATTCACCGCCACCCCACCACCAAGATGCTGGCGCTCGCCTTCCTGCTCCTGATCGGCGTCGCGCTGATCGCCGACGGCCTCGGCTTCCACATCCCGCGCGGCTACATCTACTTCTCGATGGCGTTCGCCGCGGGGGTGGAGATCATCAACATCCTGGCGCGCGGCAAGCGCGCCAAAGGGGGTGGCGGCGCCACCACCCATTGACGCGGCGGGCCCCGCCGCCGCAGGCCCTTGGCCGGGCGGCGGGGCGCGGCTATCAAGGCATCGGTCCCCGAAGTCGAGGAGCGAGAGCCATGACCCGCGCCGTCCGCGTTCACGAGACCGGGGGACCGGAGGTCCTGCGCCTCGAGGAGATCGATCTCGGTGATCCGGGTCCCGGTGAGGCGCTCGTCCGCCACACGGCGATCGGCGTCAACTTCATCGACACCTACTTCCGCTCCGGCCTCTACCCGGCGCCCGCGATGCCCTTCGTTCCGGGCGCCGAGGCGGCGGGAATCGTCGAGGCCGTCGGCCACGGCGTCACCACCGTCGCCCCGGGCGACCGGGTCGCCTACGTCGTCACGCTCGGCGCCTACTCCGACGCCCGCCTGATCGCCGCCGACCGCCTCGTCCGCCTGCCGGACGACATCGCCGATCGCGACGCCGCGGCAATGGTCCTGAAGGGCATGACCGTGCGCTTCCTGCTGCGGGCGACCTATCCCGTCCGCCCGGAGACGGTGATGCTGGTGCATGCCGCCGCCGGTGGTGTCGGCCTGCTGATGGGGCAGTGGGCGCGCCATCTCGGTGTCGGCACGATCATCGGCACGGTCGGCGGGCCGGAGAAGGCGGCCCTCGCGGCGGCGAACGGCTACACCCACGTCATCGACTACCGCTCGGAGGACTTCGTCGCCCGCGTCAAGGACATCACCGGCGGACGCGGCGTCGACGTCGCCTACGATTCGGTCGGCAAGGACACGTTCCCCGGCTCCCTCGACTGCCTCAGGCCGCGCGGGCTGTGGGTGTCGTTCGGGAACGCGTCCGGCCCGGTGCCGCCGTTCCAGATCAGCCTGTTGTCACAGAAGGGCTCCCTCTACGCGACCCGGCCGACGATCTTCGCCTACATCGCCACGCGCGCCGACCTAGAGCAGACGGCACAGGACCTGTTCGACGTCGTCCGCTCCGGTGCGGTCACGGTCACGGCGCGGCAGGAACTGCCGCTCGCTGACGTCGCTGAGGCGCACCGGGCCCTCGAGGGCCGCCGCACGTCGGGGGCGACGGTGCTCATTCCCTGAGGGTCCCGCCGTCACAGCCTCGTGACCGGCCAGATTTTCGCAGCATCGCCACGTTTGTGACGCATCACCGCCGCGAGAGGCGATGACGATGGGCGACCTCGCAAAACGGAGGTCGCCATGTCCGAGAAGCCCACATTGTCCGTTCCCGAGCTGCAGCGCATCCTGATCGCCGCCGCCCAGAACCTTCCGGCCACCGAGGACGTCGTCGACGTGAGGATCACCCCGCGCGGCGAAGGTGAGGTTCGCGACTGGGCCGTCGCCAACTGGCAGAGCTCCGGTACCCATGCCTCTGCCGGCGAGCTGCGCGCCGTCGCCGATCGCCTGCGCCAGGTTTTTGCCGTCAGCGTCTGACGCTTCGAAGCCGCTGCTGCGGGCGCCCGACGATTTCGTTGGGAACCTTTTCGTCGAGAGTGCATCCAACACCCCAAAGAGGTCGTTCCGCGCGCCGGCCGAGGGCAGGGCGACCGACAACGATGATCGGCGGGGTTGGACATGCCGGAGACGGGCACGCACGACGAGGCGGCGCTTATCGCGCTCGCCCTCGAGGGAAACCAGGCCGCCATTCGCGCCATCGTCCGGCGCCACAACAGTCGCCTGCACCGGGTCGCCCGCTCTGTCGTGCGCGACCAGGCGGAGGCGGAGGACGTCGTCCAGGAGGCCTATCTGCGGGCCTTCTCCCATCTCGCCTCCTTCCGCGGCGCTTCCAGCCTGTCGACCTGGCTCACACGCATCACGCTCAACGAGGCGATGGGGCGGGTGCGGCGCCGGTCTTCGGCGATGGTGGCGGTGCGCGAGGACCTCGACGTCGTGCGTGACGAGGACGCCGTCGCCCTGCTGCCGTTCGGCCGCCCGCCGCCGACGCCGGAGGCGATGCTGGAGGAGCGCCAGCTCCGGGACCTGCTCGACAAGGCCGTGCACGACCTGCCGGAGCCGTTCCGCTGCGTCTTCGTGCTGCGCAATGTCGACGACCTCAGCATCGATGACATCGCCCGTCGTCTCTCTCTGAAGCCGCAGACGGTGAAGACGCGCCTGCACCGGGCGCGGCGCCTGCTGAAGGACGCCCTCAGCAGCGGCGGCGTGACGCTGCGCCGTCTGCTGACCCCGCGGCTCGCTACCCCACGGCGCCTGCCGGCGCTCGCCGCCTGAGGGCGCCGACCTCGATCCGAAAAACCAGAAATCACCAGGAGGAAACCATGAGCCAGCAGCGCATCAGCTACGTTCCCGTCGAGCAGATGGACCCCGAGATGCAGGAGGAGATGCGTCGCTGCCAGCGCGAAGGCACGCCGCGGCCGGAGAGTTCGGCGGTGCGCGCCCACGTTCCGGCGGCCTTCTGGTTCTTCGCCAACTCGTGGCGCGACCTGTTCCGCACGGGCGTCTGCGACCACGCCATCAAGGAGCTCTGCCGGCTCTACGTGTCGCGCTCGGTGCAATGCGAGTACTGCGGCAACCAGCGCTCGGTGCGGGCGACGACGAGCGGCGCCCTCATCGAGGACGACGTCATGGACCTCATCAACTTCGAGCGCTCCACCCGCTACGACGAGCGCCAGAAGGCGGCGCTCGCCTATGCCGAGGCGATCACCTGGCACACCGACACCGACGATGCCTTCTGGGCGCGGCTGCACAGCCACTTCAGCGAGCCGGAGCTCGTCGAGCTCGGCTGCATGATCGGCCTGACGCTCGGTCAGCAGAGCTGGCTGCGGCTCCTCAATATCGACCATCATCAGGTGATGGCAGGCACGACCGCCTCGATGGCGCCGGGCTACGAGACGGCGGACGCACTCTCCGCCACCAAGGCGTCCGAGGAGTACTGGGCGAAGAAGCCAGTGCAGGCGGCGGCCCCGGCCGCCTGAGGATCGCTTGGGGTTAGGCCGGCACTGCGCCGGCCTAGCCACCCTCTTCGCCGCATTGCATAGTCGGGCGCCATGCTCAAAGCTTCACCGTTCCGGCCATGCCGGAGTCGCGAAGCGGAGGTCGCCCTTGGGTCGTCTGACGACGCACGTTCTCGATACGGCGCTGGGAAAGCCGGCGGCCGGATTGACGGTGGAACTCTGGCGGATCGGGGCCGGCGGTCGCGAGCACCTGGCGACCGCCGTCACCAACGCCGACGGCCGCCTCGACCGTCCGGCGCTCGAGGGCGAGGCCTTTCGCGCCGGCACCTACGAGTTCGTCTTCCAGGCCGGCAGTTACCTCCGCGCCTCCGCAACGGCCACGTTGCCCGATCCGTTGTTCCTCGACCAGATCGCGATCCGCTTCGGCATTTCCGAGGACAGCCACTATCACGTGCCGCTGCTGCTCTCGCCGTTCGGCTACTCGACTTATCGTGGCAGCTGAACGATGACGCGCAAGGCCATACAGTTCATCAGGAAAGGCCGGGTCGTCGAGCTCGGTGACGTCGGTCCGACGACGACTCTCCTCGACCACCTCCGCCTCGCCGAGGGCAGCGTCGGCACCAAGGAGGGATGCAACGAGGGCGACTGCGGCGCCTGCACGGTGGCCCTCGGGCGCGTGCGCGATGGCCGGCTCGCCTACGAGCCGGTGAACGCCTGCATCCAGCTGCTCGGCATGGTCGACGGCGCCGAGGTCGTCACGGTCGAGGACCTCGCGGACGGCGGCTCGCTTCATCCCGTACAAAGGGCGATGGTCGACCTGCACGGCTCGCAGTGCGGATTCTGCACGCCGGGCTTCGTGATGTCACTGTTCACGCTCTACCAGTCCGGCGTCGCCGCCGACCGCGACACCGTCTGCGACTGGATCGCCGGCAATCTTTGTCGCTGCACCGGCTACCGGCCGATCGTCGAGGCGGCGCTTGCGAGCTGCGCCGGCGCACCGGCGGACGGCTTCGCCGCGCGCGCCACCGAGACCGCCGCCCGCCTGAATGCGCTCGCCGACGGCGCCGATCTCATCGTCGGCGACGCGACCCGCTTCTTCGCCGCGCCGGCCTCGCTCGACGCGCTCTGCCGTCTGCTCGCCGAGCATCCGGACGCGACGATCGTCGCGGGCGCAACCGACGTCGGCCTGTGGGTGACGAAGCAGCTGCGCGACCTGCCGAAGATCGTCTGGCTCGGCCGCGTCGCCGGCCTCGATGCGATCGACGAGACCGAGACCGGCATCCGCATCGGCGCCGCCGCCACCTACGACGCGGCGGCAGCCGCCGTCGCGGCGATCGATCCCGATCTCGGAAACCTCTGGCGCCGCATCGGCTCTAAGCAGGTGCGCGTGTCCGGCACCGTCGGCGGCAACATCGCCAACGGCTCGCCGATCGGCGACACGCCGCCGGCGCTGATCGCCTTGGGCGCGACGCTGGAACTGCGCCATGGCGACACCGTCCGCCGTCTGCCGCTGGAGGACTTCTTCCTCGCCTACGGCCGCCAGGACCGCGCGCCCGGCGAGGTCGTCGTCGCCGTCGAGGTACCGCGGCTCGGGCCGGCCGACGTCTTCCGCTGCTACAAGATCTCCAAGCGCTTCGACCAGGACATCTCCGCAGTGATGGCGGCGATCCGGCTGACGCTCGACGGCGACCGCATCGCGGCCGCCCGCGTGGCCTTCGGCGGCATGGCCGGCGTGCCGAAGCGGGCCACCGCGGCCGAGGCGGTGCTGGCGGGTGCGCGTCTTGGTGATCAGGCGCTTCCGCGCTCGGTCCGTGCGGCCCTCGCGGAGGACTTCCAGCCGCTCGACGACATGCGCGCGTCCGCCGCCTACCGTCTCGACGTTGCCGGCTCGCTCGTCGAGAAGGCGCTGATCGAGGTGGCGGGGACGCCGACGTCCGCCACGCGCGTCTTCGGTCTCAGGGAGGCCGCCGTTGCGCCCGCTGCCTGATCCCGTTGATGAGGCCGCGGCCGTGACGCCGCCGCTGAAGGTTGCCCGCCGTCCGGCGCCGCACGACAGCGCCGAGAAGCACGTCGCCGGCGCCGCACTCTACATCGACGATGTGCGCGAACCCGCCGGCACGCTGCACGTCGTGCCCGGATACGCGAAGGCCGCGCGCGGAACGATCCTGTCCGTCGACCTCGCCGCCGTCCGCGCCGCGCCGGGCGTCGTCGCGGTGCTGACGAAGGACGACGTACCGGGCCTCAACGACGTCTCGCCGGCGCACTCCCACGACGAGCCGGTGCTGGCGGACGGCGTCATCCGCTTCCACGGCCAACCGGTGTTCGCCGTCGTCGCCGAGACCCGCGAGGCGGCCCGCCGCGCCGCCCGCCTCGGCGTCATCGAGGTGGCGGAGGAGACGCCGATCGTCACCATCGACGAGGCGCTCGCGAGCGGCCGCGACGACGTGCTGCCGCCCTACCAGTTCGTGCGTGGCGACGTCGACGCCGACCTGGCGGCGGCGCCGGAGGTGGTCGCCGGCTCGATCCGCATCGGCGGGCAGGAGCACTTCTACCTCGAGGGCCAGGTGGCGCTGGCGACGCCGGGGGAGGGCGGTGAGATCACCGTGCTGACCTCCACCCAGCACCCGACGGAGGTGCAGCAGCTCGTCGCCCAGGTGCTGGGCCTGCCGGCAGCCTACGTCGTCGCCGAGGTGCGGCGGATGGGCGGCGGCTTCGGCGGCAAGGAGAGCCAGGCGACGCAGTGGGCGGCGCTCGCAGCCCTCGCCGCCCACGTCACCGGCCGGCCGGCGAAGCTTCGGCTCGACCGCGACGACGACATGATGATGACCGGCAAGCGCCATGACTTCCGCATCGACTGGCGCGCCGCCGTCGACGCCAACGGGCGGCTCACCGCCATCGCGATGGACCAGTACGCCCGCTGCGGCCACTCGCGCGACCTGTCGCTCGGCATCTGCGACCGGGCGATGTTCCATGCCGACAACGCCTATTTCCTGCCGGTGGTGCGCATCGCCAGCCGCCGGCTCAGGACCGACACCGTCTCCAACACCGCCTTCCGCGGCTTCGGCGGGCCGCAGGGCGTCGTCGGCGTCGAGCGGGTGATGGATGCGATCGCCATCGCCACCGGCCGCGACCCGCTCGACGTCCGCCTTTCCAACCTCTACGGCGACGGCCGCGACGTGACGCCCTACGGCCAGACCGTCGAGCACAACATCCTGCCGGAGCTGATCGCCGAGCTCGAGGCGTCCTCCGACTACCGCGCCCGCGTTCGCGACATCGACGCCTTCAACGCCGAGAGCCCGATCCTGAAGAAGGGGATCGCGCTGACGCCGGTGAAGTTCGGCATCTCGTTCACCCTCATCCACCTCAACCAGGCCGGCGCGCTGGTGCACGTCTATCTGGACGGCTCGATCCATCTCAATCACGGCGGCACCGAGATGGGGCAGGGGCTGTTCGTGAAGGTGGCGCAGGTGGTGGCCGAGGTGTTCGGCGTGGCGCTCGACCAGGTGCGCGTCACCGCCACCACGACGGCCAAGGTGCCGAACACCGCGCCAACGGCGGCCTCCTCCGGCACCGACCTCAACGGCATGGCCGCCAAGATCGCCGCCGAGACGATCCGCAGCCGCCTCGCCGCCTTCGCCGCCGAGACCTGGGGTGGCACGCCGGAGGCGGTGCGCTTCGAGGACGGCCACGTCGTCGCCGGCAACGAGCGCGTCCGCTTCGGCGACCTCGCCCGCCTCGCCAACCTCGCCCGCGTGTCGCTGTCCTCGTCGGGCTTCTACGCGACGCCGAAGATTCACTGGGACCGCGCCAACGCCACCGGCCGGCCGTTCCTCTATTTCGCCTACGGCGCCGCCTGCTCGGAGGTGACGATCGACACGCTGACCGGCGAGATGCGCGTTGACCGCGTCGACGTGCTGCACGACTGCGGCGCCTCGCTCAACCCGGCGATCGACATCGGCCAGATCGAGGGCGGCTTCGTCCAGGGCATGGGCTGGCTGACGGCCGAGGAGCTCGTCTTCGACAAGGCCGGCCGCCTGCGCACGCACGCGCCCTCGACCTACAAGATCCCGACCGCCACCGACGTGCCGGCCGACTTCCGCGTCGCGCTCTATGAGGGCGGCGGAAATCCGGAGGACACCATCTTCAAGTCGAAGGCGGTCGGCGAGCCGCCGCTGATGCTGCCGGTGTCGGTGTTCTCGGCGATCACCCGGGCGCTGGCGAGCCTGAAGCCGGGCGTGGTGCCGCCCCTCGACGCGCCGGCGACGCCGGAGGCGATCCGCCGCGCCGTGCTGGCGCTGACGGGCTGAGGCGGCGGCAATGCGGGTGTGGCGGGCGGTAGCGGAGGCGATCGAGGCGGCGGGGCGGTGCGCGCTCGTCACCGTCGCCGACGTCCGCGGCTCCGCCCCGCGGGAGGCCGGCGCGCGGCTCGTCGTGAGGCCCGACGGACGTTTCACGGGCACCATCGGCGGTGGCACGCTCGAATGGCGGGCGATCGCCGAGGCGACGGCGGAGCTCGCGCGCGGCGGGACAGTGCGCGGCGTGCGCCGGCCCTTCGC
This sequence comes from Pseudoxanthobacter sp. M-2, assembly GCF_046156265.1. NCBI lineage: Bacteria > Pseudomonadati > Pseudomonadota > Alphaproteobacteria > Hyphomicrobiales > Segnochrobactraceae > Pseudoxanthobacter > Pseudoxanthobacter sp. M-2. Next base: position 81,821 of record NZ_JAWDIR010000043.1, read on the forward strand.
CCTCGGGCCGGAGCTCGGCCAGTGCTGCGGCGGCCGGGTGGAGCTGTTGTTCGAGACGTTCGACGGGGGCGACCGGGAGACGGTGGCCGCGCTGGCCGGGCGGGAGGCGGTGGGGGTATTCGAGACGGTCGGGCCCGTCGGTGCCGACGGGCGGGTGGTGCGACACGTCGCAGTCCGATCCGAGAATGTCAGTTTATCGGGCGCAGCCTCTATGGATGAAGCCGTCGCCGCAAGCGCGACGCCTTTCCCTCCCCTGACAGGGGGAGGGACGCCGCGCGCAGCGCGGCAGGGTGGGGCCCGTCAATCCGAACTCGACGCTCCGCTCGTGGCACCCGGCCGCGTGCGCGGCCGGGCCCCCTCCGACCCGGCTGCGCCGGGCCACCTCCCCCACAAGGGGGGAGGGACGAACCCGTCCGCCGCCGTTCCCGCCTCGACGAAGCCGGGAGACGAATCCCTCTTTACCTCCCCCGCCACCCTCTCCACTTCCCCCGACGGCACGATCCGCGAACGCTTCGGCGACGACCGGCGGCCGCTCGTCCTCTTCGGCGCCGGCCATGTCGGGCGGGCGCTGGTGATGGCGCTGGCGCCGCTGCCGTTCGCGGTCACATGGGTCGACGCGCGGCCGGAGGCGTTCCCCCGACATGTGCCCGGCACCGTCACGCTCTCCGGCGAGGCCGATCCAGAGGCCGTGCTGACGGCTGCTCCCGACGGGGCCTTCGTGCTGGCGATGACGCATTCGCATCCGCTCGACCTCGCCGTCGTCGCCGCCGCCCTGAAGGCCGGGCATTTCCCCTATGTCGGCGTCATCGGCAGCGCCACCAAGCGCGCCCGCTTCGAGAGCCAGCTGCGCGCCGCCGGTCACGCCGAGGCGGCGATCGCCGCGCTCGTCTGCCCGATCGGCGCAATCGGCGGGGTGACGTCGAAGGAGCCCGCCGCAATCGCCGCGATGACCGTAGCCGAGCTTCTCGTCGCCGACGAGGACGTGCGCCACGGCGCGCTGCCCGCCACCGCTCCGCTTGCGCCGACCTACGAGCTCACCACACCCGCCGCCGCCCGCGGCCCGCGCCGGACCCGCCGATGACCGCCTTTCTCGCCGACTGGCTGAACCTGCTCGCCCGCTGGGCGCACCTCATCGTCGGCATCGGCTGGATCGGCACGTCGTTCTATTTCGTCGCCCTCGACTTCAAGCTGCACAAGCGCGAGGGCATGGCGGAGGGAGTCTACGGCACCGCCTGGCAGGTGCACGGCGGCGGCTTCTACCAGGTCGAGAAATACCTCGTCGCCCCGAAGACGCTGCCGCCGGAGCTGATCTGGTACCGCTGGGACGCCTACCTGACGCTGCTGACTGGCCTCGCTTTGATGGTGGTGCAGTACTACTGGAACGCCCGCCAGTACCTGATCGACCCGGCCGTCATGGAGATGACCCCAGGCGAGGCGGTGCTGATCTCGATGTTCTCGCTCGCCGGCGGCTGGCTGATCTACGACCGCCTCTGCCGCTCCTGGCTCGTCCGCCATACGGCGCTGCTGGCGCTCGCCGTGTTCGCCCTGATCCTCGCGGCCGCCACCCTCTACAGCCATGTGTTCTCGGGCCGCGCGGCCTTGCTGCACGTCGGCGCCTTCATCGGCACGATCATGGCGATCAACGTCTTCGGGGTGATCATCCCGAACCAGCGCAAGATCGTCGCCTCGCTGATCGCCGGCGAGGCGCCTGACCCGGCCCTCGGCCAGACCGGCAAGCAGCGCTCGCTGCACAACAACTACCTGACGCTGCCGGTGCTGCTGATGATGGTGTCGAACCATTATCCGCTGCTGACCGGCCACCCGCACGCCTGGATCGTCGTCGCCCTCGTCGTCGTCGCCGGCGGCTCGATCCGCCACTTCATCAACCGCCACGAGGCCGGCGATCACTTCGCGAAGATCGCCTGGGTGCTGCCGGTCGCGGTGGTGGCGCTCGTCGCCCTCGTCGTGGTGACGGCGCCGCGCAGTGCCGCCACCGACGGCGCCGCGGTCACCGACGCGCAGGCGATGGCGATCGTCGCCAAGCACTGCACCGTCTGCCACGCCGCCCATCCGGCGCACGAGGGCTTTACGGAGCCGCCGAAGGGCGTGGTATTGGACGACGTCGCCGATCTCCGGCGCTACGCCCAGGCGGTGGACGCCCAGGCCGTCCATTCCAACGCCATGCCCCTCGGCAACGAGACCGGCATGACGCCGGCGGAACGGCAGGAACTGGGCGCCTGGATCGCGGCGCAGTAAGGTCCGGCCGCAACCCGATCGACGGAAACCGAGTTTTGGCCGACCCTTCCCCTCACGCGCCGCCCGCCGCCGACGGCCGCTTACCGCTCGCCGCCGTCAACGCGCTGGACGGCGCCGCCTTCCTTGCGCGCTTCGGCGACGTCGCCGAGCACTCGCCGTGGGTGGCCGAGCGGGCGGCGGCGATGCGTCCGTTCGCCGACCGCGAGGCGATGTTCGCCGCCTTCGGCGCCGCCGTCGACGCGGCCGGGGCCGAGAAGCAGTTGGCGCTCCTGAACGCCCATCCCGACCTCGCGGGGCGCGCCGCCATCGCCGGAGCGATCGCCGACGATTCGAAGCGCGAGCAGGCCGGCGCCGGCCTCGACCGGCTGACGGCCGATGAACACTCCCGCTTCCTCGACCTGAACGACCGCTACAAGGCGCGCTTCGGGCATCCCTTCATCCTGGCCGTGAAGGGGGCGACCAAGCACGATATTCTCGCTGCCTTCGAGGCCCGCATCGGCAACGCGCCGGAGACCGAGCGCGCGACGGCGCTCGCCCAGGTCAAGCGCATCTTCCGCTTCCGCCTGGAAGACCGGGTGCAGCCGTGATCCCGCTCGACCCAGTCGCCCTGGGCGCCCGTGCGGACGCCATGCTGATGGAACTCGCCGCGATCAGCGCCGAGCCCGACCGGCTGACGCGGCTCTACCTGACGCCGGAGCACCGCCGCGCCGCCGATCTCGTGGCCGCCTGGATGCTCGCCTCGGGCCTCGCCGTCCGCGAGGACGCGCTCGCCACCGTGCGCGGCCGCCTCGAGGTGGGGAGCGGCACGGCGCGGACGCTGATCCTCGGTTCACACATCGACACCGTCATCGACGCCGGCCGCTATGACGGCGCTCTCGGTGTGGTGGCGGCGATCGTTGCCGCGGACACGCTTCGTCGCAGCGGCGCAGTGCTGCCGTTCGCCGTGGAAGTCTGTGCCTTCGGCGACGAGGAGGGCGTGCGCTTCCCGACGACGCTCCTCGGCTCTTCGGCCGTCGCCGGCAACCTCGATCCCGCCGATCTCGATCGCACGGACGCCTATGACGTCAGCGTGCGGGCGGCACTCGCCACCTACGGCTGCGATCTCGAGGCGGCCGCCGCGGCGCGTATCGCTGCGGAGGATGCCGTCGGCTACCTCGAGGTCCACATCGAGCAGGGGCCCGTGCTGGAGCGCGAAGGGATGCCGCTCGGCGTCGTCACGGCGATCGCCGGGGCGACGCGGGCGGTCGTCACCGTCAGCGGCGAGGCCGGCCACGCCGGCACGGTGCCGATGGGCCTGCGCAGTGACGCGCTGGCGGCGGCGAGCGAACTGGTGCTCGCCGTCGAGCGCATCGGCCATGCCGGTGCTGCGAGCGATCTCGTCGCTACCGTCGGGCGCATGGTGGTACGGCCGGGGGCCGTCAACGTCGTGCCGGGTGCTGTGGAACTCAGTCTCGACGTGCGGGCCTCGTCCGATGCGCCGCGCGGCGACGCGATGGCGGCGATCCGGGCGGCGGCCGCCGAGATCGCCTCGCGCCGCGGCGTCGGCATCGACATCGCCGTCACCCACGACCGCGACACCGCGCCGTGTACGCCGGCGATCGTCGACGTTTTGTCCGACGCCGTCGCCGCGCTCGGCCTGCCGCCGCGCCGGTTGATGTCGGGCGCCGGCCACGACGGCCAGGCGATGGCGATGCTGACGGACATCGGCATGATCTTCGTGCGCTGCCGCGGTGGCGTCAGTCACAACCCGGCGGAATATGCCTCGCCGGAGGATATCGGGCTCGCCGTCGCAGCACTTGTGCGCGCGGTGGAAGGGCTCGCCGAGAAGGAGAGGGAACGCCGATGACCCACCCGCACGAGGACCTGCCGAGCGTCGTCCTGGACGAGGCCATCCTCGCCGCGATCGACGCGTCGTTCGAGGCGGAGGTGGCGTTCCTGCAGGAGATCGTCCGGCTGCCGACCGACAACCCGCCCGGTGACTGCGCGGAGGCCGGCGAGGCGGCGGCGAGCCTGCTGGAGGACCTCGGCTTCACGGTCGAGCGCCACCCGGTGCCCGAGGCGTTCCTCCGGCCCTACGGCATGAAGAGCGTCGTCAACCTCGTCGTCCGCCACCGCTTCGGCGATGGCGCGGGCCCGACGATCGCCCTCAATGCCCATGGCGACGTGGTGCCGCCGGGCGACGGCTGGAGCGTCGACCCCTACGGCGCCATCATCCGCGGCGGCGCCCTCTACGGCCGCGGTGCCGCGGTCTCGAAATCCGACTTCGCCACCTACGCCTTCGCCCTCAAGGCGTTGATGGCGGCGGAGGAGCGGGGGGCGGCGCTGTCCGGCACGGTGGAATTGCACCTCACCTACGACGAGGAGGCCGGCGGCTTCGTCGGGCCGCAGTGGCTGCTGATGCAGGGCGTCTCGAAGCCCGACCTCGCGCTGTCGGCGGGCTTCTCCTACGCCGTCACCGTCGCCCATAACGGCTGCCTGCACCTCGAGGTCGTCGTGCGCGGCCGGCAGGCCCACGCGGCGATGCCGCACACTGGCATCGACGCGCTCGAGGCGACGGTGCCGATCCTGGCGGCGCTCTATGGCGAGCGGAAGCGCCTTTCCGGCATCGTCAGCTCTGAGCCCGGCATCGGCTCGCCGCAGATCACCGTCGGGCTGATCTCCGGCGGCATCAACACCAACGTCGTGCCGGACCGCGTGTCGCTTCGCCTCGACCGGCGGCTGATCCCGGAAGAGAACGGGGAAGCGGTGGAGGCCGCGCTGATCGCGCTGATCGAGGCGGCGGCGCCGGCCACGGGCGCCGAGGTGGAGTGCCGGCGGATCATGCTGGCCGAGCCGCTGAAGCCGTTGCCGGGCGTCGAGCGCCTCGTCGAGCCGCTCACCCGCAACGCCGCCGCCATCCTCGGCGTGCCGGTCCACCCAACGGGCGTTCCGCTCTACACCGACGCCCGCCACTACGCCGCCGCCGGCATTCCGACCGTCCTCTACGGCGCCGGCCCGCGCTCGATCCTCGAAGCCAACGCCCACGGCGCCGACGAGCACCTCGAGCTCTCCGATCTTCAGGCGGCGACGAAGGTCGTGGCGCTGACGCTGGGGGAGTTGCTGCTGCGGCGGTGACGTTTATGTCGGCAGTGAGCCGACGTCACCTCACCCGACGACCGTCCCATAAAGGTCATAGGCGTCGGCGCGATCGATCTTCGCGGTGACAAACTCGCCGGCGCGGATCGGGCGGCGGGCGGTGAGGCGGATGGTGCCGTCGATTTCGGGCGCGTCCCAGGGGCCGCGGCCGGTGGCGGTGAGGCCGGCCGAGCTGTCGACCAGCACCTTCACCCGGCGGCCGACGCGCCCCTTCAGGCGGCGGGCGCTGACGGCCTGCTGGCGCGCCATGAAGCGGTGCCAGCGCTCGGCCTTGACCTCCTCCGGCACCGCGCCCGGCAGCGCGTTTGCGGTGGCGCCGGCGACGGCCTCGTACTTGAAGCAGCCGACGCGGTCGAGCGACGCCTCGTCGAGGAAGCCGAGCAGTTCCTCGAAGTCCGCGTCGGTCTCGCCGGGGAAGCCGACGATGAAGGTCGAGCGGATGGCGAGGTCCGGCGCCATCTCGCGCCAGCGGCGGATGCGGGCGAGCGTCTTTTCCTGGTGCGCCGGCCGGCGCATCGCCTTCAGCACCGACGGGGCGGCGTGCTGGAAGGGGATGTCGAGATAGGGCAGCACCTTGCCCTCCGCCATCAGCGGGATGACCTCGTCGACGTGCGGGTAGGGGTAGACGTAGTGGAGGCGCACCCAGACGCCGAACTCGCCGAGCTCGCGGGCGAGGTCGAGGAACTTGGCGCGGACCTCGCGCTCCTTCCAGACGCTCGTCGCGTAACGGATGTCGACGCCGTAGGCCGAGGTGTCCTGGCTGATGACGAGGAGTTCCTTCACCCCCGCCTTCACGAGCTTCTCCGCCTCGCGCAGCACGTCGGCGATCGGCCGGCTCTTCAGGTCGCCGCGCAGCGACGGGATGATGCAGAACGAGCAGCGGTTGGAGCAGCCCTCGGAGATCTTGAGATAGGCGTAGTGGCGCGGCGTCAGCTTGATGCCCTGGGGCGGCACCAGGTCGAGGAAGGGGTCGTGCGCCGGCGGCACGGCCCGGTGCACGGCCTCCACCACGCTCTCGTATTGCTGCGGACCAGTGACGGCGAGCACGCCGGGGTGGGCCGCAGTGATGTCCTCGGGCTTAGCGCCCATGCAGCCGGTGACGATGACGCGGCCGTTCTCGGCCAGCGCCGAGCCGATGGCGTCCAGCGATTCCGCCTTGGCGCTGTCGAGGAAGCCACAGGTGTTGACGACGACGACGTCGGCACCCGAGTGGCTTTTGGTGATCTCGTAGCCCTCGGCCCGGAGCTGCGTCAGGATGCGCTCGGAATCGACCAGCGCCTTCGGGCAGCCGAGGCTGACGAAGCTGATCTTCGGTGCCGCCCCCGCGAGAACGTCGGCGGCGGGCGGGGAGGCGAGGGCGGTCTCGGTCATCGGATCACTCGTGCAGCGGCGCCACGGTGTGGCGCAAGCAGGGCGGCGACGCAAGCCGCGCGCCGCCGTGCCCGAGCTTCACGGTGAGAGTAAGGCCGACACGATGATCGCAGGCGGCGAGGGTGCCGCACGTGCTCCCGGCTGTGCGGTCACCCGTTTGGGCGGCCGCGCAGGTCGTGCTCGACGGCGAGGCGGCCGGTGCCGAGGCGCTCGCGGTAGACGGTGACGTTCTCCATGACGCGCTGCACGTAGTTGCGCGTCTCGCTGAACGGGATGCGCTCGACCCAGTCGACGACGTCGACGCGCGGATCGGCCGGATCGCCGTAGCGCTGCACCCACTGGTTCACCCGGCCCGGGCCGGCGTTGTAGGCGACGAAGATCTTGACGTAGGAGCCGTCGAACTTCTTCACGAGCTCGTCGAGATGGGCGGCGCCGAGGGTGGCGTTGTAGGTGGCGTCGTTCATCTTCCCCGGGGCGTAGGGGATGCCATACTTCTTGGCGGTCGCCGCCGCCGTCGCCGGCATCATCTGCATCAGGCCGCGGGCGCCGACCGGCGAGGTGGCACCGGCGTTGAAGGTGCTCTCCTGCCGGGCGATGGCGTAGACGAGCGGGCGCTCGATGCCGCCCGGAACGCGGGCGGCCGAGGGGATGCCCGCCGTCGGGAAGGCCAGACCGGCGACCGGAAGGCCGCGGTTCTGCGCCTCCTTGGCGACGTTCAGCGCGAAGTGGTGGTAGCCGTTGCGCTCGGCGAGCTGGGCGAGAAGGGCGACCTGGCCCGGCGTCGGCAGGGTTTCCGCGAGGTACTTGAACAGTGGCCAGGTGCGGTTCATCTCGCCGATGGCGATCAGCCGCTTGATCGCCTTCACGACGTCGTTCGCCTCGAAGGCTGCGGCATCGGAACCGGAGGGTTTCGCCGGCCCGCCGACGCCGGCGGACGCAGCGCCGAGCTTCTGGCGGGCGAGCTGGCCGTAGTAGGTCATTCCGTAGGCGGCGGCCTGCTTGTAGTAGGTCGCTGCCATGCCCGAGCCCTGGGCCTCGGCGGCACGGCCCATCCAGTATTCGGCGCGGGCGCTCGAGATCGGCGTCTTGGCCACCTGGTCGAGCCGCTTGAAGTGCGCCATCGCCCGGGCCGGGTCCTTCAGGAAGCGCAGGGCGTACCAGCCGGCATGGAACTCGGCGTCCATGAACTGCACGTTGCCCGTGGCCGAGTGGGTGGCCGCGAGCTTGTAGGCGGTGGAGGCGTCGCCCTTGTCGAGGAGCTCGCGCGAGACGAGCCGGCGCTCGATCCACCACGCGTCCGGGTCGATCAGCACCGCCGGGTCGCGCGAGGCGGACAGGAGAACCTGTGCGGCCTCGGCATACTTCTCCTGCCGGCGCAGATGCTGGGCCTGGATGAACTTGTAGCTCGCGAGGCCCCGCACGTTGGCCGGAACGGCGTTCAACGCCGCAGCGACGCCCTTCGACTTCTGGTTCGTGGCGATGTGGGCGTCGACATAGGCGCGCTCGCCGGCCGACAGCAGCGGCTTCAGCTTGGCGGCCTGGCGCGAGCGGTCGTCGAACAGCAGCATCTCAGCGCGGCGGCGATGGTCGGCCTGGGTGAGGAGGTTGCCGAACTCCTTCAGCGTCGCGTCCTGCTGCGCGTCCGACATCTTCTCGGTCAGCCAGGCGCGGCGGATGACTTCAGCCGCGGCGGCGCGATTGCCGGAGGCGACGAGAGCCCGGGCATAGACCCGGGCGCCGTCGATCGACACGGGGGGCGAAGAGCGGAAGAGCGCGACGACCGTGCCGGCCGGCGGGTTCTCGCGCAGCAGCGCCGATTCGGAGCGGGCGCGCATGGTCTCGGGGCTGGGCCAGCCCGGTGCCTCGCGGGCGAACGCGGTGATCGCGCTCGACGTCATGAACGGGCTGTCGGAGCGGATCAGCAGCCAGTCGACGATGCGCCGGTCGGTGCCGTTCGACAGGCCGTTGCGGATAGCGTAGGCGCGGCGGCCATCGCCGGCATCCGCCGCCTTGATCGCCGCCTTGAGGTCGCCGGCGGCGACGTCCGTCGGCATCGCCCGGCCGGTGCCGGTGCCCGGCGCGACCGGCGTCGACGGCGCCATCAGGGCTTCGACGTCCGTGGTCGAGGGCGCGTAGGCGGTGGCGAGATCGACCGGTGCCGCACCGGTTGCGGCCTGGAACGGGCGCGACTTCGGCAGCGGCACCAGCGCCGATGTCTCGGCGAAGACGGGCGACCAGACGGTGCTCGCCGCCGCCAGCGCGGCGATCGTCGAAACGGGTAGGCGCAGGCGTCGCATCGTGGGTCGCATCACAACTCTCGTCGTTAGCGCGTACCGGCGATGCCGTCCGCGTCATCACTCCAGTTCAGCCCGTCCCACGCTGCTATATAGCGCGACACGCCGCCGGGTGCGACCACGCGAACCGATCACAACGGCGCGGGAACAGCCGAACCGCGCAATTGTGACCATGTCAGGGTGAACAAAGCGTTTCGGTGCCGAGGGCGTTGAGGCAGAGACAGCTCGATCCTCGCCCCGCCCGCCGATGAAGCGGCCGGCCTCCGGGGCGGCGCGGTGAGCCTCAATCGCCACCGCCACCGCCCGGAGCGAGGCTCAGAGCCTCGGGGTCGCGACCGCGAAGATCGTGACCGTGCACCCCTCGGTGCCGCCGAAGTTTCCGAGCGTGCCGTCGATGGTGACGACCGGCGTATCGGCGCGGATCTTGTCCGGCGTGATGGCGAGGCTGAACTTCGAACTGAACGAGAAGGCACCGACCTGGCCGGACAGGCCCGTGGCGTTGAAGGTGCCCTTCCGGCTGCCGCCCGGCAGCGCCTTACCGTCGGGCATCAGGAAGGTGTAGCCGTAGCGCTGCTCCATCAGTTGCAGGCCGCCACCCCGGTTGTTGCTCGGACGCACGGCGGAGCGGAAGATCAGCCGGAACTCCGCTCCGACAGCCCAGCCGTCGTCGATGCAGACGTTGTTGACCGCCGTCACCTTGGCGATGCCGTCGAAGACGGGAACCTCGGTCGCCGCTGTGGCCGCGCCGCAGCCCAAGGCCGTCGCCACCAGCGCGGCCAATCCCATTGCTCTCTTCATATTCCCAGCCCCAGTTATGCCAGCGTTTCAACCCCGCGGTGCATAAGTAGCCGGCGCAGTAAGGGGCTCGCAACGATGAAGCGGGACGGGTCTGGCGGGCCACGCGATCGTGAACGGCACTCCGTTCTCCGGGCATTCGGCTGCGCGCCTCACGACGGCTTCGACGTGCCCTTGACGATGCAGGTGGCGAGGTTCGCGGTGCCGAAGAAGAAGAAGCTGATGACGGCCGTCTTGGCCCCCTCGACGACGAAGTTCGTCGGCGTCTTAACGATGGCGATCTCGGTCGCGCCGTCGGTCGACCGCGATGCGATCGGCAGGAGTTCCAGGAACACCGCCTCAATGGAGACCTGGCCGCCCTGGGCCTGGCCGTCCGAACCGACGGCGCACTGAATCTCGGTGATCGTCGTGAGACGCCCGGCCTTGCCCTTGAACGTCCCTGAGCAGTTCGGCCCACCGCACTCCAGCTCGACGTTCTTGAAGAAGCTCTTCTCCCCCTTCGCGGTTGGAGCGGACTCGAGCGTTGCCTGCTTGCCGCCCTGGCCGAGCGCCGCAGCGAGGGATGCATTGGACGTCATTGGCAGCGAAGCCGCGGCGACAATCAGCATGGCAATGGACTTGTTCATGGAAATCTCCCGACCTGGGCCTCTCCGCACATCCTGCGGCGGGCATGACGCTACAATCTCGCCGCGAGCCCTCGGGCGCTGTGGCGTGTGTCACAGTTCGGTCGCCGCCTGTCCGACGGACGCTCTCGCGCAAGCGCCGGTAACACCCCTCTGCAGCGTCTGCGGGCGTCCTTGAAGCGGCGAGGCGCCGCGACTATTGTCGCGCCGCTTCCGGCCAGAGCGCCGGCACGAATGCCCCTCGGGAGAAACGCCATGTTCAAGGGTTCGATCACCGCGCTCGTCACGCCCATGCGCGACGGCAAGGTGGACGAGAAAGCGTTCTCCGATTTCGTCGAGTGGCAGATCGCCGAGGGAACGCACGGCCTCGTGCCGGTCGGTACCACCGGCGAATCGCCGACGCTGAGCCACGACGAGCACAAGCGCGTCGTGACGCTGTGCATCGAGGCGGCGAACGGGCGCGTGCCGGTGATCGCCGGCGCCGGCTCCAACAACACCGCCGAGGCGATCGACCTCGCCCGCCATGCCGAGGCGGCGGGCGCGCAGGGCGTGCTCGTCGTCACGCCCTACTACAACAAGCCGAGCCAGGAGGGCATGTATCGCCACTACATGGCGATCGACGCCGCTATCGGCATCCCGATCATCATCTACAACATCCCGCCGCGCTCGATCGTCGACATGAGCGTCGAGACGATGGCTCGCCTCTACGAGGACGGCCGCAACATCAAGGGCGTGAAGGACGCGACGGCGAAGATCGACCGCGTCAGCCTGCAGCGCCACGCCATGGGGCCGGACTTCATCCAGCTCTCCGGCGAGGACGGCACGGCGCTCGGCTACATGGCGCACGGCGGCCACGGCTGCATCTCGGTGTCGTCGAACGTCGCGCCGGGGCTGTGCTCGCGCTTCCAGTCGGCCTGCCTGCAGGGCAACTACGCGGCCGCGCTCGAACTCAACGACAAGCTGACGCCGCTGCATCGGGCGATGTTCCTCGAGCCGAGCCCGGCGGGAGCCAAGTACGGCCTGTCGGTGTTGGGCAAGGTCAGGAACGAATTGCGCCTGCCGATGTTGCCGCTCACTGCGGCTGCGGAGGGCGAGGTCCGCGCGGCGATGCAGCACGCCGGATTGCATTGAGGATGGACCGGCGATGAATGCACCCCGCGGGCCGACCGGCCCGATCAAGGTCGTCGCCGACAATCGCAAGGCGCGCTTCAACTATGAGATCCTCGACACCCTCGAGGCCGGCATCATGCTGACCGGCACCGAGGTGAAGTCGCTGCGCGCCGGCAAGAGCACCATTGCCGACGCCTATGCGGCCGAGCATCGTGGCGAGCTCTTCCTCTACAACGCCTACATCCCGGAATATCTGCAGGCGAACCAGTTCAACCACGAGACGCGGCGGCCGCGGAAGCTGCTCGTGCACCGCCGCCAGGTGAACAAGCTCGCCGGCGCGGTCCAGCGCGAGGGCATGACCGTCGTGCCGCTCAAGCTCTACTTCAACGAAAAGGGCCGGGCGAAGGTCGAACTCGGGCTCGCCAAGGGCAAGAAGCTGCACGACAAGCGCGAGGCCGACAAGGAGCGGACGTGGAACCGCGACAAGGCCCGCATCCTCAGGGACCGCGGGTGAGCGAAGCCTTGGGCGCCGCGCTGCCGGCGGCCGGGACGCCGCTGCGCACCATCGCGCTGACCGGCGCCTCGAGCGGCATCGGCGCGGCGCTTGCCGCGGAACTCGCGGGTCCCGGTGTTCGCCTGGCGCTGGCCGGGCGCGAGGCGGCCCGTCTCGAGGAGGTCGCCACGGCCTGCCGGACGAGGGGGGCTGTCGTCGAGACGGCGCTGGTCGACGTGCGCGACCGCGCCGGTCTGCACGCCTGGCTCGCCGCGGTGGACGCTGGCGGGGAGGTTGATGTGCTGATCGCCAATGCCGGCGTGTCAGCCGGCCTCGGGCCGAGGAAGTCCCGTGAGACGAACGAGGACGTTCGCCGGCTCGTCGAGGTGAACCTCATCGGTGCCATCGACACCGTCTCCGGCCTGGTCGAGGTGATGCGCGCCCGCCGGCGCGGACAGATCGTCATCGTCGCCTCCGTCGCCGGGCTGCGCGGGTATCCGGCAATGCCGACCTATTCGGCGACGAAGGCGGCGCTGATTGCCTATGGCGAGGCCATCCGCGGCTGGCTGCGCCCGTCGGGGGTATCGGTCACAGTCGTGTGCCCCGGCTTCGTGACGTCGCCGATGTCGGCCCGTCACAAGGGCTCGAAGCCCTTCGAGATGCCGGTGGAGAAGGCGGCGCGGATCATCGCCCGCGGGATCGCCGGCAGGCGCGCCGTCGTCGCGTTTCCGTTCCTGCTGGCGCTCGGCGCCCGGTTGTCGCGGCTATTGCCGGCGGCCCTGTCGGACCGGGCCTTCGAGCCGTTTGCGGCGAAGATCGAGCGGGACCCGCGCGCCGACGTCGACGGCCGCGGGCCGGAGTGATCGCGGCGTCTACTCGGCCGCCGGCATCGCGGCCGGGTCCGGCATGGCCGCACGCGCCGCGGTGCGGGCGCGGCGCACCCGGGCGCGCGCCTTCGACGGGGCGGCGGTCGATTCGCGCACCACGAGGTCGACCGGCAGCACGACGTGCCGTCGCCGGCGCTGCTCCGGCGGCGTCTCGATCGTCTCGAGCAGGATGTCGGCCGCCTCGTGGCCGGCGTCGTACTGCTGCACGCGGATGGTCGTGAGCGCCGGGAACAGCCGGTCCACCATCGGCATGTCGTTGTAACCGGTCACCGAGATGTCGTCCGGGCAGGACAGCCCGCGCCGGCGCAGCGCCGCGATGGCGCCGATGGCGAGGCGATCGTTCGAGCAGACGATGGCGGTGAACGGCACGCCGCGGGAGAGCAGTTCTTCTGCGCAGCGCACGCCTTCCTCGTCGTTGAAGGCATTGGCGACCGCGATCAGGCGCGGATCGTCGTCGAGGCCCAGCAGGTCGCGGTGGTGCTCGAACGCCCTCAGGCGCGTCGCGCCGGTCGACAGCGCCTGCGGGCCGGCGATGTTGGCGACGTGCTGGTGGCCGAGCCCGGCGACGTGGCCGAGGATCAGCTTCATGCCGGCGTCCTCGTCGTTGACGACGGAGGAGATGCCGGGATCGTCCACCTGGCGGTTGACCGTGACGATCGGCAGGCCGTCCTGCGAAAGCCGCGAGATCGCCTCGTCGTCGCGCTCGACGCTCGCCATGATGAGCCCGTCGACGCCACGGGCGCGGAAGGTCTGGGTGATGCTCACCTCGCGACGGCGATTGCCGTCGGTGTTGGCGAGGATCGCCACATAACCGCTCGCGGCGAGGCGGTCCTCGATGCCGCGGATGATCGGCGGGAACACCGGATTGGTGATGTCGGGGACGACGACGCCGATGGTGCGCGTGCGGTTGGTTTTGAGCGAATAGGCGGCGGCGTTCTGGCGATAGTCGAGCTCGGTCGAGACCTTGAGGATCTGTTCCGCCACCTCGGCGGTGATGAGGTGGCGCGTCTTCGGGTCGAGCGCCCGAGAGACCGTCGAGACGTGCACGCCGACGGCCTCGGCGACATCCTTCAGGGTAACGCGCTTCTTCATTCCACCGAGCCGTTGCGAGTCATGTGACGAGTATAGAGGCGGCGCAAACGCTTGCAAAGCGGCCGGCCGGCCACTTGCATGCGAGCCGGTTGCATTCGTCCAGATTGAGCACCTTTGTTGTTGTGAGAATGGCAGGCTCGCCCACCGTCGACGGAGGATCGGATTCCCATGGGACGCATCATCACGTTCGCGCAGCAGAAGGGCGGTTCCGGCAAGACGACGATGGCGGCCCATCTGGCGGTGGCGCTGCTCCGCGCCGGCAACAGCGTCGCCATCCTCGACGTCGACCCGCAGGGAAGCCTCGGGGAATGGTTCGAGCGGCGCGAAGCGTCGATGGGGGAGGGGGAGACCGGCCTCGTCTTCCGCACTGCGAGCGGATGGGGTGCCCGTCGCGAGGCGCGGTCGCTGGCGCGTGATCACGATTTCGTCGTCGTCGACACGCCGCCGAAGTCGGACTCCGAATCGCGGCCGGCGATCGAAGCGGCTGATCTCGTCTGCGTGCCGGTGCAGCCGACACCGGTCGACCTCTGGGCGACACGGCCGACACTGGAGCAGGTGCAGAAGGAGGGCACGCGCTCGCTCATCATCGTCAATCGCGCGGTCGGCCGGGCGTCCCTCACGGGCGAGATGGTGAAGGCGATCCGGGACCTCGGTCACCCGGCGGCTGCGGTCGCCATCGGCAGCCGGGTTGCCTTCGCGGCGAGCATGGGCGAAGGGCGCACGGTGATGGAGACGGCGCCGGGCTCGAAGGCGGCCGCGGAGATCGAGGCCTTCGCCGCCGAGGTGCTGAGGCACGCGACAAGCTGATGCGAGCCATGCGAAAAGGTCGGTCGCTGCGACGGAGGAATGCACGCACCGACGCTTGACTTCCATATGCGCCGGGAGATACTTGCAAACGATTGCATTGGCGGGCGAACCGCTGCCCGGCGAGCGCCGTGGCGCGGCCGGAGACGAAAGAGGAGATGCCCGGATGAACGAGATGGTTCTCAAGCCGCGTCTGGTCGACGGCGAGACGGCCCTGAAGCATGCGCTCGAGCCGCACTGGCGCTGGGATCGCGCGATCCCCGCGCATGGTCACTCGGGCGTCGACTTCGAGACGCGCGTCGATTTCCGCCGGCTCACCAGCTACCGCATGACGCGGGCGAAGCAGGCCCTGAAGGCCTCCGGCCTCGGCGCGCTGCTCCTGTTCGACGTGAACAACATCCGCTACGTGACGTCGACGAAGATCGGCGAGTGGGAGCGCGACAAGCTCTGCCGCTTCGCGCTGCTCGCCGGCGACAACGAGCCGATCCTGTGGGACTTCGGCTCGGCCGCCGTCCACCACAAGCTCTATTGCGATTGGATGCCGCAGGAGAACTTCCGCGCCGGCATGCTCGGCATGCGCGGCACGGTGCCGCCGGCGGCGGGCCTGATGAAGCGCCACGCGGAAGAGATCAAGGCGCTGCTGGTCGAGGCCGGCGTCGCCGACATGCCGCTCGGCGTGGACCTCGTCGAGCCGGGCATGTGGCTCGAGCTGCAGAACTGCGGCCTGAAGCTGGTCGACGGCCAGCAGGTCATGCTCGATGCCCGCGAGATCAAGAACATCGACGAGATCGTGCTGCTCAACCAAGCGGCGGCGATGGTCGATGGCGTCTACCACATGATCTACGAAGAGCTGAAGCCTGGCGTCCGCGAGAACGACATCGTCGCGAAGGCCAACAAGATGCTCTACGAGATGGGCTCGGACGACGTCGAGGCGATCAACGCGATCTCCGGCGAGCGCTGCAATCCGCACCCGCACAACTTCACCGATCGCCTGATCCGCCCGGGTGACCAGGCGTTCTTCGACATCCTGCAGTCCTACCAGGGCTACCGGACCTGCTATTACCGCACCTTCAACGTCGGCCGCGCCACCGACTGCCAGCGCGACGCCTACTCGAAGGCGCGCCTGTGGCTCGACAAGGCGATCGAGCTGATCAAGCCGGGCGTCTCCACCGACAAGGTCGCGGCCGTCTGGCCGAAGGCCGAGGAGTTCGGCTTCCCGAACGAGCTCGCGGCGTTCGGCCTGCAGTTCGGCCACGGCCTCGGCCTTGCCCTGCACGAGCGGCCGATCATCTCGCGGCTGGTCTCGATGGACCGGCCGATGGAGATCAAGACCGGCATGGTGTTCGCGCTCGAGACCTACTGCCCCGCGACGGACGGCTACTCGGCCGCCCGCATCGAGGAAGAGGTCGTCGTGACCGACAAGGGTTGCCAGGTCATCAGCCTGTTCCCCGCCGAGGAACTGCCGATCGCCAACCGCTACTGAGCGGGGGAGGGCGCCCCGTCGCCCTCTCGACCGTCATCCCCGGGCGCGTCCCCGGGGATGCACGCTCCAGGCGTCGCGCTATCGAATGCCTTTCGCGCGCGGCGCTCTTGGGGTCTTCCGGACGAGCGGTCCGGATGGCACCGAAACGGACGGTGGCTGATCGGTCCCCGGTGGGGTCCGCGTCGCCGCGACGAGACGCAAACGGGAGGCATCGTCCTCCCGCCAAGAAAACCGGACTCTGAACGGACAAGGGAGATCCGCCGTGAACGCACCGGGCAAGCCGGTCAAGAACGACGATATCGGCCTCGACACGCGGATGGAGCTCTATCGCGTGCAGGTCGAGATCCGCGATTTCGAGAAGCGCGCCTTCGACCTGTTCCTGCAGAACCTCGTGAAGGGGACGAGCCATCTGTCGCTCGGGCAGGAAGCGGTTGCGGCGGGCTTCGCGGTGGCGATGAAGCCGGGTGACAAGTCGTTCTGCACCTATCGCGGCCACGCCCACACGCTGGCCCGCGGCGTCGAGATGGAGAAGGTTCTCGGCGAACTGATGCAGCGCGACAACGGCCTGATGCGCGGCAAGGGCGGGTCGATGCACCTGACCAGCGTCGAGCACGGGGTGATGGGCTCCTACGCCATCATCGGCGCCCACCTGCCGATCGCCTGCGGGTCCGCCTGGCGGGCGCAGTATCTCGGCCAGGACGACGTGTCGGTGTGCTTCTTCGGCGACGGCACGACGAACATCGGTGCCTTCCACGAGGCGCTGAACTTCGCGGTGGTGTGGAAGCTGCCGGTCGTCTTCGTCTGCGAGAACAACCTGTACATGGAATACACGCCGATCGGCGACGTGACGGCGGTCGAGCATCCCGCCGCCGACCGCGCCTCGGCCTACGGCCTCGAGCGCATCATCGTCGACGGCAACGACGCCGATGCGGTCTACCGCGTCGCGCAGGCTGCCTTCGCCAAGGCGCGGGCCGGCGAGGGGCCGTCGCTGATCGAGTGCATGACCTACCGCCACTCCGGCCATTCGCGCGCCGACCCGGCGAAGTATCGCCCGCCGGGCGAGCTCGAGGAGTGGATGAAGCGCGACCCGATCAAGGTCTACAAGCAGCGCCTCGCCGATTTCGGCGTGCCGCAGGCGGACGTGGACGCGATCGATCAGCAGACCAAGCAGAAGGTCGAGACAGCGACGGAGGCGTGCAAGGCCGCACCGATCCCGCCGGTCGAGATCATGACGACGGACGTTTACGCCGACGGGGGCTGGGCATGGCGGAACTGACTTATCGCGACGCGGTCGCGCGCGGCATCGCCCAGGAGATGCGACGCGACGAGAACGTCGTGTTCCTCGGCGAGGACGTGGCCAAGGCCGGCGGTGTCTTCAAGGCGACCGTCGGGCTCTACGAGGAGTTCGGTCCGAAGCGCGTGCGCGACACGCCGATCTCCGAGCAGGCGATCCTCGGCGCGGCCATGGGCGCGGCGATGACGGGCCTCCGCCCGATCGCCGAGATCATGTTCTCGGACTTCCTGGCGGTGTGCTTCGACTACATCGCCAACGAGTTCCCGAAGTCGCGCTACATGACGAACGGCCAGGTGAAGTGCCCGCTCGTCGTGCGCACCGGCAACGGCGCCGGCTCGCGTTTCGGCGCGCAGCACAGCCAGTCGGTCGAGAACTGGGCGATGATGATCCCCGGCCTCAAGGTGGTCGCCCCGTCGTCGCCGCTCGACGTCGTCGGACTGCTCGCCGCTTCGATCCGCGACGAGGATCCGGTGATCTTCTTCGAGCACAAGTCGCTCTACGCGACGAAGGGCGAGGTGCCGGACGGCGAGATCGTCGACCAGCTCGGCAAGGCGAAGATCGTCCGGCCGGGCAAGGATGCGACCATCGTCGCTCTGGCGCTGATGGTGCCGCGGGCGCTCGCCGCCGCCGAGAAGCTCCAGAAGGAGTTCGGCATCGACGCCGAGGTGATCGACGTGCGCTCGCTGGTGCCGCTCGATACCCAGACGATCCTCGGCTCGCTGGTCAAGACGGGCCGGCTGTTCACCGTCGAGGAGAACCCGCGGCTCTGCGGCTGGGGCGCCGAAATCGCCTCCATCGCCGCCGACGAGTGCTTCTGGGACCTGGACGGCCCGATCGTCCGCATCACCACGCCTCACATTCCGTTGCCCGCTGCTGATAATCTGGAGGACATCGTCCTGCCGACGCCGGACCGGATCGCGGAGCGGGTGCGCAGGACGCTGGGAGCCTGATGATGAAGACGGAAGACATCCTGAAGGGCGTACCGACGCAGCTCTATATCGGCGGCCAGTGGCGCGACGCCTCCGACGGCGCGAGCTTCGCCGTCGAGAACCCGGCGACGGGCGAGACGCTGGCGACGGTGGCGAGCGGAACGGTCGAGGACGCCATCGCGGCCGTCGACGCGGCCCAGGCGGCGTTCGCCGACTGGGCCGGGCGCTCGCCGCGCGAACGCGGCGAGATCCTGCGCAAGGCCTATGAGCTGATTGTCGCCGACAAGGAGCGCTTCGCGGCGCTGATCACGCTGGAGAACGGCAAGGCGCTGCCGGACTCGCGCGGCGAGATCCTCTACGCGGCGGAGTTCTTCCGCTGGTTCGCCGAGGAGGCCGTGCGCAACGTCGGCGAGGTGATGCGCTCGCCCGCCTCCGGTGCGCGCATCCTCGTCCATCACAAGCCGGCCGGCATCGGCGTGCTCGTCACGCCGTGGAACTACCCGGCGGCGATGGGCACCCGCAAGATCGGCCCGGCGCTCGCCGCCGGCTGCCCGGTGGTGGTGAAGCCCGCCTCCGAGACGCCGCTGACGATGCTCGCCCTGATCCCGATCCTCGAGCAGGCGGGCGTGCCGAAGGGTGTCGTCAACGTGCTGCCGTCGCGGCGCTCCGGCGCCGTCGTCGACGCCATGCTGCACGATCCGCGGGTGCGGGTGATCTCCTTCACCGGTTCCACGGAAGTCGGCCGCAAGCTGTTGAAGTCGGCCGCGGATTGCGTCGTCAACCCGGCGATGGAGCTCGGCGGCAACGCCCCCTTCATCGTCTGCGAGGACGCCGATGTGGATGCCGCCGTGGGCGGTGCCATGCTGGCCAAGATGCGCAATCTCGGCGAGGCCTGCACGGCGGCGAACCGCTTCTTCGTGCACGACAAGGTGCACGACGCCTTCGCCGAGAAGCTCGCCGCCAAGATGGGCGCGATGAAGGTCGGCAACGGCCTCGAGGAGGGCGTCGACGTCGGCTCCCTCGTCAATCGCGAGACGCTCGACAAGGTGGTCGAACTCGTCGACGACGCCGTGTCGCGCGGCGCCAAGGTTCTGACCGGCGGCAGCCTTCCGAACGGTCCGGGCTACTTCTACCCGCCGACCGTGCTGACGAACGTGCCGGACGATGCGCGCTGCTTCCACGAGGAGATCTTCGGCCCGGTGGCGGCGCTGACGCGCTTCTCGAGCGAGGATGATGTCGTCGAGCGTGCCAACTCCACCGAGTACGGCCTCGTCGCCTATCTCTTCACGAAGGACGTGAAGCGCGGGCTGAAGCTGTCGGAGAAGCTCGAGTTCGGCATGATCGGGCTCAATCGCGGCCTCGTCTCCGATCCGGCGGCGCCGTTCGGCGGCGTCAAGCAGAGCGGCATCGGGCGCGAGGGTGGTCACGAGGGCCTCATGGAGTTCCTCGAGACGCAGTACGTCTCCGTCGAGTGGTAAGGCCGAACTAGGTCGATCAGTCCGTCGTCGCTCGGCCAGGCCGGGCGGCTCCGACGCCGCGGCGCAAGGGTCCCCCGGGACCCTGCGTTGCGGACGGGCGCCCCGGCGAGGCCGGGGCGTGACGGGGAGGGAATCCAGTCCCGAGGTCTCAGGCAACTGTCCAGGGGCGTGAGGAGAGGCAGAGCATGGACGTCGTGATGCCGCAGCTCGGCGAGACCGTCGCCGAGGGCAAGATCGCCAGCTGGTTCAAGAACCTGGGCGACACCGTCGCCGAAGGCGAGACGCTGTTCGAGATCGAGACCGACAAGGTCACGATGGAAGTGCAGGCGCTCGGCGCCGGCGTCCTGTCCGACATCCGCGTCGCCGCTGGCGAGACGGTACCGGTCGGCACCGTGGTGTGCGTGATCGGCGGCGACGTCGTTGCCCCGAAGCCGAAGGCGGAACCGGCTCCGGCAGCCGCAAAGAGCAACGGCGCGGCGCCGCCTGCGACGCCGATGCCGGTGGCTCCCGCCGCCGATCCGATCAAGACCGCGCCGATGGACGTCTTCAACGAGGTGCGGACGCCGACCACCGGCTTCGGCCCGGCTGCGGCGACCGCCAACGGTGTCCGCATGACGCCGCTCGCCCGCCGCCTCGCCGCCCAGCAGGGCCTCGACGCCGCGACGCTGTCGGCCGCCGCCAAGGCGGCCGGCCGCGACCGCATCGGCAAGGCCGACGTCCTCGCCGCCGCAGCGAAGGCGCCGACCGCAGCCCCCGTTTCCGCTCCTGCCCCGTCGGCCGCCCCGGCCGCGGCACGGGCGCCGGAGCCGGCGAAGCCCGGCACGCGCACGACCTTCAACACCGTGCGCAAGATGACCGGAACGCGTCTCACACAGTCGTGGACGACGATCCCGCACGTCTTCCAGGCGACTGAGGCGGACTTCTCCAACGTCGACAAGGTGCGCAACGCCAGGAAGGGGGCGTTCAAGGAGCGCCACGGCCTGTCGCTCACCTACCTGCCGTTCATCGCCCGGGCGGTCTGCATCGCGATCGCCGACTTCCCGCTCGTCAACGCCCGCTTCGACGGCGATGGCCTCGAGGTGCCGAACGAGATCAACCTCGGCATTGCCGTCGACCTGTCGCACAACGGTCTCGTCGTGCCGGTGGTGAAGAACGCCGACGAACTCACCGTGGTCGGCCTGGTCAAGGCGTTCGCGCGCCAGATCGACAAGGCGAAGGCCGGCAAGCTGACGCCGGACGACTACAACGGCGGCACCTACACGATCTCCAACAACGGCTCGTTCGGGACGCTGTTCACGGCGCCGATCATCAATCCGCCGCAGGTGGCGATTCTCTCGACCGACGCGGTGAAGAAGAAGCCGGTGGCGATCGAGGTCGACGGCAGCGATGTGGTCGTCGTCCGACCAGTCGGCATGCTGGCGCAGTCGTTCGACCATCGCGCCTTCGACGGCGCCTATTCGGCCGCCTTCCTCGCGAAGCTGAAGCAGGTCATCGAGACCCGCGACTGGGCGTCCGAGCTCGCCTGAGCCGGCCCATCGGCCGACGCCCGCCCGGCACCGGACCGCCCTGCGAGATTCTCGCGGGCGGCTTGGAAAATCACTTGAAATCGGAATGCAAACGATTGCATAGTGGTGACGAGCGGGACGATCGCCGTCGCCTCAAGAAACCCGCCGGCGGCTGATCGCACCGCACCCCGGCGAACCGGAACCACATCCGCGACCGTCGGCAATAAAATTGTCGAGGAAGCGCAGCGTTAGAGCCCCTGGAGGGAAGTGATGCAGGTGAACAGGCACAAGATCGGCTGGATCGGCATGGGCCGGATGGGCTACCCGATGGCCGAGCGGCTGGTGAAGGGCGGGCACGACGTGCACGTCTGGAACCGCACGCGCGAGAAGGCGGAGCCGCTCGCCAAGAAGGGCGCCACCATCGTCGACAAGCCGTCCGACCTCGCCGGGGTCGACATCCTGTTCACCATGGTCTCCACCGGCAAGGACCTGGAGCAGGTCTATTTCGGCGCGGACGGCGTCCTGAACGGTGCCGGCAGCCCGGTTCCGAAGATCTTCGTCGACTGCTCCTCGATCGCCGTCGAGCAGTCCGTCGAGATGCGCCGCCGGCTCGGCGAGCGTGGTGCGCAGTTCATGGCGTCGCCGGTGAGCGGCAACGGCAAGTGCGTCAAGGCCGGGAAGCTCTCCTCGGTCGTGTCCGGCCCGGCCGACGTCTACGAGGTGGTGAAGCCCTACATCGAGACGATCGCCGGCAACGGCGTGTCCTATGTCGGCGAGGGCGAACTCGCCCGCATCTGCAAGATCGCCCACAACGTCATGCTGGGCGTCGTCACGCAGAACCTCGTCGAGATCACCGTCCTGGCCGAGAAGGCCGGCGTGCCGCGCCACGCCTTCCTCGACTTCATGAATAACTCGGTGATGGGCTCGATCTTCACGCGCTACAAGTCGAACGCGCTGGTCAACCTCGACTGGACCACGACGTTCACGCCGGCGCTCCTGAAGAAGGACCTCGACCTCGGCCTCGCCGCCGGCCGCGAACTCGGCGTGCCGATGCCGGTGACGGCGACGACCCGCGAGGCGCTGCAGGCGCACTTCGGCGCCGCCTCGCTGAAGGCCGACCCGAAGGCCTATCTGGAGGAGGATTTCTCCGCCCTCCTCGAGACACAGGCGCTGCTCTCCGGGCTGAAGCTCGAGAGCGAAGGCGTGAAGGTCCCCACGGGCCTCGAAGTTCCCGAGTAATAGGGACCCCGGCGCGCCGCTCGCGGGTGGCGCGCCACGATCAGTCGATGCCTCGACGACGCGACGCCGGCGGCCCTCCCACCGCCGGCGTTCGCATGTCCGGAGGCCGTCAGTCGGGCACGAACGCGTAGCTTTCGTCGGCGGTCACGATCGAACCTAGTCCCGGCCATGGGAAGTGGTAGCCGATGACCCGCGTGCCCGCCTCGGCGCAGCGCGCGAGCAGGGCGCGGCGGGAGACCACCGTGCGATCGCGATCGTGATCGTAGCGGTAGGTGAGGTCCGGCCGCTCCGCCAGCATCGGATGATGCAGGAGGTCTCCGAACACGACGACGGCGTCGCGGCCCTCGCCGACGCGGTAGCTCGTGTGGCCGATGGTGTGGCCGGGTGTCGGCAACGCCGTGAGCCCGGGCAGGATCTCGCCGCCGATGTCGAAGGGGCGCAGGCGGCCGCTGCAGGCTGCGATGGCGGCCCGGTGAACGCCGATATAGGGACCTGTGGAGGGCGCAGACGCCACGAACGCCAGCTCTTCCGCGGCGACGTGGACCGTGGCGTTCGGGAAGGCCGGCCCCCCGTCGGCACCGACGAGCCCCCAGGCGTGGTCTGAGTGGATGTGCGTCAGCACGACCGCCGCGATGTCTTCCGGCCGCAGGCCGGCGAGGGCGAGGCTCTCGATGAGGCACCCGGTGTCCGGGCCGAAGGGGCGCTCGGGACCTGTTCCCGTGTCGAACAGGATCGGCCGGCCGTCCAGCACGACGACGAGCGCATTCTGCGCAAGCGGCAGGCGATCGGGCGGAAGGCCGTGGCGCCCGGCGAGCGCCGTCACGGCATCCGCCGGGGCGTTGTCGAACTCCTCCGCGGGTGCTGCGAGGGTCAGCGGCCCGTCGGAGACGACGAGGGCCGGCGCTGCGCCGATGGAGAAGGGGTGGACGCGAGGGCCTGGAAGGATGTCGCTCATGGGCCGAGTGTGCCGCGTCGTTGCCGGGGAAGGAAGCGGCTGCGTGTGACCGACGTAGGGGAATGGCGCCGGCGGCGTTCCGGGAACAGGGCAGGGGCCTGGGTCCGAGCCAGCACGATGGACCCCAGATACGAGGATCACTCCATGAAGACGCTCGCGATCACTGCAGCAGCGGTGCTGCTCTCGGCCGGCATGGCCGCCGCTCAGACCGACACCTCGACGCCCGGCCAGAGCGATGCCGCGCCGCCTGCCGCAGCGCAGGGTTCGGCTGGAGCCCCTGACGCCACCGGCCCAGCCGGCGATCGCGGCCGCCCCGACTGGGCGCGCGGCCAGGGCAAGCGCGGCGAGGGCATGCGCGGCGAAGGCAAGAAGATGCATCCGCGCGGCGGCCCGCACGGCCATCACGGCATGATGATGCGGCCGAGCAAGGGCGCGAGCTTCGTCTTCACCGCTCCTGGCGAGGGCCGCATCATGATCAAGTGCGCCGACGAGGATTCGACGCAGGCCTGCGCCGACGCGGTCCGCCCGCTGCTCGAGCTGATGCTGCAGAGCGGGGGCGCCCAGGCGCAGTGACGGGTCGGCCGGCTCGCTTCGAGCCAGGCTGCGGAATCGAAGCGGCCGGGCATCGCGCCCGGCCGTTCTTCGTTTCAAGGGCCATAAGGCCCTCACGGTGACGGGGCGGCGTTTACCCCGCCTTCTTCAGCTGCTCGCGCAGATGCGGGTACTTCTCGGTCAAGAGCGAGCCCGGATAGTAGGTCGGCCCGTAGGCCGGCTCGGCGCGGATCAGCTCGAACCAGCGGGCGACCGCGGGCTTGTCGTCCCACATCGTGGCGAGGTTGATGTCGTCCATGCGGACGATCACCGGCATCACCGCCACGTCGGCGAGCGTGATCTGGTCCCCCATCAGCCACGGGCCGCCGCTTGCCCGGATCGTCTCGTCCATGCGGGCGACGCCGCGGGAAAGCCGGCCCATGGCGCCGTCCATCTCCGCCTGCGGAAAGCCGGTGCGGCCCATCGTCAGCAGGAACTCGCGGCGCAGCGGCTTCGAGTCGGCCAGCGCCTGGAACTCGGCCTCGGTCATCTTCTGGAAGTGCGGCAGGAAGGCGAGGTTGTAGGACGGGACGCGGATCGCCGGCGTCGGCACCTCGTCGATGAAGCGCATCAGCGAGCGCATCGACGCGATGTCCTTCAGGCCCTTCGGCCGGAGCGGCGCCACATCGGGCTTCACCTCGTCCAGGTACTCGATGATGACGGCCGAATCGATGATCGGCACGCCCTCGTGGACGAGCGCCGGAACGACGCCGTTCGGATTGATCGCGAGGTATTCCGGCTTCAATTGGTCGCCGGCGAAGAGGTCGAGCTTGTGCTCCTCGAAGGGAAGGCCCTTGGCGTTGAGCACGAAGCGGACGCGCTGGCTGCAGGTCGACTGCGGCGCGTTGTAGAGCACGAACTCGGGCATGGATGGTGTCTCGTCCCGGCGGGTCGGCCGCCGGCGGGTCGCCGGCGGCTCGTGTTGCGGCGACTGGTCAGTCCCAGTCGAGGAAGCGCGGCAGCTTCTTCTTTGCGGCCAGCGTTCCGATGATGCCGGTCGGGAAGAACATCAGCGCGAGCAGCATGACGACGCCGGTGCCGAGGATGTTGAGCTCGGAGGAGCCGAGATAGACCACCGACAGCTCGTTGAAGGCGATCAGCAGGATCGCGCCGACGATCGGCCCGGCGACCGTGCCCTTGCCGCCGAGGATGCACATCAGCACCAGGTTGGCGGCGACCAGGATGACCAGGAAGATGTTGGGGCGGATGTAGGTGAGGTACTCGCCCCACACGGCGCCTGCCATGCCGACGAAGAAGGCCGAGATGGCGAAGGCCGCGACCTTGTAGAGGCGGGTGTTGATGCCGGCGCTCTCCGCCTTCACCTCGTCCTGAGAGATGGCGCGCAGGCCGAGACCGAACTTCGAGTGCTTGATCTTGTAGGAGGTCCACACCGTCAGCGCGGCGATGATCAGGAAGGCGTAGTAGTACGGCACCTTCATCCACTGGGCGTCCAGGTCAAGCTGCGGCAGCGTGATGCCGTTCGAGCCGCCGACGAAGTGCCAGTTGTCGAAGAGGATGCGCGCGACCATCAGCAGTGCGATCGACGAGATGATGAAGGTCGGGCCGCGCATCTTCAGCGTGATCCAGCCGATCACGAAGCCCACGGCTGCCGCCGCGAGACCGGCCAGGGGCGCCGTGATCAGCGTCGAGACGCCGAAATAGGCGAGGATCATCCCCGAAAAGTAGCCGCCGATGCAGAAGAAGACGTTGTGGCCGAGGGAGATGTATCCCGTGTAGCCGCCGAGGATGTTCCAGCTCGATGCCATCGCCACGTACATGAACGTGTAGAGCATCAGATGCAGGACGTAGTTGTAGCCGTCCATCACCTGCAGGATGGGGAACAGCGCGAGGACGAGGAGGAGCAGGACGGGGAACTGCCAGACCCGCTTGCCCTTGTCCAGGGAGGCGAGGCCCGCGTTATACTCCCGGCGGGCTTCGATGACGTTGTCGACGTCGAGTTGCTGCACGGCCATCGGTCAGGCCTCCTCGATCTTGTCGCCGAACAGGCCCTGGGGCCGTACCAGCAGGATGACGAACAAAGCGAGGAAGAAGGTCATCGTCGACCACGTCGAGCCGATGTAGGCGCCGACGAAGGCGGCGATGACGGAGAGGATCAGCGAGCCGGCGATGACGCCGCCGAGCTTGCCCATGCCGCCGAGGACGACGAGCGACATCAGGATGGCGATCCACTCCCAGTGCTTGGCCGGGAAGAAGGAGAAGATGAAGCTGACGAGCGATCCCGCCGCGCCGGCAAGCCCGATGCCGATGCCGAAGGTGACGAGCGACACCAGGCCGACATTGACGCCCATCAGCTGTGCCGCCGCACGGTTCTGCGTGGTGGCGCGGATGGCGTAGCCGAAGCGGGTGTACTGCAGGAACAAGAGCAGCAGCCCGATGACGACGAGGCTGGCGACGCCGGCATAGAGCTGCCCGGTCGGGATGAACACGTCACCGATGAAGATCGCGTCCGTGCCGTAGCTCGGCGTCGTAACGCGCTGGGTGTTGGTGAACAGCCAGCCGAGCAGGCCGTCAAAGATCATCGCGACGGCGAACGTCAGAAGCACCGTCATCTCCGAGTATTTGGCGCTGGCGGCCTCCTTCTCGAAGATCAGCTTGTAGAGGATGACGCCGACGCAGAAGAGCGCGATGGCGGCGATCGGCATCGCCAGGATTGGGTCGATGCCGTAGAGGCGGAACAGCCAGAAGGTGACGAAGGCGCCGGCGATGATCAGGACGGGATGGGCGAGATTGACGATCCGCATCACGCCGAAGATCAGCGTTAATCCGGACGCCATCAGCGCATAGACGCCACCGAGGGCGAGGCCCAGGATGACGATCTGGATGACGTTGCTCATGGAAGTCGGTTCCTTGCGGGAGGCCGGGGTGGGCGAGGGCGGTCCGGACGGGACTTGGCCTCAGGCGGCCGCCTTGGCCTTGCCGAGATAGAGTTCCTTGATGCGCGGATCGGCGAGCACCTCGGGGGCGGGGCCCTCGAACAGCGTCTTGCCGAGGTCGAGCACCGCGCCCCAGGTCGAGTTGTTGAGGCCCATGATGGCGTTCTGCTCGACCAGGATCACGGTCATGCCGCGGTCCTTCAGCATGTGCATGATCTCGAACATCTGCTGGACGATCTTCGGGGCGAGGCCGAGCGACGGCTCGTCGAGCATGACGATCTTCGGCTTGACGATCAGCGTGCGCGCCATCGCCAGCATCTGCTGCTGGCCGCCCGACATCGTGCCGGCGCGCTGGTGGGCACGCTCGCGCAGGATCGGGAACTGCTGCAGCACCTCCTCGATGCGGCTCTCCAGCACCTTCTTGTCGTCGATGACGTAGCCGCCCATGCGCAGGTTTTCCCGCACGCTCATGCGCGGGAAGAGGGCGCGCTCCTGTGGCACGAAGCAGATGCCCTTGCGCAGGATCTGGTCGGGGCGCAGCCCGTCGATGCGCTCGCCCTCGAAGAGGATCTCGCCGGAGCGCACCGGCAAAAGGCCGGAGATCGCCTTCAGCAGCGTCGACTTGCCGGCGCCATTCGGGCCGATGATGCACTGCACCTGGCCGGGACGGACCGTCAGCGACGTGCCGGTCAGGATGGCGGGGCCGCGGCCGTAGCCGGCGACGACGTCGCGAACCTCGAGCAACTCAGACATGGGCCACCTCCGGAGTGGCGGTCGGCGCAGCGCCGCCAAGATAGGCCTCGAGCACCAGCGGGTCGGTCTGCACGACGCTCGGCGGGCCCTGGGCGATGACCTGGCCATGCGCCATCACCACGACATGGTGGGAGAGGCTCATCACCAGTTCCATGTTGTGCTCGACGATCAGCACGGTCAGTCCGCGCTCGTTGAGCTTGCGGATGTGGCCGACCACCTCCTCGAGCAGGCGCGGGTTGACGCCGCCCGCGGGCTCGTCGAGCAGGATGATCTTCGGGTCGCTCATCAGCAGCGCGGCGAAGTCCATCAGCTTCTTCTGCCCGTAGGAGAGCGAGCGCGTCTCCTCGTGGGCGAGCCGCGTGATGCCGAGGAAGTCGAGGATCTCGAACGCCTTCTCGCGCTCCTGCCGGCTGATCGCCGGGCCGAACAGCGCCTTCAGGCCGACTACGCGCGACTGCACCGCGAGGTTCTCGAGCACCGTCAGGTCCTCGAGGTTGCGGGTGATCTGGAAGGTGCGGCTGAGGCCGCGGCGGGTGATTGCGTGGGCGCGCAGGTGGTCGATGCGCTCGCCCTCGAGCCACACCTCGCCGCTGGTTGGCGCCAGCGTCTTCGAGATGCAGTTGAAGGCCGTCGTCTTGCCCGCGCCGTTCGGACCGATCAGCGCGGTGATCTTTCCCCGCTCGACGGTGAACGAGCATTCGTCGACGGCGCGGATGCCGCCGAAGTGTTTGCAGAGGCTGCGCACCTCGAGCATCGAAATCTCCCTTGATGCGCGCACCAGAGCGGGCGCGGGCGGTCCAGCCGCCGGCGCTCGTCGGTCATCGCAGAGCCAGTGCCACCAGCGGTGGCGCGTCGGATAAAGTCTGTGCCGTCTCGACGGCGGTCTGGCCCTGGCCAGCGCCGCCCCTGGCGACGCTTCGGGCCGATCCTTCGCCGCCGAGCGGCCGATCACGTCGTCCGGTGCCGCCCGCGGGCGGCACCGGTAGTCTTCTGGTTGTCAGCGCGTCAGCGGCTCACCACTGCGGCTTCGGGAAGATGACTTCCGCAACGCCTTCGAATTCGTTCGTCGGATAGATGAACTTCAGGTCGTCGCCCTGCCACTGCGCCACGAGGACCGAGCGGTCCTCCGGCACGCCGCGCTCGTCCCACGAGAAGGGCCCGAGAACCGTCTTGACCGGCTCGGCCTTCGTGCGGGCGTGCAGCCACTCCGACAGCTTGGCGTTGTCGGTCGATGCGGCACCGCGCATCGCCTGCTCCATGCCCTGGCAGACGGCGAAGGGAATGGCGGAGTCCTCGTCCGGCGCGAAGCCGAACTTCTCGGTGAAGGCAGCCACGAAGTCGCCGTTGGTGAAGGTCTCGCCGGCGAGCTCGCCGACGAAGGCCACCGCCGGATGCCAGGAGGTCGGCATCATCACGCCTTCGGCCGCAGCGCCGGTGCCGGTCTTGTACTCCGACTGCGTGCCCTGGCTGAAGAACAGGTACTTCGGCTGCGCCTTGACGGTCTGCAGGGCGCGCGTCAGCTGCACCGCCTCTTCCGCCGAGGCGGTGAGACCGATGACGAGGTCCGGGTTCGCCTGCTTGATCGAGTTGGCGAGGTTCAGCCAGTCGGAGAAGCCTTCCTCGGGCCACGTCTCTTCCATGACGAGCTCGACGCCGATCTCCTTCAGGAAGCCCGGCGCGAGGTCGGCGACGACGCCGCCACCGGGGTTCGACACGGTGCCACCGGCGAGGCCAGCCGCGATACCGTTGGCGAAGAAGTCATCAGCCTTGACGAGGGCGGCCGTCTTCGGGCGCTGGTCTTCGGGGATGCGCTCGGCGATCATTTCCGTCAGTGAGCCGCCCATGAACTCGGCGACGTCCTGCTGGAAGTAGAACATGTTCTTGTGTCCCTGCGACCAGATGCGCAGAGCGCCGCCGGCGGGGACGGGGTGAACCATGCCGTACTTCTCGAGCACCGACGAGACCGGGAACGACAGCTTCGAGGAGAAGGTGCCGAACAGGATGTCGACCTTGTCGGCGTTGACGAAGCGCTCGTACTGGCTGATCGCCGTCTCGGTGTCGGAGCGGTTGTCGGAGACGATCAGATCGAGCTGGCGGCCGTCGACGCCGCCCTTCGCGTTGATGAGATCAACGCAAAGCTGGTAGCCCTGCTGGTGCTTCGTGCCGCTGACGGAGAAGTTTCCGGTGAGCGGCAGCGAGGCGCCGATCTTGATCGGGTCGGCGGCCTGGGCGCCGCCGGCGAGAAGGCCGGCGATCGCGGCTGAGGCGGCAAGTGCCGCCAAACGGGTCCTGTGGGTCTTCATTTGGTTTTTCCCTCCCTGCTTCATCTGGGCGATGAGCGCGTCGTAACGGCAAATTGACCGCTACGCAAACGTTTGCACGACTATCGACATGGGCCCGGGCGGAGGTCAAGCGGAAATTGGTTCTTCTGATGGGTTCCAGAATGCCACGTTCTGACGGGTTGGCCCATCATAGGCCCGAGGTTTCGCGAACGGGGCGAAGTCTGGTGAGGCGCGTCAGGGTCGCTCAGGATTGCCTGCAGGGCGACGCCGGGTAGGGTCGCGGCGCGTGCCCCCACCCAACAAAGGACCGCGACGATGCCGGACCGAGTGATGATCCAGACGCTTCCCCCGCCTTACGCCGAGCCCTACCCGGTGCTCGGGCTCGGGACGTGGCGCATGGGGGAGGCGGCCAGCCGGCGGGCGGAGGAGGTGGCTGCGCTGCGGCTCGGTCTCGATCTCGGCCTCACTTTGATCGATACCGCGGAGATGTATGCGGACGGCGAGGCCGAGACCATCGTCGGCGAGGCGATCGCGGGTCGCCGGGACGAGGTGGTTCTGGTCTCGAAGGTTTTGCCCGAGAATGCCACGCGCCGCGGCACCGTCGCCGCCTGCGAGCGCAGCCTCCGCCGCCTGAAGACGGACCGCCTGGACCTTTACCTCCTGCATTGGCGGGGCAGCCCGCCGCTCGCCGAGACGCTGGCCGGCTTCGAGGAGCTGCTGTCGGCCGGCAAGATCCGACGCTGGGGCGTCAGCAATTTCGACATCGACGACATGCGGGAACTGGCCGCGCTCGACGAGATGAAGGCCTGCGCCACGAATCAGGTGCTCTACAACCTCGGGCGGCGCGGCATCGAGTTCGATCTGGCGCCCTGGTGCGCCGAGCACAACATCCCGATCATGGCCTATTCGCCTGTCGAGCAGGGGCGCCTGGTTCGTCATTCCGGGCTGCGGCAGCTCGCGGCCGACAAGGGCGTGACGCCCGCGCAGCTCGCGCTCGCCTTCGTTCTCGATCGGCCCGGAACGATCGCGATCCCAAAAACCGCCACGGCGACGCACCTGCACGACAACATCGCCGCTGCGGCGCTGCGCCTCGATGACGATGACCGGGCACGCCTCGCGGCGCTGTTCCCGCCGCCGCGCAGGTCGGTGCCGCTCGAGATGCTGTGAGGCGTCGACCCTTCCAGCTCTCGTTTTGGTGTGCGATGCACACTTGATTTTTGTGCACCGCAGCGCTAGCTTCTGAATCGCCCTCCTTGGGCGTTTCCTCCCTAGACTTAGGCCGATCGCCTCGCGATCGGCCTTTTTTTCTGCGCCGGCCCGTCGAGGCGGCGGTCGCCCAGCCCCCGCGTCAGAGCGCTACGGTGCCGGTTGCAGACCGGTGCGCGGACGGATCGACAGCCGAGTCGTGCACCCGGTCGCGGCCCGCACTCTTCGCGCCATAAAGCGCCGCATCCGCCTGGGCGATGAGGGAAGCGACCGGTGTATCCGGCGTCGGTTTGGCGGTGGCGACGCCGATGCTGACGGTCAGCGTCGACCCATCGCCGACGCCCAGCTTCGACACGCGGTAGCGGATCGCCTCCGCAACCCGCCGCGCCCCGGCGGCGTCGGTATCCGGCATCACCACCGCGAACTCCTCGCCGCCGTAGCGGGCGGCGAGATCGCCCGGACGCCGAATCGCTCCATCGATCGTGGCGGAGAGCTGGCGCAGCACCTCGTCGCCCCGGACATGGCCGAAGCGGTCGTTCAGGTCCTTGAAGCGATCGGCGTCGATCAGCAGCATCGAGAGCGTCGCTCCCGTTCGGCTCGCGCGTCGCCATTCCCGGGCGAGGAACTCGTCGAAGTGCCTCCGGTTCGGTAGCCCGGTGAGCGAATCCGTCATCGACAGCAGCGCCAGATCCGCCTCCGCCGCGGTGCGTCGGCGGAGCTCCCGGCGTAGCAAGAGGGCCTGACCGATGAGCAGGGCGCAGATGAAGAGCGTGGCGGCGCCGATGACCAGGGCGCGCCGGTTCCACTCCGCGAAGATCGTGTCGACGGACAGCCCGACCGACAGGAAGAGGTCGGTCCCCTGGATCGGCTGGAAGGAGTAGAGGCGCTCGACGCCATCGATGGCCGCCGTCGCCGTGAAGGTGCCCGACCGCTCCCGGATGATGCGCTGGAAGTTCGAGCTTCCGGAGACGTCCATCCCCATGTCCCGGTCGTCCAGGAGCGGTGGTTGGCGTGCCACGAGCACGAGGTCGGTGCGATTGATGGCGAGAATTCCGCCTTGACCGACATCGACGCTCGCAAGCAACTCCCGGAAATAGGCGAGCCGCAACGCTGCAAGGGCGACCCCGGCGAATGACCCGTCACGTGAAACGAGGCGCCGGGAGAAGCCGATGCTCGGGTCCCCGCCCCGGAGCCGGCTGCGGTAAGGTCGGCTGACGAAGAGCCCGTGGTCGGGCTGCTCCTTGTGGACGGAAAAGTAGTCCCGGTCCGCAAAGTTCGCGCTCCGGGCGGGCCTCTGCGAATCGAGCGCGATCTCTCCGTTAGGGTCGAGGATCAGCACCGCGCCGATGTAGCGCTCCGTCGCGGCGGCGCGCGCCAGGATCCGTCTTTGGGCGTCCTTGGGGATGCTGGTGTCGGCGAAGCTGTCCACCGCCTCCCGAAGCACGATATCGACGAGCGCAAAGCGATTGGCGATCTCGAGGGACAGGATCGTAAGGAGATTCTCCGCCGTCCGCTCCGCGGCTCGCCAGGCATCAGCCCTCTGTTGCCAGAGCGACAACCCCACCACGCTCAGGACGAGCACGACGGCGAGCACGCTGGCGGCGAGCCACGCGGTACCGGGGCGGGGGGAAGGTCTGGGAGGCTCGCTGCTAGGTTGAACCGGCACAAACGCCTTCCGTTGATCCGTCGCCTTTTCCCCCGCAGCACCGACTGCGGCACGAACATGCAGTCGGTAGCGCGCGAGGTCCAGTCACAGCATCGCCAGAAGGACGTCGCCGGGCCTCCATAGGCCTGCCGCACCGGCGGAACGGCCGCTAAAAGTAAAATAATATGACTATTCAAGCCGGATGTGATGTGGGAGGATCATGACCAGCGCTCGGCAGAAGCGCCTGCATGTCCGTGCACCCCAGGGAGACGCCCCGATGACTGCCCGCACGCCCGTATTCTCGTGCCTGACCGCCCTCGGCCTCAGCCTCGCCGTGACGGCGCTGCCTGTGGCTGCCATCGCAGCCGATCTCACGGTCGGCTTCTCGCAGATCGGCTCCGAGTCCGGCTGGCGCGCCGCCGAGACGACGGTCTCCAAAGTGGAGGCCGAGAAGCGCGGCATCACGCTGAAGATCGCCGACGCGCAGCAGAAGCAGGAGAACCAGATCAAGGCGATCCGCTCGTTCGTCGCCCAGGGCGTCGATGCGATCTTCCTCGCCCCCGTCGTCTCGACCGGCTGGGAGACGGTGCTCGCCGAGGCGAAGGAGGCCGAGATTCCGGTCGTCCTGCTCGATCGCGACATCGATCCGTCCGGCAAGGACCTCTATCTGACGGCCGTCACCTCCGACAGCGTCCACGAGGGCCGGGTCGCCGGCGAGTGGCTCGTGAAGACGGTCGGCGACAAGACCTGCAATGTCGTCGAGCTCCAGGGCACCGTCGGCGCCAGCGTCGCGACCAACCGCAAGAAGGGCTTCGAGGAAGGCATCGCCGGTCACGCCAACGTCACCATCGTCCGCAGCCAGACCGGCGAGTTCACCCGCGCCAAGGGCAAGGAAGTGATGGAGAGCTTCATCAAGGCCGAGGGTGGCGGCCAGTCGATCTGTGCCGTCTACGCCCACAACGACGACATGATGGTCGGCGCCATCCAGGCGATGAAGGAAGCCGGCCTGAAGCCCGGCTCCGAGATCCTCACCGTGTCGATCGACGCCGTGCCCGACATCTTCAAGGCGATGGCCGCCGGCGAGGCGAACGCCACCGTCGAACTGACGCCGAACATGGCCGGCCCGGCCTTCGACGCCATCGTCGCCTTCAAGGAGAACGGCACGGTTCCGCCGAAGTGGATCCAGACGGAATCGAAGCTCTACACGGCCGCCGACGACCCGATGGCGGTCTACGAGAGCAAGAAGGACCTCGGCTACTGAGCCAACCGGTGCGGCCGGCGCCCCATGCGGGCGCCGGCCGTGTCCCGCCCTCGCAGCCTCCCGTCCACCAGTCCGGACCGCCTCATGCCGCCCGACGTCTCGGCGCCGCCACTCCTCGAGATCCGGGGGCTGAGCAAGAGCTTCGGCCCCGTGCGCGCCCTCGATGCCGTCGACCTCACCGTCCGTGCCGGTGAGATCCATGCGCTGCTGGGCGAGAACGGTGCTGGAAAATCGACGCTTATCAAGGCGTTGACCGGCATCTATTCACGTGATGCGGGAACTTTCCGCCTGGCCGGCGAGGTGATCGCTCCGGACACCGCCGACGAAGCCGTCGCCGCCGGCATCGCCACCGTCTACCAGGAGGTCAACCTGCTGCCGAACCTCTCGGTGGCACAGAACCTTTATCTCGGCCGGCAGCCGACCCGCTTCGGCCTTGTCCGTCGCGGCGAGATGCGGCGCCGGGCCCGCGCGGTGCTGGCCGGCTTCGGCCTCGATCTCGACGTCGACGCCCCCCTCGGCGAATACTCCGTCGCCGTGCAGAGCCTCGTCGCCATCGCCCGCGCCGTCGATCTATCCGCCCGCGTCCTCATCCTCGACGAGCCGACCGCGAGCCTCGATGCCCACGAGGTCGAGGTCCTGTTCGCGGTGATGCGCCAGCTCGCCGCCCGCGGCATCGGCATCGTCTTCGTCACCCACTTCCTCGATCAGGTCTATGCCGTCTCTGACCGCATCACGGTCCTGCGCAACGGTCGCCTCGTCGGCGAGCGCGAGACCGCGCATTTGCCGAGGCTCGACCTCGTGCACATGATGCTGGGCCGGGAGCTCACGGAAGCGACCCACGAACGCGCCGCGACCGGCAACGAGGCGAAGGGCCCGGTCGTCGCGGCCTTCCAGGGTGTCGGCAAATCCGGCTATCTCGCCCCTTTCGATCTGACGTTGCGAAGGGGCGACGTCGTCGGCCTTGCCGGCCTGCTCGGATCCGGGCGCACGGAGACGGTGCGGCTCGTCTTCGGGGCGGAGCGAGCCGACTGCGGCACCGTCACCGTCGATGGTCACCCGGTGCGGCTCGCGAGCCCTCGCGAGGCTGTCCGGCACGGGTTCGGCTACTGCCCGGAGGAGCGCAAGACCGAGGGCATCGTCGCCGAGCTGACGGTGCGCGAGAACATCGTGCTTGCTTTGCAGGCCCGTCGCGGCATCCTGAAGCCGCTGGCGCGGCGAGAGCAGGACGAGATCGCCCGCCGCTTCATCCGCCTGCTCGACATCCGCCCCGCCGACCCGGAGCGCCCGATCGGGCTCCTGTCCGGCGGTAACCAGCAGAAGGTGCTGCTCGCCCGCTGGCTCGCCACCGAGCCGCGCCTCCTCATCCTCGACGAGCCTACGCGCGGCATCGACGTCGGCGCCCACGCCGAGATCATCCGCTTGATCCGCCAGCTCTGCGCCGAGGGCATGGCCTTGCTCGTCGTCTCCTCCGAGCTCGAGGAGATCGCCGTCTATGCCGACGAAGTCGCCGTGCTCCGGGATCGCGCACACGTGGCGACACTTGCCGGTGCCGACGTCAGCGTCCCGGCGATCGTCGCGGCCATCGCCGGCGAAGCCCCCAGGGCGGCGTGAGGCGGAACCCATGACCCTCCGCCTGCCGCGCAGCGGCGTCCCCCAGATCCTCGCGCTGCTCGTCATCCTGGCGATCAACTGGGTCGTCTCCCCGCAGTTCTTCGACATCCGCCTGCAGGACGGCCGGCTGTTCGGCAGCCTGATCGACGTCCTCAATCGCGGGGCGCCGGTGGCGCTCTTGTCGATCGGCATGGTGCTGGTCATCGCGCTGCGTGGCATCGACCTCTCCGTCGGTGCGGTCATGGCGATCTGCGGCGCCATCGCCGCGAGCCTCGCCGACAGCCACTCCCTGCCGGTGACGCTCGCCGCCGCGCTCGGCGTCGGCCTGCTGTGCGGTCTGTGGAACGGCGTCCTCGTCGCCGGCCTCGGCATCCAGCCGATCGTCGCGACGCTGATCCTGATGGTCGCCGGCCGCGGTATCGCCCAGCTCATCACCGAGGGCCGCATTGTTACCTTCACCGACCCGGCGCTCGCCTGGATCGGTGGTGGGTCCGTGCTCGGGGTGCCGGCGCCGGTCGCGATCACCGTGGTGATGCTGGTGATCACGCTGCTGCTGGTGCGCGGCACGGCGCTCGGGCTGATGATCGAGGCGACGGGCGGCAACGAGCGGGCGAGCACGCTCGCCGGCATCGGCACCCGAGCCATGACGATCGCCGTCTACGTCTGGTGCAGCCTCTGCGCGGCGATGGCCGGCGTCATCGCGGCCGCCGACATCCTCGGCGCCGATGCCAACAATTCCGGCCTGTGGCTGGAGCTCGACGCCATCCTGGCGGTGGTCATCGGCGGCACGTCTCTGTTCGGCGGGCGCTTCTCGATCAGCCTCGCTGTGCTCGGCGCGCTGATCATCCAGGCGATGAACACCGGCATCCTGCTCTCCGGCTACCCGCCGCAGTTCAATCTCGTCGTCAAGGCGGTGGTGGTGATGGCGGTGCTGCTGGTCCAGTCGCCGCGGCTCATCGGCCTCGCGGGCGTCCTGCGCAGGAGGGCCCGATGAGGCGACACCTTCCCGTCCTGGTCACGACGGCGGTCTTCATCGCCGTCTTCATCGCCTGCTCGCTGCAGTTCCCGAACTTCGCCTCGACGCGGGTGGTGGCGAACCTCCTCACCGACAACGCCTTCCTCGGCATCGTCGCCGTCGGCATGACGTTCGTGATCATCTCCGGCGGCATCGATTTGTCGGTCGGCTCGGTGATCGGCTTCACCACCGTCTTCCTGGCCATCGCCATCGAGCATCTCGGATGGCCGCCGGCGGTGGCGTTCGCGGCGGTGCTGGTGCTGGCGGCGCTGTTCGGCGCCGGCATGGGGGCGGTGATCCACTATCTCGAGATGCCGCCCTTCATCGTCACCCTCGCCGGCATGTTCCTGGCGCGCGGTGCGAGCTTCCTGATGTCGACGGAATCGATCGCCATCAACGCGCCGCTCTATGCGGAGATCTCCAGCACCGTGATCCGGCTGCCGGGAGGAGGGCGGCTGACGCTGATCGCCATCCTGATGCTCGCTGTCGTCCTCGCCGGCGCGGTGCTGCTGCACGCGACGCGCTTCGGCGCCAATGTCTACGCACTCGGCGGCAGCCGCGCGTCCACCGAGATGATGGGTGTGCGCGTCGGTCCGACGACCGTTCGCATCTACATGTTCTCGAGCCTGCTCGCGGGACTGTCCGGCATCGTCTTCTCGCTCTACACATCGAGCGGCTATTCGCTGTCGGCCGTCGGCGTCGAACTCGACGCCATCGCGGCTGTGGTGATCGGCGGCACGCTGTTGACCGGGGGCTACGGCACGGTGTTCGGGACCTTCATCGGCGTCCTCATCCAGGGGCTCATCCAGACCTACATCAGCTTCGACGGATCGCTGTCGAGCTGGTGGGCCAAGATCGCCACGGGCCTGCTGCTGTTCGCCTTCATCGCCTTCCAGCAGCTGTCCGTCGGCCTGTCGCGCCGCGGCCAACGCAAAGCGGGGGCAGCGCTGCCGGGAGCGGCTGCGCCATGAGCCCGCAACTCGTCGTCATCCCCGCCCGGCGCTCGCACTCCAACCACGCCGAGGTGGCGCGCACCATCGGCATCGACATCATCGCCGGACGCTATCCGGCGGGCTCCAAGCTGCCCGGAGACGCCGAGTTCACGGTGCTCTTCGGCGTCTCGCGGCCGGTCCTGCGCGAGAGCGTCAAGACGCTGGTCGCGAAGGGCCTGCTCACAACGAAGGCGCGGGTCGGCACGGTGGTGCGCGAGCGCGGCGCCTGGAACATGTTCGATCCCGACGTGCTCGCCTGGCACCTCGACGCGGGCATCGACAGCCGCTTCCTCGGCGACCTCGCGGAGATCCGGCTCGCCGTCGAGCCACGGGCCGCGTCCCTCGCTGCCGAACGGCGGAGCGCGGAGGACGTCGCTGCCATGCGGGCGGCCGTGCGGCAGATGGCGATCGAATCGGGCCACGGCTCGACCGCCTTCGCCGAGGCGGACCTCGCGCTGCACCTGCGCATCGCCAGCGCTTCCGGCAACCCGTTCATGCGCTCGATCGGGGCCGTCATCGAGGCGGCGCTACGCTCGTCCTTCGTCCTCAGCGCACCCGCGGACGAGGAGGCCTACCGCATCACGGTCGCCGCCCACGGCCGCATCGTCGACGCCATCGAGGCGGGCGACGGGGAGGCGGCGGCCGAGGCCATGACCACCGTGATCCTCAACGGCCGGCAGCGCCACGCCGGCGCGCCGACCGTGACGGCCCCGGAATGAATGAAGAGGTCGACCACCCGATGAGCCTTCCCTCCCGAGCCGCCAACCGCCCCTACCGCGGCGTCTTCCCCGTCGTGCCGACGGTGTTCGACGCCGACGGCGGGCTCGACCTCGAGGGCCAGAAGCGGGCCGCCGACTTCATGATCGACGCCGGCTCGCACGGCCTCTGCATCCTCGCGAACTTCTCCGAGCAGTTCGTGCTGACTGACGCCGAGCGCGAGACGGTGATGGCGACGGTGCTCGATCACGTCGCCGGCCGTGTGCCGGTAATCGTCACCACGACGCATTTCGGCACTGCTGTCTGCGCCGAGCGCTCGCGCCGCGCCGAGGCGGCGGGGGCGGCGATGGTGATGGTGATGCCGCCCTATCACGGCGCCACCATCCGCGTGCCGGAACAGGCGATCTACGACTTCTACAAGGCCGTCTCCGACGCCATCACGATCCCGATCATGGTGCAGGACGCGCCGGTGGCCGGCACGCCGCTGTCGGCCGCCTTCCTCGCCCGGATGGCGCGGGAGATCGACAACCTCGCCTACTTCAAGATCGAGGTGCCGCAGGCGGCCGCCAAGCTGCGGACGATGATCGAGCTCGGCGGCGACGCCATCGAGGGTCCGTGGGACGGCGAAGAGGCGATCACCCTGATCGCCGACCTCGATGCCGGCGCCACCGGCGCGATGACAGGCGGCGGCTATCCCGATGGCATCCGCCAGATCACCGACGCCTATTTCGCCGGTCGCCGCGAGGAGGCGCTCGCCGCCTACGAACGCTGGCTGCCGCTGATCAACTACGAGAACCGTCAGTGCGGCCTCGCCGCCTGCAAGGCGCTGATGAAGGAAGGCGGCGTCATCGCCCATGAGACGCTGCGCGCGCCGCTGCCGCCGCTCCACCCGGCGACCCGCGCCGGCCTTCTCGAGATCGCGCGCAGGCTCGATCCGATGGTGCTGCGGTGGGGGCGGTGAGGGCGCTTCGGGGCGCGCTGCCCCTCACCAGCCTGTGTCTTGTTCATCACCTCCGGGGGCTATCTGCGCCGGCCGTCCCCGCCGTAAATGAGAGCCCTTCCACTGTGGCGCCCGTTCGCCGACGCCTGATCAAGGAGCATACCGATGCACGGCCATGAACCGCGGAATGGCGGACGGCTGCGGTCGCAGAGCTGGTTCGACAACCCGGACAATGCCGACATGACGGCGCTCTATCTCGAGCGCTATCTGAACTTCGGCCTGAGCCAGGAAGAACTGCAGAGTGGCCGGCCGATCATCGGCATTGCCCAGACCGGCTCCGACCTGTCGCCGTGCAACCGCCACCACCTCGAGCTCGCCAAGCGCGTCCGAGATGGTATCCGCGAGCAGGGCGGCATCCCCATCGAGTTCCCGGTCCATCCGATCCAGGAGACCGGCAAGCGGCCGACCGCCGGCCTCGACCGGAACCTAGCCTATCTCGGCCTCGTCGAGGTGCTTTATGGCTACCCGCTCGACGGCGTCGTGCTGACGATCGGCTGCGACAAGACCACGCCCGCCTGCCTGATGGCGGCGGCGACGGTGAACATCCCGGCGATCGCGCTCTCGGTCGGGCCGATGCTGAACGGCTGGTTCCGCGGCGAGCGCACCGGCTCCGGCACGATCGTCTGGAAGGCCCGCGAGCTGCTCGCCACCGGCGAGATCGACTACCAGGGCTTCATCAAGCTCGTCGCCTCATCGGCGCCGTCCACCGGCTTCTGCAACACCATGGGTACGGCGACGACGATGAACTCGCTCGCCGAGGCGCTCGGCATGCAGCTGCCGGGCTCGGCGGCGATCCCGGCGCCCTACCGCGACCGCCAGGAGATGGCCTACCGGACGGGTCTCAGGATCGTCGAGATGGTCCGCGAGGACCTGAAGCCGTCGGACATCCTGACGCGCGAGGCCTTCATCAACGCCATCCGCGTCTGCTCCGCGATCGGCGGCTCGACCAACGCGCCGATCCACCTCAATGCGCTCGCCCGCCACGTCGGCGTCGAGCTTTCGATCGACGACTGGCAGACCTTCGGCGAGGAAGTGCCGCTGCTCGTCAACCTGCAGCCGGCCGGAGACTATCTCGGCGAGGACTACTATCACGCCGGTGGCGTACCGGCCGTCGTCGCCGAGCTGATGCGGCACAACCTGATCGAGGAGGGTGCTCCGACGGTCAACGGCCACACCATCGGCGACAACTGCCGCGACGCGCGCATCCTCGACGCCGACGTCATCCGCACCTTCGAAACGCCGCTGAAGCTGCGCGCCGGTTTCCGCGTGTTGCGCGGCAGCCTGTTCTCCTCGGCAATCATGAAGACGAGCGTCATCTCCGACGAGTTCCGCGACCGCTACCTGAACAACCCGGACGATCCGGATGCCTTCGAGGGGCCGGTCGTGGTGTTCGACGGGCCGGAGGACTACCACGCCCGCATCGACGATCCGGCGCTCGCCATCGACGACACCACCATCCTCGTCATGCGCGGCGCCGGCCCGATCGGCTATCCGGGCGCAGCCGAGGTCGTGAACATGCGTGCGCCGGATTACCTCATCCGCGCCGGCGTGCATGCGCTGCCCTGCATCGGCGACGGCCGCCAGTCCGGCACGTCGGGCTCGCCGTCGATCCTCAACGCCTCGCCGGAAGCGGCGGCCGGCGGCGGGCTGGCGCTGCTCCAGACCGGCGACCGCGTGCGCATCGATCTTCGGCTCTGCACCGCGGACATTCTCGTCCCGGAAGAGGAACTCGAGGCCCGGCGCGAGGCGCTCGCAAAGGCCGGCGGCTATGCCTACCCGGCCCACCAGACGCCGTGGCAGGAGATCCAGCGCACCTTCGTCGGCCAGCTGGAAACCGGTGCCGTGCTCGAACCGGCGGTGCGCTACCAGCGCCTCGCCCAGACGATGGGCATCCCGCGCGACAACCACTGAGGCCGAAGGCGGCGCCGTAACACGGCGTCGCCGCATCTGCCCCCCGGAGGCCGCCACGGTAGCGGCCGATGGGCAAGCGGGAGGCGGAGAGAAACCCGGACCCTCGGACGAGGGCGGGAGACGTGCGACCGCGCAACCGCGGCGCAAGACGAAAAGCCCGCTCGATCGGGCGCAGGCAGCTTTATCCTGGGAGGGAACAATGAAGTTCGCAGCGACACTCTCCGCCCTCGCGCTCGGGGCGGCACTCCTCGCCGCACCTGCACTGGCGCAGGACAAGCCGACGGTCGGCATCGCCATGCCGACGAAGTCATCCGCCCGCTGGATCGCCGATGGCGACAACATGGTGAAGGTGCTGACCGAGCGCGGCTACGGCACCGACCTGCAGTATGCCGAGGACGACATTCCGAACCAGCTCTCGCAGATCGAGAACATGGTGACGAAGGGCGCCAAGGTGCTGGTCATCGCCTCGATCGACGGCACGACCTTGTCGGACGTGCTGCAGCAGGCGAAGGACCAGGACATCATCGTCATCGCCTACGACCGCCTGATCCGTGCGACGCCGAACGTCGACTACTATGCGACCTTCGACAACTTCCAGGTCGGCGTGCAGCAGGCGCAGTCGCTCCTGAAGGGCCTCGGCCTGCCGGAGGCGAAGGGGCCGTTCAACATCGAGCTGTTCGGCGGCTCGCCGGACGACAACAACGCCTACTTCTTCTACGACGGCGCGATGTCGGTGCTACAGCCGCTGATCGACAACGGCACGCTCGTCGTCCAGAGCGGCCAGCTGGGCATGGACAAGGTCTCGACGCTCCGCTGGGACGGTGCGACCGCCCAGGCCCGCATGGATAACCTCCTGAGCGCCTATTACGGCGACAAGCGCGTCGACGCGGTACTGTCGCCCTATGACGGCCTCTCCATCGGCATCCTGTCCTCGCTGAAGGGCGTCGGCTACGGCAGCGGCGACATGAAGATGCCGATCGTCAGCGGCCAGGACGCAGAGGTGCCCTCGGTCAAGTCGATCCTCGCCGGCGAGCAGTATTCGACGATCTTCAAGGATACCCGCGACCTCGCCCGCGTCACCGCCGACATGGTCGACGCCGCCCTCAGCGGCAAGGAAGTCCAGGTCAACGACACCAAGACCTACGACAATGGTGTCAAGGTGGTGCCGTCCTACCTCCTGAAGCCGGTCGAAGTGGACAAGTCCAACTGGGAAGAAGTGCTGGTCGGCAGCGGCTACTACACCAAGGACCAGATCGAGTGAGGCGCAGGGCGGGCGGCGCGCCGAACCCGGCCGCCGCCCGCCCGCCCATCATCCCGGAGCGCCCGCGATGAACGCCATTCTCGAGATGCGCGGCATCTCCAAGACCTTCGGCGTCGTGAAGGCGCTGTCGGACGTGAATTTCACCGTCGAGCCCGGCGAGATCCACGCCCTCGTCGGCGAGAACGGCGCCGGCAAGTCGACGCTGATGAAGGTGCTGAGCGGCGTCTATCCGCACGGCAGTTACGAGGGCGCGATCGTCTTCGACGGCGAGGAGCGCCACTTCCGCGACATCACCCAGTCCGAAACGCTCGGCATCATCATCATCCACCAGGAACTGGCGCTGATCCCGCAGCTGTCGATCGCCGAGAACATCTTCATCTCGGGTCCACCCGCCCGCTTCGGCATCATCGACCGCACCGCCGTCCACAACCGCACCCGCGAGCTTCTCGCCAAGGTGGGCCTCGACGAGCAGCCCGATACCCTCGTCACGGACCTCGGCGTCGGCAAGCAGCAGCTCGTCGAGATCGCCAAGGCGCTGTCGAAGCGCGTGCGCCTGCTCATCCTCGACGAGCCGACGGCGAGCCTCAGCCAGACCGACAGCCAGGCGCTGCTCGACCTGCTGCTCGAGTTCCGCGCCCACGGCATCGCCTCGATCCTGATCTCGCACAAGCTGAACGAGATCGCCCGCGTCGCCGACCGCATCACCGTGCTGCGCGACGGACGCACCGTCGACACCCTCGACTGCCGCGACGGGCCAGTGGAAGAAGACCGCATCATCCGCAAGATGGTCGACCGCGATCTCGAGCACCGCTTTCCGAAGCGCACGCCGAAGATCGGCGAGACCATCTTCGAGCTGAAAGACTGGTCGGTCTTCCATCCGATCCATCCCGAGCGCCAGGTCATCAAGAACGTCGACTTCGCCGTCCGGCGCGGCGAGGTGGTGGGCATCGCCGGACTGA
Organism: Pseudoxanthobacter sp. M-2; assembly: GCF_046156265.1. Taxonomy (NCBI): domain Bacteria; kingdom Pseudomonadati; phylum Pseudomonadota; class Alphaproteobacteria; order Hyphomicrobiales; family Segnochrobactraceae; genus Pseudoxanthobacter; species Pseudoxanthobacter sp. M-2. The sequence continues at coordinate 125,662 of NZ_JAWDIR010000043.1, forward strand.
TGGGATCGGGACGCACCGAGTTCGCGATGAGCGTCTTCGGCCGCTCGTGGGGGCGCAGGATCACCGGCCGCGCCGAGCTGGAGGGCCGCCCGGTCGACCTCTCGACCGTGCGCCGCGCGATCGACGCCGGGCTCGCCTACGTCACCGAGGACCGCAAGGAGCTCGGCCTCCTGCTCGCCGAGGACGTCCGCAAGAACGTCACGCTCGCCAATCTCGACGGCGTCGCGTCGGCCCGCGTCATCGACGACATGAGGGAACTGCAGGTCGCCACCGACTATCGCGGGCGGATGCACATCCGCTGCTCGAGCGTCTACCAGGACACCGGCAAGCTCTCCGGCGGCAACCAGCAGAAGGTCGTGCTGTCGAAGTGGCTGTTCACCGACCCGAAGGTGCTCATCCTCGACGAGCCGACGCGCGGCATCGACGTCGGCGCGAAGTATGAGATCTACTGCATCATCAACGAGCTCGCCGATGCCGGCAAAGGCGTCGTGGTGATCTCGTCGGAAATGCCCGAACTGCTCGGGCTGTGCGACCGCATCTTCGTCATGGCCGACGGCGCCTTCGTCGCGGAGATGCCGGGCGAGGGGGCCACCCAGGAAAAGATCATGCGCGCCATCATGCGCCGGGGAGAGGAGCGCCCATGACCGACAAGACTGCCGAGAAGGTCGCAGCCCTGCCCGGCGCCGCCAGGGGCGGCGGCTTCTGGAAGAACAATCTTCGCGAGTACGGCATGCTGCTGTCGCTGCTCGTCATCATGCTGTTCTTCGAGATCGTGACGAACGGCACGCTGCTGCGCCCGCTCAACCTCACCAACCTCGTGCTGCAGAACAGCTACATCGTCATCATGGCGCTGGGGATGCTGCTCGTCATCGTCACCGGCCACATCGACCTGTCGGTCGGTTCGGTCGCGGGCTTCGTCGGCGCCGTCGCGGCGGTGCTGATGGTGAGCTACGACATGCACTTCGTGCCCGCGACCATCCTCTGCCTCATCCTCGGCGGCCTGATCGGCGCGGCGCAGGGCTACTGGGTCGCCTACTTCAAGATACCCTCCTTCATCGTCACGCTCGCCGGCATGCTCGTCTTCAAGGGCCTGGCGCTCGCGATCCTGATGGGCCAGTCGATCGGCCCGTTCCCGCCGACGTTCCAGAAGCTCTCCTCGGGCTTCATCCCCGAACTAATCCCCGACGCCGGCTCGCTCTATCCGACGTCGCTCGCCATCGGCGCACTGCTCGCCCTCGGCCTCGTCTGGCAGAATTTCAGGAGCCGGACGCGCCAGGAGCACCATGGCATGGAGGTGGAGCCCTACGGCTTCTTCCTCGCCAAGAACGCGCTGTTCTTTGCCGTCATCGTCTACTTCGCCTACCTGATCGCCTCGCACCGTGGCCTGCCGAACGTGCTCGTGATCATGGTGGCGCTGATCGCCCTCTATGGCTTCGTGACGACGCGCACCACCATCGGCCGGCAGATCTACGCCGTCGGCGGCAACGAGCGGGCGGCCAAGCTCTCCGGCATCAAGACCGAGCGGCTGACCTTCCTAACCTTCGTCAACATGGGCGTGCTGGCCGCACTCGCCGGGCTCGTCTTCGCCGCCCGCCTCAACACGGCGACGCCGAAGGCCGGGCTCGGCTTCGAGCTCGACGTCATCGCCGCCTGTTTCATCGGCGGCGCCTCGGCCTATGGCGGCGTCGGCCGCGTCGGCGGTGCGGTGATCGGCGCGCTCATCATGGGCGTGATGAACAACGGCATGTCGATCCTCGGCATCGGCATCGACTACCAGCAGGTCATCAAGGGTCTGGTCCTCCTCGGCGCCGTCTGCCTCGACGTCTACAACAAGCGCAAGGCCTGAGAGGGGGCGGCTCGGGGGCGTCCCGCCGGGCTGGCGCAACTCGATGTGACTGCGAGGCTCGGGCGGTCGCCGATGGCGATCGCCGAAGCGTCACACAAGGTTCACGTGACGTCGCTTCGATCTGTCGATAATCATCGACGAATGGAAGCCGACGATCTCATCTCCGCTCTCGCGGCCGCGCCGCCGACGCCCTCGCACTTGCCGGGCGACGACGCGGATGATCCGTCCGCCCGCGCGCTGGCCGGCCTCGCCGCGCTCGGCCAGCCAATCCGGCTCGCGGTGTTTCGCCTGCTGGTGCGGCAGGAGCCGGACGGTCTGGCGGCCGGTGCGATCGCCGCCGCCGTCGGCGCTCCGCACAACTCGTTGTCAACCCACCTCGCCATTCTCGCCCGCGCCGGCCTCGTCTCGGCGACGCGCAGCGGCCGCTCGATCGTCTACCGCGCCGATCTCGCCGGCATGCGCCGCCTCGTCGCCTTTCTCCTCGCCGATTGCTGCGGCGGCCGGCCGGAGGTCTGCGGACCGATCACCGACCTCCTCGCACCGTCCTGCGACTGCCCGCCGGGCGGCGACAAGGACCGTGACACACACTCCGATCCAAAATCCGCCCTGACTACCCCTCCGAGGACGCCCCGATGAGCGACGCCGCTGAACACAAGCCGTTCAACGTCCTGTTCCTGTGCACCGGCAATTCCGCCCGCTCGATCCTCGCCGAGGCGATCCTCGGCCGCGAGGGGATGGGCAAGTTCACGGCCTACTCGGCCGGCAGCCATCCGAAGGGCGAGGTCCACCCCTACGCCGCTGACCTGCTCAGCCGCATGAACTTCGACATTTCGCGCTTCCGGTCGAAGAGCTGGGACGAGTTCGCCGCGCCGGGCGCCCCCGAGCTCGATTTCGTCTTCACAGTCTGCGACGACGCCGCCAACGAGGAATGCCCGTATTGGCCGGGTCAGCCGATGACGGCGCACTGGGGCCTGCCCGACCCGGCCCGCGCCAGCGGCACCGAGACCGAGGTGCGGCTCGCCTTCGCCGACACCTTCCGCATGCTGACGCAGCGCATCTCGATCTTCGTCAACCTGCCGATCCGCTCGCTCGACCGGCTCTCGCTCCAGTCCCGCCTCGATGCCATCGGCAAGGCGAAGGCCGACGAGAGCGCACCGGCGGCCTGACGGCCGGCGCCGCCCATCCCGCATACACCACGGTCGCCTGAGCGACGGAGGCTCGCCGCATGTCGCTGTTCGAGCGCTATCTCACCCTCTGGGTGATCCTCTGCATCGTCGCCGGCATCTTCGTCGGCTGGGTCGCACCCGGGCTCATCGGGGCGATCGCATCGGCCGAGGTCGCCAACGTCAACCTGCCGGTGGCGGTGCTGATCTGGCTGATGATCGTGCCGATGCTGGTGAAGATCGACTTCGCGGCGCTCGCCGAGGTCGGCCGGCACTGGCGCGGGATCTCGGTGACGCTGTTCGTCAACTGGGCGGTGAAGCCGTTCTCGATGGCGCTGCTCGGCTGGCTGTTCATCGGCTGGCTGTTCCGCCCCTGGCTGCCGGCCGACCAGATCGACAGCTACATCGCCGGCCTGATCCTGCTCGCCGCAGCCCCCTGCACCGCGATGGTCTTCGTGTGGTCGAACCTGATGAAGGGCGAGCCGCACTTCACGCTGTCGCAGGTGGCGCTCAACGACGCCATCATGATCGTCGCCTTCGCGCCGATCGTCGCGCTCCTCCTCGGCATCTCCTCCATCACCGTGCCGTGGGAGACGCTGCTCCTGTCGGTCGGGCTCTACATCATCGTGCCGGTGATCGCCGCGCAACTGATCCGCCGCCGCCTGCTGGCGACCGGGGGAGGGGCGGCGCTCGGCCGTTTCCTGTGGTTCGTCCAGCCGCTGTCGCTCGTTGCCCTGCTGGCGACGCTGGTGCTTTTGTTCGCCTTCCAGGGCGGCCAGATCCTGGCGCAGCCGCTGGTAATCGCGCTCCTCGCCGTGCCGATCCTGATCCAGGTCTACTTCAACTCCGGTCTCGCCTATCTGCTCAACCGGGCGTTCGGCGAGCAGCACTGCGTCGCCGGCCCGTCGGCTCTGATCGGCGCCTCGAACTTCTTCGAGCTCGCCGTGGCGGCCGCCATCGCCCTGTTCGGCCTGTCCTCGGGGGCAGCGCTCGCCACCGTCGTCGGCGTCCTCGTCGAGGTGCCGGTGATGCTGTCGGTGGTCGCCATCGTCAACCGCACCAAGGGCTGGTACGAGGCCTCCCCATCGGTGCGACGCACCACCACCCGGTCGCGCCCCGCGGCCGACGCACCCGGGAGCCACCGATGAGCGAACAGGCGACCGTCACCATCTGGCACAACCCCGCCTGCGGCACGTCCCGCAACGTGCTGGGGCTGATCCGCAACGCCGGCCTCGAGCCGCGGGTCGTCGAGTACCTGAAGACGCCACCGACACGCGAGGAGCTGATCAGCACCATCGCCGCCGCCGGCCTGACCATCCGTCAGGCTCTGCGGGAGAAGGGCACGCCCTTCGCCGCGCTCGGCCTCGGCGACCTGGCGCTGTCGGACGAGGTGCTCGTCGATGCGATGATGGCCCACCCAATCCTGATCAACCGGCCGTTCGTCACGACCCCGCTCGGGACCCGGCTGTGCCGGCCGTCGGAGGTCGTCCTCGACATCCTGCCGGCCCCCCAGAAGGGGGCCTTCGCCAAGGAGGATGGCGAGGTCGTCGTCGATGCTGAAGGCCGCCGCCCCTGAGCCGACTCGACCGGCGGCGGCAACGCCAAGGCCTCTGGCAGCGCCGACGAATCGATGGGGCCCGTGCCAAGGGTCCAGTGCGACTTCTCACGTCGGCGCCCGGGCTCCGTCGCTACCGAAAAACTGTCGCGCCGTGATCGGCCGAAACGCGTCAATCGTCCCGCATGACGGTGAATTCGCGCCGTGACCGGGCGATAGTGGCATTTGCCTTGCTTTGAGCGCAAACGAGGCGCAAGCTTTCAATTCTTACATTTTACGGAATCACCCGCTTCGGCAGGTGAGTCGTATTCCGCGAAAGACTTCTCGCAGGGCGCTGGTTGCGCAGTGTGGGTTTCAACGTCCTGCACGCCGCCGACCTCGGCCGACGCATCGTCGGGCCGGCGGGCGAGTGACCCGCGGATAGGGCTTCAACAGATCGACCAGACGCAGGCAGGAACGTGCGGCATGGCCGGCGGCCCGGTCGCGCCAACGCACCGACGAGGATCGACAGTCTCCATGACCATCACGAACGACATTCGGGGCCAGTCCGCGCCCGCCCCCCGCGACAGCAGCCTGCACCTCTATGCGGTGGGCGAAATGGTGCGGCTGAAGGGCGGCTTCGGGATTTCGGCCGACGCCGGGAGCGTCTACCGCATCCTGGCGACGCTGCCGGTGCGCGGCGATTCCCCCCAATATCGCATCCGCAGCGACGACGAGCGCCACGAGCGTGTAGCGACCCAGGAGACCCTGGAGCCCGCCCGCAGCCAGACTGCCGGCGCCAGCGGCACGACGCTGATGGAGAAGACCTTCGGTGGCAGCCCGCTGACCGCGATCCGTCCCGTTCGGAGCCGCAAGCCCGCCTCCAGATAGCAGGAGGCGCCGGCCTCGCATGGATTGAGCGACGGACGGCCCCTTCGAGACGTTACGGTCCGAGACGTTCCGGTAGCGGCGCCGCGCTCACCTGCGCCGCCGCCCGCTCTCCCACGTCTTGCCGCGTGTGCAGCCCGCGGCGCGCCCCTTCAACTCCCTGCGTCGTGACGACTTCGGCGGCCTTTGGTCAGGCGTCTGTCGGCCGCTGGAACCATTCTGCGACTTCCTCGTTGGCCAGCAGATGTCCACACGATCGTGCGACGGACGCCGGGTGCGGCATCCAGCGCCGTGGACCGGTGCCAGACGAGGGGGCGATGGAAGACGTTTACTGCGGCCCGGCGCCGACCCCTGAGCAATTGCTGTTCGCGTGGAACGTCGACATCGTCGCGATCGGCGTTTGCATGGTTCTCGTCGTACTCCACGCTGCGACGAGGGCAGGGGGCCGGCTGCCGCTCGCCCTCGGGGTCGGGCTGCTGGCGCTTCTCTTCCTGTCGCCGCTCTGTTCCCTGACCGTGGCTCTCTTCTCCGCGCGGGCCGTTCACCACGTGCTCCTCGTCGCCGTCGCCGCTCCCTTGCTGGTGACGGCCTTCGGGCTCCACCACGTGCGGTCGCCGCTTCTGTCCCTCGGTGGGTTGGTGGCGCTCGGCACCGTGGCGATGTGGATGTGGCACGCGCCCTCCCTCTACGCCGCAGGGATCTCGTCCGGGCCCCTCTACTGGGTGATGCAGGCGAGCCTTCTCGGCAGTGGCGTCTTGTTCTGGCAGGCGGTGCTGTCGCTGCACGCGCGACCCGGACCGGCGTTGCTGGCCCTCCTCGCCACCATCGTGCAGATGGGCATGCTCGGCGCGCTGCTGACCTTCGCGACGCGGCCGCTCTATGCCGCTCACGCCACGACGACCATCCCCTTTGGCCTGTCGCCCCTCGAGGACCAGCAGCTTGCCGGCCTGATCCTCTGGGTGCCCGCGGCGCTGCCCTACCTCGTCGCGATGATCCTGATCGTCCTGCGCCTGCAGCCGGTGGCAGACGGTGCGCGCGCGCAGCCGGTCACCGGCGGATGATCTGGCTGAAATTCCTGCACGTCGCCGCCATCGCGGTCTGGAGCGCCGGGCTGATCTGCCTGCCCGGCCTCTATGTCCGCCGCGCCCACGTTCCCGACGACGACGCGCTGCACCGCCTTCAGACGATGGTGCGCTTCCTCTATGTCCGCATCGTCTCGCCGGCGGCCTTCGTCGCCGTCGGCTCCGGCACGGCGCTCATCTTCCTGCGCGAGACCTTCGAGCCCTGGTTCTCCCTCAAGCTCGTGTTCGTCGGCGTGATGGTGGTCATCCACATCCTCACCGGCCTCGTCATCATCCGTCTGTTCGAGGAAGGCAGCCTCTATCCGGTCTGGCGCTTCGTGATGGCCACGGCCGGGGCACTGGTTGCGGTTTGCCTCGTCCTCTTCATCGTCCTCGCCAAGCCGGCGCTGCCCGACCTCATCCCGCCCGTGCTGCGCGATCCAGGCGGGCTCAGCGGCCTCGTCGTCGACCTCAGTCCTTTCCCGAAATGATGAGGCCGATGCCGTGATCGAACACGAGCTTGCCCCCGTGCCATCCCGCGAGGCCCGTGAATACGCTCGCCAGCACCGACAGCATCAGCCCGTGCGGCAAGACCTGGCTGGGGTCGGCGAGGCGCAGGCCCCAGTTCATGCCGATGATGGAGATCAGCATCATGGCCGCGATGGCGTGCGTCCAGCTCGCCACCCGCGAGCGGATGCCGGCGACCAGCAACAGCTCGGCGGTGCCGACCAGGCCGGCCGCGACACCGGTCGCAAAGGCGAAGCCGCAGGCCCAGATGCCGGCCCGCACCCAGAACGGGTCGCCGGTCCACCAGTAGAAGACGTCGCATCCAAGCGTCGCGATCACCAGCGCGATCGGGAAGTGGACGCTCATCGCGTGCAGCGGATGGCCGGCGACGGCCACGGCAGACTCCACCGGCGCTTCCGCCAGCGCCTCGATGACGGGGTTGTCCCTGTCGCGGATCTCGTTCACGTCGCACCTCCGGCCTCAGCGCCAACACATCGGACGGCCGTGCGGTTCCCGCTCGCCGCACCGGCCGCCGTGATCGCCGCTGGCCTCGTCTTGTCGGCCTGCTCGGGAGACCTGTCCACCCTGCAGCCGGAAGGGCCCGCGGCGGACGCCATCGCCCGCCTATGGTGGATCATGCTCGCCGGCGCGGCCGTGCTCTTCGTCGGCGTGGGCGCGGTCCTCCTGGTCGCGTGGCTGGCGCCCCAGCGTCTCGGCCCCGCGCCGGCGCGCCGCCTCGTGGTGTGGGGCGGGCTCGTGATGCCGTCCGTCGTGCTCGTGGCCCTCGTGACGACCGCCTTCGCGCTCGGCGAGGCGCTGCTGATGCGCAGCGACCGCGAGCCCCTGCGGATCGAGGCGGCGGCACGCATGTGGTCGTGGGAGTTCCGCTACCCGGAGAACGAGGGCGGAATGACCGAGAACGTCCTGCACATTCCCGCCGGTCGCGACGTCGAGTTCGTCGTCACCAGCGACGACGTCATCCACAGCTTCTGGGTGCCGCGGCTCGGCGGCAAGATCGACGCAGTCCCCGGCCACGTGAACCGCATCCGCCTGCGTGCCGATCGCCCGGGCCGCTACGGCGGCGTCTGCGCTGAATTCTGCGGCGAGGGCCACAGCGCCATGCGCTTCACCGTCGAGGCGCACCCGGCTGAAGACTACGCCGCCGTGCTGGCGCGGGAGGCCGAGTGATGGACGAGCCGCTGCCGTCTCCCTCGGCGATCCGCCTGCACAAGCAGCTCGCCGCCATCTGGGACACGCCGCCCGGCCTTGGCCGGCTCTCGGCGGTGAACCACACCATCGTCGGCAAGCGCTTCATGCTCGCCGCCTTCGTGTTCTTCGCGATCGGCGGCGGTCTCGCCATGCTGATCCGCGCCCAGCTCGCCACCTCCCACAGCGGCTTCGTCGGGCCGGAGGTCTACAGCCAGATCTTCACCATGCACGGCACGGTGATGATGTTCCTGTTCGCCATTCCGATGTTCGAGGGGCTGGCACTCTACCTGCTGCCGAAGATCCTCGGCGCCCGCGACCTCGCCTTTCCCCGCCTCAGCGCCTACGGTTTCTGGTGCTACATCTTCGGCGGCACGATCCTGATCGTCGCGATGCTCGCCGGCGTCGCGCCGAACGGCGGCTGGTTCATGTATACGCCGCTCACCTCGTCGACCTATTCGCCCGGGATCAACGCCGACGTCTGGCTGCTCGGCGTCACCTTCGTCGAGATCTCCGCGCTCTGCGCCGCTGTCGAGATCACCGTGACGATCCTGATGGTGCGGGCGCCGGGCATGTCGATCGACCGCATGCCGATCATGGCGTGGTACCTGCTCGTCACCGCGCTGATGATGCTGTTCGGCTTCCCGCCGCTGATCCTCGGCTCGATCCTGCTCGAGCTCGAGCGCGCCTTCGACCTGCCGTTCTTCGATCCGACGCGCGGCGGCGACCCGCTGCTCTGGCAGCACCTGTTCTGGCTGTTCGGCCACCCGGAGGTCTACATCATCTTCCTGCCGGCCGCGGGCGCGGTCTCGATGATGATCCCGACCTTCGCCCGCCACGAGCTCGTCGGCTACCGGGCGATCGTCATCGCCGTCATCGCCGTCGGCTTCCTGTCGTTCGGGCTGTGGGTCCACCACATGTTCACCGTCGGCATCCCGCACCTCGCGCTCGCCTTCTTCTCGGCGGCGAGCGGGCTGGTGGCGATCCCGACGGCGGTGCAGATCTTCGCCTGGATCGCGACGCTGGCGCAGGGCCGTCCGCGCTTCGACGTGCCGATGCTCTACCTCGCCGGCTTCTTCGTCGTCTTCGTTCTGGGCGGCCTCACCGGCGTCATGCTGGCGATGGTGCCGTTCAACTTCCAGGCCCATGACACCCAGTTCGTCGTCGCCCACTTGCACTATGTTCTCGTCGGCGGCTTCGTCTTCCCGATGCTCGCCGCCGCCTACTACTGGCTGCCGCACGTCACCGGCCGCGCCTCCGACAACCGCCTCGCCGTGCCCGCCTTCTGGCTGATCTTCGGCGGCTTCAACCTCACCTTCTTCCTCATGCACCTCACCGGCCTCCTCGGCATGCCGCGGCGCATCGCCTACTACCCAGCGGAAGCCGGCTGGGACTGGCTCAACCTGATCTCCTCCATCGGCGGCTTCCTGATGACGATCGGCTTTGCGCTCTTCGTCGTCGACGTCATCGTGCAGGTGCGCTTCGGCAAGGCGACACGCCGCAACCCGTTCGGGGCGCGCACGCTCGAATGGGCGACGGCGACGCCCGCCACCTCCTACGCCTTCGCCTCGCTGCCGCTCATCGAGGATCGCGCCGACCGCCTCGACCCGAACGAACTCGGGCCGCGCCTTGCCCGCGGCGACGGTTTTCTCGGCGCCGTGCGCAACGGCTGGATGGAGACGATCGCCGTCGACATGGTCACCGGCCGCCCCACCCACATCGTCGTGCTGCCGCGCTCGACCTTCCTGCCGCTGTGGACGGCGCTCGCCACCGGCGGCTTCGTGCTCTGCGTCTTGTTCAAGATCTACTGGCTGGCGCTCGTCATGCTCGCCGTCACCGTGGGCCTGCTACTCGCCTGGACCGCCGCGACCGGCGAGCGCCGCGACATCGGGGCGCTGCCGGTCGGCCACGGCGTCGAGCTGCCGACGCACCTGGAGGTCGAGCGGCCACCCTCATGGTGGGCGATGACCTTCACCCTCGCGGCCGATGCGGTGCTGTTTGCGTCGCTGCTGTTCGGCGGCCTGTTCCTCTGGCTGGTGGCGCCGGCCTGGCCACCCGCGGCGATCGCATCGCCCGATCTCGCGACCTCGGCGATCGCCGCACTGGCGCTGGTCGTCGCCGCCGTCGCCGCCCGGCTGGCCCTGTCGCGACTGACGGCGGGCGCGTCGCCGATGCCGTGGCTCGTCGCCACTGCGCTCGCGCAGGGCGCCGCCGTCGCTGCACTGGTTACGCTCGCCGCGGGCGTACCGGAACCCACGGGTCACGCGCACCGCGCGGTGCTCTTCATCGTCCTCGCCTATGCTGCCCTGCATGCCGCGATCGGACTGATCCTCGCCCTCCACGGCATCGCCCGCAGCGTCACCGGACGGCTCTCCGCCGCCCGCAGCGTCGATCTCCGGATCGGCTCGCTCTGGCACGACTACACGGCGGTCGCCGGCATCATTGCGCTCGCGGCAACCGTGGCGCTGTCGCTGCTCGCCGGCGTGGAGCCGGGGCGGTGAGGGCGGGTTCGTCCCGGCTGCTGCTGCCCGCGGCCGGCTTCACCGTGTGGGCGCTCGCCTTCGTGCTGATCTACGCAAGCCTGTCATTCGGCTGCGCCTTCGGCTGGGACGAGGTGCGCCTCGGCGGCCTCGTCAGCCTGCAGCGGGCGCAACTGGTGCTGCTCTTCCTCGTCGCGACGGCAGCCTCGGCCGCCGCCGCCTGGGCGCTAAGGCCGGCCGCTTTCGCAGACGGCGGCGACCCGCCCGGACGGTTCCTGGGCACCGTCGGCTTCGGCGCAGCACTGGCGGCGCTCGCCTCTACTCTCGCGACCTTCGCCCCGGTCCTCGCCCTCAGCACCTGCCTCTGAGGCTGGGCCAGAGCGGAACCGGCGCGAACCGCGAGGCCGCTGTCACCCCAGCCCGTCGAGGATGTCCTTGAACGCGCGCATGCCGGGGTCGTCGAGCCCGATGCTCTTCTCGCCGAAGATGCGGGCGCGGCCGATCTTCGCCGGCTGACCGCGGAAGCGGTCCATCGTCTCGGCCACCGCCTTGCGGGCGGCGGTGAGGATTTCGGCCGGATCGTCGAGCCCCTTCGTCGCCTCGGCGGCGGCCGCCACCGTGTCGAGCACCGTCTTGTCTCCGAGCGAGGCCTTGCCGCGCGTCCGCATCGCCTCGAGCGCGCCTTCGAGCAGCGGCGACACCTCGCTCCACGGCACGTCGGTGCGGCCGTGCGTCGCCTTCGCCGCGGACATCAGACCGGTGGCGAGCAGCGTGCCGTAGCTCGAGCCGGACACCTTGGTGAAAGCTTGCGCGACCTTCATCAGGCTCTCGCCGACCTCCGGCGGCAGGCTCGGCAGGCTGGCGACGACCTCGCGGCCGCCGCGCACCATCGTCACCCCGAGATCGCCGTCGCCGAGCTGGCCGTCGAGGGCGTTGAGCTCGTCGGCGACCGTCTCCATGTGGGCGGCGATTGCCGCGAGCCCCGCCGACAGGGCGGCATGATCGAGCGCCATCCTCACACCCTCCAGAACGCGCACTCGGCCGGCGCGGCGAGATAGCGCTCGAGGTCGCCGTCGAGGCGGCAGAGGGTGAACGACACGCCGGCCATCTCCATCGAGGTGGCGTAGCGGCCAACCAAGGGCATGACGATGGTGGCGCCGGCGTCCTCGAGCCGCGCCTTCACGCGGCGATAGAGGATGTAGAGCTCCTCCGGCGGCGTCGCGCCGAGCGAGTTGACGAGCGGCGACAACCGCTCGCCGCGCTCCACCGGCCGGTCGGCGAACAGCATGTCGAGCATCTCGTCGGCGATCTCGTCGGCAGGGCGAAGCTGGCCGCGGCGGACGCCGGGCTCGCCGTGGATGCCCATGCCGATCTCCATCTCGCCCTCGCCGATCTGGAAGGTCGGCCGGCCGGCGAGCGGCACGACGCACGGCGACAGCGCCACGCCGACGGAGCGGCAGGCGTCGGCGGCGGACTGCGCGACGGCGGTGACGCCGTCGAGGTCGAGCCCAGCCTCGGCCGCGGCACCGGCGATCTTGAAGGCGTAGACCATGCCGGCGACGCCACGGCGCTTTTCCGCCTCCGCCGTCGGCGCCGAAGCCACGTCGTCGGCGAGGATGACCGAGGTGGTGCGGATGTCGTCCATCTCCACCATGTCGCCGGCCATGTCGAAGTTCATGATGTCGCCGCCGTAGTTGCCGTAGAGGCGCAGCACGCCGGCGCCGGCGTGGGCGGCGCGGATCGCCTCGGCCATCTGGTCGGCGGAGGGTGACGAGAACACGTCGCCGACGGCGCAGGCGTCGAGCAGGCCCGGCCCGACATAGCCGGTGAAGATCGGCAGGTGGCCGGAGCCGCCGCCCGAGACGATGCCGACCTTGCCCGGCCGTGGGCTCCCGGCGCGCGCGATGACGCGGCCGTCGCCGACCTGGCGGTAGTATTGCGGGTGCGCCTGCACCATGCCCTGCAGGAGTTCGTCGACGTAGCGGGCCGGGTCGTTGAGGATCTTCTTCATCGTCCGCCTCTGCGGTTCTTGCGAAAAAAGGGATGGTCAGCGGGAGCGGCGGAAGCCGAAGCCGTTGACGACCATGACGAGCAGGAGCAGCGCCCCCCAGATTAGCTCGCGGGCGAAGTTCGACACCTGCAGCATGTTGAGGCCGCTCGACAGGAACTGCAGCGACAGCACGGCGAGCACGAGGCCCGCGACGCGCCCGAAGCCGCCATAGGGGTTGATGCCGCCCAGAACGCAGATGAGGATCGAGAGCAGCAGGTAGCTCGCGCCGTAGTCGGCCTTCGCCGAGTTCGCTCGGCTCATGATGACGAGGCCGGCGACTGCCGCGAGGCCGCCGCTGATGATGTAGGTGCGGAGCGTAACCGCGAGGTCGTCGACGCCGGCGAAGCGCGCCGCCAGCGGGTTGGTGCCGAGCATCTGCACCTTCAGCCCGAAGGCGGTGCGGTTCAGCACCACCGCCACCGCCGCCGCCAGCACCGCGAAGATGATGAGCGGGACGGGCACGCCGTAGACGGCGCCGTTGCCGATCGTCGCGAAGGCGGCGGGGAAGCCGATGACGGCGCTGCCGCCGGTGATCGCCACCGCGAGCCCGGTGAACATCAGTCCGGTGCCGAGCGTCGCCAGGATCGGCGGCAGCCCGAAGACGCCGATGACGATGCCGTTCGCCACGCCCGCCGCGAGCCCGACCGCGAGCGCCGCAACGATCGCCAGCGCCACCGCGAGCCCCGCGTCGGCGCCCGCCGCCTGCGCGCCGAACAGGCTCGACAGCACCAGCGCCGCCGCGATCGCCGACAGGTTGGCGATGCCGATGATCGACAGATCGATGCCGCCGGTCAGCATCGCCAGCATCATCGCGAGCGCCAGGATGGCGAACTCGGGAAACTGGAACGCCATCGACGACAGGTTCGCCCCGGAGACGAAGCGCCCGCCGGGGGCGAGCAGCGCCATGGCGACGAAGATCAGCACCGTGATGACGGCGAGCCGGCCGGTCTCGGAGAACAGGAAGGCGCCCGCATCGAAGCGGCGCGGCGGGGCCTTCGCGGTGTTGGTATCGTCCGTCATCGGCTTCACCCCGCCCTCAGGGCGGCGCGCTTCGCCTGATAGGCGGGCACGCCGGTGCCGACGAGAATGAGCGCGCCGATCACCACCATCTGCCAGGTCGACGGGATGCCGAGCAGGATCAGGCTGTTGTTGACGAGCACGATCAGCGCCACCCCGAGCAGCGTGCCGGTGATGGTGCCGTAGCCGCCGGCGAGACGGGCGCCGCCGAGCACCACCGCGGCGATCACCGACAGCTCCAGCCCGACGAGGTCGAAGGGGTTGGCGACGCGCGCGAGTGAGGCGTGGATGATGCCGGCGAGCCCCGACAGGGCGCCGACATAGGCGTAGACGAACACCTGCGCGCCGCGAACGGGGATGCCGATGCGCCGCGCGCTCTCGACCGACCCGCCGATCGCGAAGATCGTCCGTCCGAGCATCGTCCGATAGAGCAGGAACCAGGTGCCGACGACCACCGCCACGAGGGCGGCGAACGCCCACGGCAGCGAGAAGAAGAAGCCGTCTGCGGTGGTGCCGCGGACCATGATCAGCCGCGAGAACTCGCGCAGGCTCGGCGGCATGTTGGAAATCAGCTGGCTGCCGACGAAGGTCAGCAGGAAGCCGCGGATCAGCGACAGCGTGCCGAGCGTGACGATCAGCGTCGGCAGGCGGAAGCCGGCGATGAAGACGGCATTCAGCAGCCCGAGCGCCGTGCCGATGGCGATCGACATCAGGAAGGCGAGCGGCCACGGGATGTTGATCCCGAGCGAGGTCAGCGTCAGCGTGGTCGTGTACATGGCGAAGGCGGCGATCGCCGTGAAGCTGACGTCGATGCCGCCGGAGATCAGCACCAGCAGCACGCCGATCGCGAAGATGCCGATGACGATCGAGCCGCGCAAAAGGTCGAACAGCGTGGGCAGCGACAGGAAGTTCGGCTGCACGATCGCCGTCACCACGCAGAAGGCGACGACCACCAGCGCCACCAGCGTCTCGTTGCGGGTGAGGTCGAGCCTCGGCATCGCGCGTCCGCCGTTCATGCCGCGAGCTTCCGGGCGAGGTCGCCCTCGCTGAGGCTGCCGCCCGCCACCTCGTCGACGATCCGCCCCGCCTTCATCACCAGTATGCGGTGGCAGGTGCCGAGCACCTCGGGCAGGTCGTCGGAGATGACGATGACGCCCATGCCCTCCGCCGACAGCCGCGCCACGACGGCGTGGATATCGGCCTTCGAGCCGATATCGACGCCGACAGTCGGACCGTTCAGCACCAGCACCTTCGGCGCGGTGGCGAGCCAGCGCGCCAGCACGACGCGCTGCTGGTTGCCGCCCGACAGCGACTGCACCGGCGCCTCCGCGTCCGGGGCAACGATGCGCAGTTGTGTAATCCAGTCAGCGACTTCGCGGTCGAGGCTCGCTCGATCGATGAAGCCGCCGCCGGCACGGTGCGCATCGAGGCGGCCGACGGCGATGTTGCGGGCAATCGACTGCGAGAGGAACAATCCCTCGGTCAGCCGGTCCTCCGGCACGTAGCCGATGCCGGCGGCGATGGCATCGCGCGGCGAGCCGAGCGTGACCTCCTTGCCGTCGACGGCGATGCGGCCGGAATCGAGTGGCAGCAGCCCGAACAAAGCCTTGGCGAGCGCCGTGCGGCCCGAGCCGAGCAGGCCGGTGATGCCGAGCACCTCGCCAGAGCGCAGCGACAGCGACACGTCCTGAAGCAGGCCGGCCCGGTTCAGCCGCTCGACTTCGAGCAGCACCGGCCGGCCGGGGGGCAGGGGCTCCGGTGCCGTCTCCGCGAACGTGCGGCCGGTCATGTGGAAGGCGAGACCGGCGAGGTCGAAGTCGCCGGCCGGCCCCTCGGCGACCTTGGCGCCGTTGCGCAGCACGACGATCTTCTCGCAGACCTCGAAGATCTCGGCGAGCTTGTGGGAGACGAACAGCACGGCGACGCCGTCGGCGCTGAGGCGGCGGATGATGGCGAGCAGCGAGCGCACCTCGCGCTCGGTCAGCGCCGTCGTCGGCTCGTCCATGACGATGAGGCGGGCCTTCGAGGCGAGCGCCCGGCAGATCGCCACGAGCTGCTTGTCCGCCACCGACAGCGTGTCGACGCGCCGCTCGAGGTCGATCGCCACGCCGACGCGCTCGAACGCCGCCGCCGCGATCTTCCGCATCTGCGAACGCCGCACCAGCCGTCGGCCCTCCGAGAGCTCCGCGGAGAAGGCGACGTTCTCCGCCACCGAAAGGTTCGGAAACAGCGAGAAATCCTGGAAGATCACCTGGATGCCGGCGGCGATCGCATCGCGTGGCGACTGTACGCGGTCCGTTGCCCCGTCGATCGTCACACCGCCGCGATCGGGGCGCACGACGCCGGACAGCACCTTGATCAGGGTCGACTTGCCGCTGCCGTTCTCGCCGGCGAGGCAGACCACCTCGCCGGGCGAGAGCGTGAAGCCGACGTCGGAGAGCGCCGTCACGCCGGCATAGCTCTTCGACACGCCGGTGATCTCGACGAACGGTGCCTGCCGGGCTTCCGGCATGGTCGCGCTCCGGGGCTGACGGACGGGAGGAGAGGGCGGCCGCAGGTCTCGCCGCGGCCGCCCGTCAGTGGCTCAGAACGGATACTCGGCCATGTTCTCCTTGGTCACGTCGACCCAGGCCTGGCCGTAGAGCACCTTCCCGTCGAGCGAGAGCTTGTTGTAGCCCTCGACGCCGAGGTCCATGCCGTCCGTCACCGGCTGGCCGTCGATCAGCATGACGGCGAGCTTGTTCATGGCGTAGCCGGCGAGCGCCGGGTCCCAGAACGAGATCATGTCGACCGCGCCGGTCTCGAGATACTGGCTGGCGATCGACGGCAGGCTGGTGCCCATCACGCAGGTGTCGTCGGCCATGCCGCGCTCCTCGAGCGCCAGGCCGATGCCGCCGACGTCGGTGGAGGCGCTGCCCTGGAAGCCGCGCACGTTCGGGAAGGCGCGCAGCAGTTCCTGCGTCTTCGCATAGGCCTGCTGCTGGTCGTCGAAGGTCTCGTTCTTCGAGCCGACCAGCGTCATCTCGGGGAAGTTCGCCTTCTGATAGGCGATCGCCCCGTCGACCCACTCGTTGTGCGACTTCGACGTCAGCGAGCCGACGAACACGGCGTACTCGCCCTTGCCGCCCATGCACTCGCCGAGCGCCTTCATCAGGTGCTCGCCATAGGCGCCGTTCTGGAAGGCCTCGATGTCGTAGTCGGCGTTCTGGATGGCGGAGGCCTCGTGCGCCACCACCTTGATGCCGGCGTCCATCGCCTTCTTCAGCACCGGCTCGACCGCCTCGGGGGCGAACGGCACGATGGCGATGGCGTTGACGCCCTGGGCGATCATGTCCTCGACGAGCTGCACCTGCAGCTGCGCGTCGGCCTTCGCCGGGCCGACCTGGAAGGCGTTGGCGCCGGTGTCGGCGGCGAACTTCTTGACGCCCTCGTCCATGCGGTTGAACCACTGGATGCCGCTGATCTTCACGATCGTCGCAATGGTCGGCTTCGTGTCCTGCGCCGTGGCGGCTCCGGCGGCGCCGAGGCCGACCGCGATGGCGGCGGCACCGGCGAGAAGGATCGTCTTCCTCGTCATCGTTCACTCCCTGGCCGAACGGTCGTTGTCGTTTTTTGCTCCGCGGTTGGCGGAGGGGGTGCGTCGGGCAACGGGGCCAGCGTCGGCCGACGACGGCACGGTGGAGCCTCCGGATGCGTCGCGCGCGGGCGCGCCGTCAGGTGCCGGAGAGCTCGAACAGAAGCTTGTGCAGCGCCGAGGCGTTGAGATCGCCGAGGCCCTTGTTGACGGCGCCCTGGTAGAGCTCCGCCGTCACCGCGGTGCTCGGCGTCGCGACGCCGAGCGCGCGCGCGTAGGCGCCGATCAGGCGGGCGTCCTTCAGCATGTGCTTCAGGTAGAAGTGCGGTGAGAAGTCACCGGCGAGGCTCGCGCGGCCGACGCCGCGGATGAGGCCGGACGAGAAGTCGGTGACGTCGAGGTAGCCCATCAGCGCCTCGCTCTCGAGGCCGGCCTTCTTCGCCATCGCGAGCGCCTCGCCGAGCGAGACCATCTGGGCTGCGACGAGCAGGTTGCCGACGAGCTTCGCCGCCGCACCCTTCGACGGTCCGCCCATGTAGTGGACGGTCGCGGCCATCGTCTGCAGCACCGGCAGGGCGGCGTCGTAGTCCGCGCGCTCGCCGCCGCAGACGAAGTCGAGCTTGCCCTCCCAGGCCTCGTTCTTCGAGCCGAACACCGGCGTGTCGAGGTAGCGCAGCCCGCGCGCGGACGCCGCTTCGGCGAGTTCGAGCGTGAGGGTCGGGTCGGTCGTCGTGGCGTCGGCGATGAGGGTGCCGGCGGCCGCATGGGCGAAGACGCCGTCGTCTCCGAGGAGCGTGTCGCGCTGGGCGTCGGGGCCGGTGAGGCACACGACGACGATCGGCTTGCCGGCGACAGCGGCGGCGATCGACGGCGCCACGGTGCAGGATTCGAGGCCCTCCGGCACGGGCCGGGTGGTCCGGTTCCACATCGTGACGGCATGGCCGGCGGCGATCAGGTTGCGGACCATGCCGCGCCCCATGATGCCGAATCCGATGAACCCCACGTCCCGCAGGTGCGTGTCGCTCAAGCGTCCCCTCCCGAATGCGGCGTCTCGTTGTCGTCCCGGCGCCGCTCTCAGATGACCACTGGTCTGTCGAAAAGTCCAGTGAGAGTGAATCGCGAAAGCGACACTCAGGCCGCCGTCGGCGAACGTCCCCGGCCACGCAGCGGAGGGAACACCTCCGAGCTGGCGCCAACCGCCAGCTGCTGCCGCGTCGTCTCGTAGATGCGGGCGAGATGCTGTTCGAAGGCCGCCACCACGGCGTCGGCATCACCGGCGGCGAACGCCTCGACGATCGCCACATGGTCCTCGTAGGAGCGCTGGATGGCGCCGGCTTCGCCCATGGCGCGGCGGCGGTTGTCCATCATGTAGGCGTAGAGGTCGGTGACCACGTCGGCGAGCAGCGGGTTGCGCGAGGCGCGGTAGATGGCGACGTGGAACTCGCGGTCGCAGATCAGGAAACGGACGGGATCGTCGAGGGTGGCGCGCTGCACCTCCAGCGAATGGCGCAGCTGCGCCAGCGTCTCGGCGTCCATCGCGATGGCCGCATCGCGCACCACGGCGCACTCGATCAGCAGGCGCGCTTCGTGCACGGCCTCGAGGTCGTAGCTGTTGATGGTGCGCGCCGTCATCGCGCCGATCTTGAGCAGCCCGAGATCGGCACCGGCGACGCGCGTGCGCGAGCCCTGCGAGACGTCGACGATGCCGCGCGCCGCAAGCCCCTGGACCGCATTGCGAATGGTCTGGCGGCTGACCGAGAGGGCGCTCGCGAGCTCGCGCTCGCCCGGCAGTTCGTCGCCCGCCTGCAGCACACCGGAGGCGATCAGCGACTCGAGCTTGTCCCCAATCATCTCGGTGACGGTGCGCTTCTCGATGCCCCGCCGCATTTCGGTGATGCTGGTCAGCACGGCCGAGCTGGTGGTCCGCCCTCGCGACACGCGACGCCCCCTTTGCCGGCCTGGTGGTCCGCTCACCGGACCAGTCGACGCTATCGACCCCCGTCCGAGACTGTCAACGGCCGCACGCGGGGCCGACCGCGCGCCGTCGTAACGTGCAAAGGGCCCCGAACATGCCGGGGCCCTCCGTCTTGCTCAGTGTGCTGTCCGTCCGCGCCTGGGGCAGGACGGTGCGGCGGCGCGGCCCGCCCTCAGCTCCAGCCGGCGCGCTTTGCCACCTCGAAGATCGACTCGCGCGCCTTCGTCGCCACCTCGCGGAAGTCGACGGCGGTGAACTGGCCGTTCTGGCGCAGCATCCGACCGTCGACGAAGACGGTGTCGACATTGCTCGGCGCGGCGAAGTTGATGAGGGCGTCGTAGGGATCGCCGACCGGGGCCATGTTCGGATCGGTGGTGCGGATCAGGATGATGTCGGCGCGCTTGCCTGGCGTCAGCGAGCCGACCTTCTGGTCGATGCCGAGGTCGCGGGCGCCGTCGATGGTGGCGAGCTGCACGAGCCGCTTCGTCGACAGCGGTACGTCGGGCAGGCGGTGCTTGTGGAGGGAGTACAGCAGCCGCATGCAGTTGAAGCAGTCGCAGTTCTGGTCGGCCGAGACGTCAATCGACATCGACACCTTCACGCCCGCCTCGATCAGCTCGGCGAGCTGGATCTCGCCGCGGTCCTTGGCGCGCTTGGCCTCGCCGAGCGGCGAGGTCGAGTAGCTGACGCCGCGGGCCGCGAGGATCTTGCGGTCGTCCTCCGACGTCATCAGCGGATGCACGAGCTGTACGTCGGGCCCGAGCAGGCCGGCGTCGTCGAGCATCTTCACCGGGCTTCCCGACGAGGTATGCATGGTGATCGGCAGGCCGAGCTTGCGCGCCGCGCCCCAGTCTTCCTGCGCCATCTCGATCGAGATTGCCGCCCGCTGCGCATTGTTGCCGGCGACGTTGCGCGAGCAGATGCCGAGTGTCAGCAGCCCGTCCGGAGTGATCCACTCCTTCTGCACGCGGGCGAGGTCGGCGGCGTCCATCGGCTTGTCGGTGGCGCCCTTCTGCGGCGTCCCGTAGGCGAAGCGGCCGCGCACGCCCATGTCGCGCATCGCCCGCATCTCGGCGTCGGCGTGCTCGGGGCTGCGGGTGTTGTGCGCCCAGTTCTGGAACGAGGTGACGCCACCGGCGAGCGCCTCGGCGAGCCCGAGCCGGACGCTGTCGTAGGCGTCGTCCGGCTCGTAGAAGGGGCCGAGCGTGCCGGTGATCGGGAAGTAGCCCTTTTCGGGCACGTTCGAGTTCGCCAAGGGCCGGACGCTGCACGTCCAGAGGTGGAAGTGCGTCTCGACGA
Source organism: Pseudoxanthobacter sp. M-2 (assembly GCF_046156265.1). Taxonomy (NCBI): domain Bacteria; kingdom Pseudomonadati; phylum Pseudomonadota; class Alphaproteobacteria; order Hyphomicrobiales; family Segnochrobactraceae; genus Pseudoxanthobacter; species Pseudoxanthobacter sp. M-2. The sequence goes on from NZ_JAWDIR010000043.1 coordinate 146,262, forward strand.
TGCCCGGCATGCAGATCATGCCGTTGCCGTCGATGTTGGTGGCGTTCGGGGCGACGACGACCTCGCCGACGGCGACGATCTCGCCATCACGCACATGCACGTCACCCACCGGCAGATCGCCGACGGTATCGTCCATCGTCAGGACGGTGGCGCCCTTGATGAGGAATTCGCCGCGGCTCGGCAGGCCGTTCGCCGCGGCGGCGGTGCCGGTCGCAGCGGTCGTGCCTGCGTCCTGCGCCCGCGCCGCGGCGGGCGCCAGGGCACCGGCCCCGAGCGCCGTCGCCCCGAGCAGCAGCTTGCGCCTGTCGATGCTGAAGTCTTCCATGTCTCTCTCCCCGTTTTTGTCCCGGGACGGCCTTGTGGGCCGGCCATCCTCGGGAGCGCCTCGTGGGCGAATGCTGTCGCTGCCGGTGTCGACCGCGACGTACACCATATGACAATATGATTGCCTGACAACACCTCGCGGCACGCGCGGAGGGTTCCGGCCTCCGCCCGGGTTGAAACCTCCGCGTGCCGAACCCATTCAAGTTCGAAGGCGCGCAAGCGGCCGCGGCCGGCGGCCGCGCCCCGGCCGCCATTCACCCGTCCGACTGCTCGGGCTACAATTGCTCCAAAATGCGACGACTACGGTCACAGGAGGAAACCATGGACGCGAAGACCGACGAGAGCGCAGGCAAGTGCCCGATGTCCGGCGGCGGCGCCCGTCATGGCGGCAACCGCTCGTGGTGGCCCGAGGCCCTCGACATCGAGATGCTGCACCGCAATTCGAACCTCTCCGACCCGATGGGGCCGGACTTCGACTATGCCGCCGAGTTCAAGTCGCTCGATCTCAATGCCGTCGTCCAGGACCTGCACAAGGTGATGACGGAATCGCAGGAGTGGTGGCCGGCCGACTGGGGCCACTATGGCGGCCTGATGATCCGCATGGCCTGGCACAGCGCCGGCACCTACCGCATCACCGACGGCCGGGGCGGCGCAGGGGCCGGACAGCAGCGCTTCGCGCCGCTCAATTCCTGGCCGGACAACGCCAACCTCGACAAGGCGCGGCGCATCCTCTGGCCGATCAAGCAGAAGTACGGCCGCAAGCTCTCCTGGGCCGACCTGATGATCCTCGCCGGCAACGTCGCGCTGGAATCGATGGGCTTCAAGACCTTCGGCTTCGCCGGCGGCCGCAAGGACGTGTGGGAGCCCGAGGAGCTGTTCTGGGGTCCGGAGGGCACCTGGCTCGGTGACGAGCGCTACAGCGGCGAGCGCCAGCTGGCCGAACCCCTCGGCGCCGTGCAGATGGGCCTCATCTACGTCAACCCGGAGGGGCCGAACGGCAAGCCCGACCCGCTCGCGGCGGCCAAGGACATCCGCGAGACGTTCTTCCGCATGGCGATGAACGACGAGGAGACGGTGGCGCTGATTGCCGGCGGCCACACCCTCGGCAAGACCCACGGTGCTGGCGATCCGTCCTTCATCGGGCCGGAGCCGGAGGCGGGCGCGCTCGAGGACCAGGGCCTCGGCTGGAAGAGCACCCACGGCACCGGCTTAGGCGGCGACGCCATCACCGGCGGTCCGGAGGTGATCTGGTCGCAGACGCCGACGCGCTGGAGCAACCACTTCTTCGACAACCTGTTCGGCTTCGAGTGGGAGCTGACGAAGAGCCCCGCCGGCGCCTTCCAGTGGCAGGCGAAGAACGCCGAGCCCTCGATCCCCGATCCGTTCGACCCGTCGAAGAAGCGCGTCCCGACGATGCTGACGACGGACCTCGCGCTGCGCGCCGACCCGGCCTACGAGAAGATCTCGCGCCACTTCCACGCCAATCCGGAGGCCTTCAACGACGCCTTCGCCCGCGCGTGGTTCAAGCTCACCCATCGCGACATGGGGCCGGTGGCGCGCTATCTCGGCCCGCTGGTGCCGAAGGAGACGCTGATCTGGCAGGATCCGATCCCGCCGGTCGATCACCCCCTCGTCGACGACGCCGACGTGAAGGCGCTGAAGGAAAAGGTGCTCGCGTCCGGCCTGACAGTGCAGCAGCTCGTCTCCACCGCTTGGTCGTCCGCCTCCACCTTCCGCGGCTCCGACAAGCGCGGCGGCGCCAACGGCGCCCGCATCCGCCTCGCCCCGCAGAAGGACTGGGAGGTCAACGAGCCGGCGCAGCTCGCGACCGTGCTCGCGACCCTCGAGAAGATCCAGGGCGAGTTCAACGCCTCGGCCGCCGGCGGCAGGAAGATCTCGCTCGCCGATCTCATCGTGCTCGCCGGCAATGCGGCGGTCGAGAAGGCGGCGCGCGACGCCGGCGTCACGGTCACCGTGCCGTTCGCGCCCGGCCGCATGGACGCCTCGCAGGATGAGACGGACGTGCAGTCGTTCGCGCCGCTCGAGCCGCGGGCGGACGGCTTCCGCAACTACGTCAACCGCAAGCGCCACCAGTTCATGCAGGACGAGGAGGCGCTCGTCGACCGTGCGGCGCTGCTCAGGCTCACCGGCCCGGAGATGACGGTGCTCGTCGGCGGCCTGCGGGTTCTCGGCGGCAATGTCGGCGCCACGCCGCACGGCATCTTCACGAAGCGGCCGGGGGTCCTCAGCAACGACTTCTTCGTCAACCTGCTCGACATGGGCACGGCCTGGCAGGCGCCGAACGCCGAGGGCATCTACCAGGGCCGCGACCGCAAGACGGGCGTCGAGAAGTGGACGGCGACGCGCGTCGACCTGATCTTCGGCTCGCACTCGCAGCTGCGCGCCTTTGCCGAGGTCTACGCCTGCAGCGATTCGCTGGAGAAGTTCGTGAAGGACTTCGTCGCGGCCTGGACGAAGGTGATGAACGCGGATCGCTTCGATCTGGTGTGACGGTGAGGGCCGGCGGGCTTCGCCGGCAACAAAAAAAAGGCCGCGGGCGAAGAACGCCCGCGGCCCCCACGACCGGCGCGGCTATCGCGCCGGATCAGGCTTGGACGATCTCAGTCGTCGAACTTCAGCTTGCAGGCGAGCACCGTCTGGCCGTCCACCTGGACCGTGACCTTCGTGTCCTTGCGGACCTTGGGGAAGCCCTGGGGGATCGGGTTGCCGTCGCGGCCGAGGTTGAGGTCGCCGACGATGTCGCCGCCCTTCACCTTCTTCAGCGCGACGGCGCCGACGATCGTCTGCTTGACGATGACGGTCATCTGCTGGCCGGCCTTGAACGCGCCGCGCGGAGCCGCCTCGAATTCGGTGGAAAAGCGCTCGCGGGTGCCGCGGGTCTCGTAGCGGGCATCCATGGAGATGTCGCCGGCCCCTTCGGCCTCGCATTCGAGCCGCTGATCGGCGGCGTGGGCCGGCAGGGTGAGGGTCGCGGACAGCACGGCGAGCGAGCCGGCCGCGAGAAGGGTCTTCAGCATCGGGGGTACTCCAACAGACTGGGGGGCAGGAGGCACGTTCAGCCACCGCCGGCCGTAAGCCGCCCGGACGGTCGAATGTCCGGGGTCGTCGTGGGGGGCGGAGGGACGGGGGTCGGTCGCGGGACGGAAGGTCGCCTTGGTCGATGGGGGATCGATGCGCCGCCTCAGGCCCGCGCGAGCAGGCATACGTGATTGCAACCTGTGCTGTCGATGCCGGCGATGAGGCTAGTGGGTGCCAGTCACGCGGAGTTGTGGGGGCTGTGGAAGAGGCCTTGCCTGGTCGCTTTGGAGCGACGCGCACGGCACCACCACTCCGAGGCGCTTCGGCAGCCGAGCGCCTTCGTTCAGTCTGAATGTGGAGCCCAGTAAGGAGGAGTTTCGCTTTGAAGCAACTCGTAGCGCCGCTGCCAGGCAAGGTGGCTCATTCTCTTGCGCAGGGCCTCTAGGCTCGGTCCGAATTCGTTCGCCGGGCGAAATCGTCGTCCTCTGCCTGCAAACTGGATCGGCATCGGCGTACGGTACTCGGCGCTCGCCCGGCGGTGGAAACCAGAGTGCTCAGCAAACACCGGCTCGATCTGCGGACTTGGGAAATACAAGAGCCACCGAACTCCAGGCCGCGGGCCCGGGAACAGTATCCAAGGCCTTGGATACTGGAAGACTGACCGGTAGGCTCTCTTCATCGGTAACGACAGGCATGCCTGCCGAAGATGCAGCGGAGCGGGAACCGGCTTCACCGGTCGCAGAGCCCGGATGCTGGACCATGTGTCGAATCTTCGCCGTCTTGGCGGCGGGCCAACAAGTTCATGCCATTCCCAAGCGTCCGAAACCGGCTCGATATCACAGTCACGGGCGTGGTTGTCGAAGTGTGGCGTGAAATCATGGGGAGAGTTGTTCATTGCCGCAGAATACACGCGCGACCGGCGCGTGAAAGCCCATGCCACCGGTGACAGGCTGGCGAACCTGCAAGGTCTGGTTCGCGTTGGACGGCGCGATGCACCTCAGCCAGCGCTGGTCCACGAAGACGCCGAAATTGGCTGCGGTCACACTATGGGCAGGCTGTTGTCAGCCTCTCATTTTCATGGTGAGCCCGGTGGGACTCGAACCCACGACCCCATGATTAAAAGTCACGTGCTCTACCGGCTGAGCTACGGGCTCGTGCGCGATCCCCGCTTGGGTGGCCGGCGCGGTTGCGGCGCGGCGGGGTCGGCGGCCACGGGTTAAGCGGTGGCGCCGGCCGCGTCAACCGGCGAGACCGCGCAGGTGGCGAAAGCCGGCAGCCGTGGTCTCCGGGACCCGCTCGGCGTGCCGCGCGCCAGCCCCCCGCCTCAGGCGGCCGCTGCCGGCTTCACCAGCGCGTCGATCGCCATCAGCGAGGCGACGAGGGCCTCGAACTCCGACAGTGGCACCATGTTCGGCCCATCAGACGGGGCGTGGTCGGGGTCCGGATGCGTCTCGATGAAGAGGCCCGCGACACCCACCGCCACCGCCCCGCGCGACAGCGGCGCGACGAAGCGGCGGTCGCCGCCCGACGAGCCGCCCTTGCCGCCCGGCGACTGCACCGAGTGGGTGGCGTCGAAGATCACCGGCGCGCCGGTCTCGGCGAGGATCGGCAGCGCGCGCATGTCGGAGACCAGTGTGTTGTAGCCGAAGCTCGCGCCGCGCTCGGTGGCGAGCACGCGGGTGTTGCCGGCCCCGGTCACCTTGGCGATGACGTGCGCCATGTCCCACGGGGCGAGGAACTGCCCCTTCTTGACGTTGACGACGCGCCCCGTCGCGGCGGCGGCGATCAGGAGGTCGGTCTGCCGGCACAGGAAGGCCGGGATCTGCAGGATGTCCACGGCCTCGGCGACGGGCGCGCACTGCTCGGCGCCGTGCACGTCGGTCAGCACCGGCAGGCCGGTCGCCTCGCGGATCTCGGCGAAGATCGGCAGCGCCGCCTTCAGGCCGACGCCGCGCGCGCCGCCGAGGCTGGTGCGGTTCGCCTTGTCGAAGGAGGTCTTGAAGACGAGGCCGATGCCGAGGCGCGCCGCAATTTCCTTCAGCGCCTGCGCCACCTCCAGCGCGTGCGACCGGCTCTCCAGCTGGCACGGGCCGGCGATCATGGAAATCGGCAGGCCGTTGCCGAAGCGCACGGCGCCGACGCTGACGACGGCGTCGGGCACGAGCGTGGGATGGGCGGGCGCAGTCATCTCATGCTCTCCTTTCGCGCCGTTGCGGCGCGGACGGCGGGGTTGTCCCGTCCGTGGCTTACTTCGGAAGTTGCTGGCGCGCCGGCGGTGGCGGGGCGGCGGGCGGCCTGGTCGCGGCGGCGGGTCGCGGCGCGGCGCGGGTCTCGACGGCCTCGCGGGCGGGCGGGGCAGGGGGCACAGGTGCCGTCGCCGCCTCGGCCTCGCGCTCGACCACTGGTGCGGCCGTGCAGACGAGGTGGGCGACGCCGTGCGGGCAGAGGCGCGTCAGACGGCGCAGCACCGGGCCGATCGCCGAATAGGGCAGGCCCATCGCCTCGTAGACGGCATGGATGCGCATCAGCTGCCAGCCCTCGCGCGTCAGCTCGCGCTGGCGGCGGATGCCGCGCCGCATCGGGGTGTCGGCGGAGGTCGGGCGCGGCGACAACCGCTTCGCGATCAGCGGGCTCGTGTAGTCATAGAGGAGTTCGGTCTGCGGCCCCGTCACCGCTGCGAGGTCTGAGAGAACGGTGGTCATCGTCTCCGCCGGGGCGTAGGCGAACAGCCCCTCGGCGACGACCAGCGTCGGCGCCCGGCGAAGCTCCAGCCGGTCGATCCAGCCGGGCCGGCCGATGTCGGCGCCGATCAGGTGGCGGCGGTCGCAGAACGGGAACAGCGTCTCGCGCAGTGACACGATCTCCGGCAGGTCGACGTCGATCCAGGTCAGCATGCCGTTGTCGATGCGCTGGAAGCGCGTCGACAACCCGGCGCCGAGATCGACGATCTGCGCGTGCGGGTGGCGGGAGGTGAAGGAGCCGACGATCTGGTCGATCACCCAGGTGGTGGCGATCATCGCCAGCATCGCGGGCTTGGCTGCCCGGTGCGGCTCGAGCTCGGGCTGCATCGAGCGGTAGATCGTCTCGGCGGCGCGGTCGCGGAAGCCGAGATCCGGGGCGACGTCGGCCGCGAGGGCGCGCGCGACGAGGGGGGCACAGGCCGTCTCCGCGATCCCGCCGAGAGCCGTCGCCGGTCGCTGCACCGCCTGCACCGTCATTCCGCCCGCCTCGCCCGGCTCCCCCCGAAGCCTGTCTTCAACTCCCCACGCACGGCACGATCGACCCACATTGCGGCGGCGGCGAGATGGGTCGGCGCCGCCAGCGCCATCAGACGAGGCGGCTCTGCTCGACCGCGGCGCCGATGAAGGAGGCGAACAGCGGGTGCGGGTCGAAGGGGCGCGACTTCAGTTCGGGGTGGAACTGCACGCCGACGAACCAGGGATGGTCGGTGAGCTCGATCGTCTCCGGCAAGAGCCCGTCGGGCGACATGCCGGCAAACCGCATCCCCTGGGCCTCCAGGCGCTCGCGGTAGCCCGCATTGACCTCGTAGCGGTGGCGGTGGCGCTCGGAGATGTGCGTGGTGCCGTAGATCGAGGCGATCAGGCTGCCCTCGGCGAGGGTCGCCGGGAAGGCGCCGAGGCGCATGGTGCCGCCGAGGTTGCCGCCGGCGAGCCGGATCTCGAGCTCGTTGCCGCGCATCCACTCGGTCATCAGGCCGACGACGGGCTCGGCGCTCGGGCCGAACTCGGTCGAACTCGCGAGCGGGATGTCGGCGAGGCTGCGGGCGGCCTCTATCACCGCCATCTGCATGCCGAAGCAGATGCCGAAATAGGGCACCTTGCGGCGGCGCGCGAAGCCGGCCGCGGCGATCTTGCCTTCCGCCCCGCGCTCGCCGAAGCCGCCCGGCACCAGAATGCCGTTGACCCGCTCGAGCCATGGCGCCGGATCCTCTTCCTCGAAGATTTCCGATTCGATCCACTCGATCTCGACGCGCACGTTGTTGTAGATGCCGCCGTGAACGAGCGCCTCGATCAGCGACTTGTAGGCGTCCTTCAGCCCCGTGTACTTGCCGACGACGGCGATGGTGACGGTGCCCTCGGGGTTCTTGATGCGGCCGGAGATCGTCTGCCAGCGATCGAGCTTCGGCTCCGGCGCGTCCTTGATGCCGAAGGCGGCGAGCACTTCCGCGTCGAGCCCGTGCTCGTGATAGGCGACCGGCACGTCGTAGATCGAGGCGACGTCGAGGGCGGGGATCACCGCGCTCTCGCGCACATTGCAGAACAGCGCCAGCTTGCGGCGGTCCGAATCGGGGATCGGTCGGTCGCAGCGCACCAGCAGGATGTCGGGCTGGATGCCGATCGAGCGCAGTTCCTTCACCGAGTGCTGGGTCGGCTTGGTCTTCAACTCGCCCGCGCTCGGGATGTAGGGCATCAGCGTCAGGTGGATGAAGACGGCGTCGCCGCGCGGCAGCTCGTTGCCGAGCTGGCGGATCGCCTCGAAGAACGGCAGGCCCTCGATGTCGCCGACCGTGCCGCCAATCTCGACGAGGACGAAGTCGACGCCCTCGTTGCCGGTGCGCACGAAGTCCTTGATGGCGTCCGTGACGTGCGGGATCACCTGCACGGTGCCGCCGAGATAGTCGCCGCGGCGCTCCTTGGCGATGATGTCCTGGTAGATGCGCCCGGTGGTGATGTTGTCCATCCGGTTCGCCGGACGGCCGGTGAAGCGCTCGTAGTGGCCGAGGTCGAGGTCGGTCTCGGCGCCGTCATCGGTGACGAAGACCTCGCCGTGCTGGTACGGCGACATCGTGCCCGGATCGACGTTGAGATAGGGGTCGAGCTTGCGCAGGCGGACGCTGTAGCCGCGCGCCTGCAGAAGCGCGCCGAGCGCCGCCGACGCGAGCCCCTTGCCCAAAGATGAGACCACGCCGCCGGTGATGAAGACGTACCGCGCCATGGGGGGCCACCCTAACAGACAAAACCATGATTCGCCCGGGCGGAACGCACCCCGGCGGCGGCCACCGGACGGTGGCCGGCAGGCCCGCCGGGAAACCCGGTCGGGCGGACGTCGCGACCGTCAGTCGCCGCTCGGAACTTGCGGGCCGGTGGGCGCCGGCGGCGCCGGCGGGGCCGCCGCGTCGGGCTGGTCGCCCGGGCCGCGGAGGGTATCGAGAATGCCCTGGCCCGTGCCGCGGGTGCCGTCGTTGCCCGGGACGCCCGGTGCGCCCGGAGCGCCGCCCGGCAGCGGGTCGGTGCCGAGCACGCGCTCGAGCAGCGAATCCGTGTTCGACTGGCGGCTGCCGACAAAGGTCAGCCCGATCGAGGTGAGGAAGAAGACGCCGGCCAGGATCGCGGTCGTGCGGGTCAGCAGGTTCGCTGTGCCGCGGCTCGAGAAGAAGCCGCCACCCCCGCCGCCACCGCCGCCGATGCCGAGCGCACCGCCTTCGGATTTCTGCAGGAGCACGACCGCGACGAGCGCGAGCACGACCATGATGTGAATGACGAGAAGAACGGTTTCCATGAGGGGACCGGGACCGACGCGGGCAAGGGGGATATCGTGAAGTCGGGCGGCTTTTACAACATCGCTCCCGCCGGCACCACCCCGATGCCGCCGCCGCGTCGAGGTGTCCGCCGACCGGCCGGCCGCGCGCGCTCGCCATTGCACCACGGGTGCTCCGTGGCGCCACACCCCGCCGTCCTTGACAAGGCGCCGGTCGCGTGCCGTGTTCCGCCGCCCGCCGGAAACCCGCCGGGCCGTCCGCCGACCCCTTGCGCACCGCCGTCCGAGAGCCAGTCATGCACAGATATAGAAGCCACACCTGCGGCGCCCTGCGCGAGAGCGACGTCGGCACGAGCGTCCGTCTGTCCGGCTGGGTTCACCGGGTGCGCGATCATGGCGGCCTCCTCTTCGTCGACCTGCGCGACCATTACGGCCTGACGCAGATCGTCTGCGATCCGGATTCGCCCGCCTTCCCGGTGATCGAGACGCTGCGCGCCGAGTGGGTCGTGCGCATTGACGGCGAGGTGAAGGCGCGCACGCCCGAGACCATCAACGACCGCCTGCCGACGGGCCGCGTCGAGGTCTTCGTCCGCGAGGCGGAGGTGCTGTCGGCCTCGAAGGAGCTGCCGCTGCCGGTGTTCGGCGAGCCGGACTATCCGGAGGAGACGCGGCTTCGCTACCGCTTCATCGATCTGCGCCGCGAGACGCTGCACAAGAACATCATGACGCGCACCGCGGTCATTTCCGAGATGCGCAAGCGGATGCAGGCTTCCGGCTTCACCGAGTTCCAGACGCCGATCCTCACCGCTTCGAGCCCCGAGGGCGCGCGCGACTTCCTCGTCCCCTCGCGCATCCACGCCGGCAAGTTCTACGCCCTGCCGCAGGCGCCGCAGCAGTACAAGCAGCTGCTGATGGTCGCGGGCTTCGACCGCTATTTCCAGATCGCCCCGTGCTTCCGCGACGAGGACCCGCGCGCCGACCGACTGCCGGGCGAGTTCTACCAGCTCGACCTCGAGATGAGCTTCGTCGAGCAGGACGACGTCTTCGAGACGATGGAGCCGGTGATGCGCGGCGTCTTCGAGACGTTCGGCAACGGCTTCCCGGTCACCCAGGAATTCCCGCGCATCCCGCACTCGGTGGCGATGCGCAAGTACGGCTCCGACAAGCCGGACCTGCGCAACCCGATCGAGATGCAGGCCGTCACCGACCACTTCGCCGGCTCCGGCTTCAAGGTCTTCGCCGGCATGATCGCCAACGACCCGAAGGTCGAGATCTGGGCGATCCCGGCGCCGAAGGGCGGCAACCGCGCCTTCTGCGACCGCATGAATTCCTGGGCGCAGGGCGAGGGCCAGCCCGGGCTCGGCTACATCTTCTGGCGCGAGGGCGAGGAGGGCGGCGCGGGCCCGCTCGCCAAGAACATCGGCCCGGAGCGCACGGCGGCGATCGCTGCCCAGCTCGGCCTCGGCGTCGGCGACGCCTGCTTCTTCGTCGCCGGCCGGCCGGAGAAGTTCACGGCGTTTGCGGGTGCGGCGCGCACGCGCATCGGCCGCGAGCTTGGCATCATCGACGAGGACCGCTTCGCCCTCGCCTGGATCGTCGACTTCCCGATGTTCGAGTGGAACGAGGAGGAGAAGCGGGTCGACTTCGCCCACAATCCGTTCTCGATGCCGAAGGGCGGCCTCGAGGGGCTCGAATCCACCGACCCGCTCGCCCTGTCGGCCTACCAGTACGACCTCGTCTGCAACGGTTACGAGATCGCCTCCGGCGCCATCCGCAACCACAAGCCGGAGATCATGAAGAAGGTCTTCGAGGTGGCCGGCTACGACGAGAGCGTGCTGATCGAGCGCTTCGGCGGCATGTACCGCGCCTTCCAGTACGGCGCTCCGCCGCACGGCGGCATGGCGGCCGGCGTCGACCGCGTGGCGATGCTGATCTGCGGCGTCCAGAACCTGCGCGAGGTGGCGCTGTTCCCGATGAACCAGCAGTGGATCGACTTGCTGATGGGCGCCCCCGCGGACCCCACCCCGAAGCAGCTCCGCGAGCTCAACCTCCGGGTCGTCAAGCCGGCCTGAGGCGGGGAGGGGGAGTCCGTCCGCCCTCGGCGCCGCCCTTCCAGCCGTCATCCCGGACGCGAAGCAACGCGGAGCGATCCGGGACCCAGCGGAAGGGTCGTCGCGCAGAGCGCGACGCAATAGACGCGCCTCCGGCGCGCAATGTCCCGCTGGGTCCCGGATCAGCGCTCGGCTGCGCCTCGCTTGTCCGGGATGACGTCGGTGGTGCGCGCCGGAGCGAGGCGTCGATGCTTGCGCACCGCTTCCCCTACTGCCGGTACTCCACCACCGCATTCAACAGCTTCACCAGCGAGCCCGGCGCCAGCGTCGCGGCGCCGACGACCTGCACCAGAGGCACCGGCTGGGCCGGGCGGGCGACGAGTTCGAGGCTGCCGGTCGGGCCGGTGAGGAACTGCTTCACCGCGCTGCCGAGGCTGTCGGCGAAGCCGTCGCCGGACATCGGTGCGAGCTCGTTGCGGATGACGTCGCCGATCACGCCGATCGCCGTTTCCGGCGAGATCTGCTGCTCCTTGGCGAAGTCGGCCAGCGGGCCGGCGAGCTTCGGCGCATTGGAGAAGCGCGCCGTGACGCCGTCCACCATCACCTCGGGCATCGCGAGCTGTGCCTTGTCCGGCGCCTCGAAGACGGTGCGCGGCACGCCAGACAGCGCCATCGTCACCTCCGCTGAGCCGAGGCCCTCGACGGTGAGCGCGAACGGGTCGAGGTCGAAGGTGTTCGCCCCTTCCGTCCACGTCGTCACGTAGCGGCCGTCGATGTTCACCTGCTCGATGCCGGCCTGCTCGAGGAAGGCCTTGGCGTCCGGATCGGTGACGAGCGCGGTCGGGAACGACAGGCCGGAAAGCTCGATCGCCGTCTCCGTCGGCACCGGCGGCACGAAGCCGCCGAGGGTGAGGGCGAAGCGGTCCAGGGCGACCGGCCCAGTCATGTCGCTGTCGACGGCGAGGCCTTCGAGCTCGACGCCGCCGATCATCGGCACGACGTCGAGGATCTGCCGCGTCGACGGCTCGATCGGCTGGCCGCCGCCGAGCGGATCGCTGCCCAGCCGGGCGAGCGCCATGATCGCCTCCTTCGTCGGGAAGACGACATCGCGGATGGCGAAGCGGCCGAGCGCGAAGGTGCCGAGATTGTTCGGCCCGTCCTCGCCGCGCGCCTCGATCTTGCCGATCGAGAACAGCCCCATGCCGTCCTTGGAGAGGCGCTCCAGCACCATCTCGCCGAAACTCATCGCGAGTTCCGGCATGTCGAACGAGAAGCCCTCGGCCGAGAGCCTTCCGACCGCGAAGCCCTGGTAGACGGTCAGCGCGAGGTCGGCGACGTCGGCGGGATCGACGGAACCCGCCTGGGCCGCGAGGATCAGCCGGTCGATCTCGCGGGCGACGTTCACCTCCGGCACGCCGACGCGCACGTCCTCGATCGACTGTGCGCCGATGGTGTAGCCGAGGTCCGCGCCGCTCACCTCCACGGCACCGACCTTGGCGCTCGCCAGCATCGACACCGGCGGCTTGCCGAGGCCCGGCCCGCCGCGGAAGATCGCGTCGTAGAAGGGTGCATAGGCGTAGCCGAGAAGCTCCTGCGGGCCCTGGCGAACCGTCATCTCCTGGCGCGTCGGCGGCGGCAGGGTGCCGTCAGGCCCCGGCGTGAAGTTCGCCACCTCCATGATCATCGTCCCCTCGGAGGGGCCGATCAGGACGCGCTCGAAGGTGCCCCCGGACGTGCCGGAGACCTCCATCGGCCCCATCGTCATAGTCTGCCCGCCGTCCGGTTGGATGATCTCCACCTCGGTGCGCTCGACGCGGTCGGCGCTCGCCGACCACTGCACGCCCATCCGCCAGAGCGGCTCGAAGCGAGAGAACGGCCGGTCGGGGTCGGCGGGAATATCGGGCCAGGCCGCCCAGCGGGGCTCAGTCGAGGTGTAGTCGTGGAGCACCTCCCGGAAGCCGAGACCCTCGCCACCCACCTCGCCGGAGGCCGCCAGCGTCATCACCGGCGCCGCGAACGAGGCCGCCGCGAAACCTTCGCTGGTCCGCCGGAGGTCGGTGAAGCGCATCTCCGGGATCGACGCCTCGAGGGCGTAGGTGAGGCGCTCCGCCGGAGTGTTCGCGTCGCTGGACGGCATCGTGATGACCCCGGTCCAGGTGAGCTCCAGGCCCTTCATCACCGTGACGGCGCCGCCCTCCGCCTCCTCGACCGCGGCGATCTCGAAATCGAGACCCTCGACGTTCAGCCCCGCGGCCCAGGCCTTCCACCCCTCGACGATGTCGCGGCCCTCTGCGGCCGCGACGGGGAGGGACAGAAACGGCAGCGCGGTCGCCGACAACAGGGCGGCGGCGCCGATGGCAGGCCAGGAACGTCGCGTCATGGGGCGTCTCGCAGAGGTCTTGGAGGGGAAGGCGGATCGTAGCGGCGGTGAAGTCGCTTCTGCCGACGCGTGCGGCCGCGGTTGTCGTCAGGTCGCGGCGGCAGGCGAGGGGGCCGTGGCGGGCGCCGAAGGGCGGCGCCCGCCATGCTATCACTGGTTGGCGTCGACCGTCACGTTGAGCACCGTCGGCAGAGACTGCGGCGCCATCATCGCGGTACCGACGAGCTGGGCGATCGGCACCGGCTGGGCGGGTGCCGCGGTGATCGTCAGGTTCTGCGGCGCCTTCAGGAAGGCGGTGGCGGCGGCCGCCACCTTGCCTTCGAAGTCGGGGTTGCCGATCATCTGCAGCATCTGCGGCAGCGCCTGGGTCAGCTGGTCGACGAGGGCCTCCGGCGTGGTGCCGGCGTCCTTCGCCTGCGCGTCGATCAGGCGGTTCACCACCGACTGGTTCTCGAAGGAAATCTCGAGCTCCTCAACCGTCAGGCCCTGCAGCAACTGCATCTTCTGATCGTCGTTGCCGTCGGCCTTCAGCTGCGCCATCACCTCCTCGGTGAGACCGCCGAGGCTCGCATAGAGCGACAGCGAGCCCATGGCGTCTCCAGAGATGGTGATCTCCTCGACGGTCAGGCTCTCCTCGTCGGCGTCCCAGCCGCCGGCCAGCACCAGCGACAGCTTCAGGGTGTCGTAGCCGAGGCGGGTCAGCTGCGCCTTCGTGTCCTCGTCGGGCAGCTTGGCGACGTCGATGACGATGTTGTCGGCGGCGAACGACATCTCGCGGGGCGTGCCGTCGACGACGTCGCCGGTCTTCACCTCGACGGTCTCGATCGGGATCGACGTGCCGTCATCGACGGTGATGACGACGCCGGTCGCGGTCATCTCGCCGAGCGTCGTGTCGAGATCCGGCGACACCGCGTCCTCGACCGAGCCGGCGACGCCGGCGCCGGTGATCTGCGCGATGGTGACGCCGGCGCTGCCGCCGTCCTCCTTGATGGCGATCGCGGTCGCCGCCACGGCGCCGGCCTCGATGCGCCCGTCGGCGACGGAGGCCTCGTCGAGCGTCAGCGAGCCGATCGTCAGCGTCGAGGTCTTGCCGTTCTCGCCCGGTGCCGTCGTCGCCTTGAGGTCGGTGATCGTGGCGGTGTCGGCATCGCCGCTGACGCCGCCCCAGCTGATGTTGGTGGCGCCACCCGACTCCATGCCCGCGATCACCGCATCGGCGATGGCGTTGCCGGTGGGGTCGGCCGCGAGCGCCGGCGCGCCGGCGAGGATGAGGACGGCGAGGCTGGGTCCGGCGAGGCGTAGCGGAAGTCGGGGCATCGAAGGCTCCTTGGGGGGTCCGGTTCGGACCGGGGAGAGAAAGCACCGCATTGCGGCACTCGGAAGGACGGGGCGGTGTCGCGGGCGGCACCGGAGACGAGAGGCGGACGCCGGGGGGCGGCGTCTGGAATCGAGACATTCAGACTAACGGGTCACCCCGGCGACGCTGTGACGGGCGTCACGCGCGTCGGCAAAGAGGCCGCAGGACGAGACTCGCCGTGATCGTCACACCAATGCGGCCGGCGCCGCGGCCGCCATCAATTCGTCGGCACTTTGGGGGAGGGACCGCGACGGAGCAAGCGCGCGCCGTCGCCTTGACGCGCTCGTGACGGCGAGGACAAGTGCGCCTCCGCTGCCGAGGACGGCCGCCGTTCGGCCAAACGGCGCGGGTCGGCGAGGACGAAGGAGAAGACGATGAGCGAACGCGGCTGCCTGGCGGTGGTACTCGCGGCGGGTGAAGGCACGCGGATGCGCTCGGCGCGCCCGAAGGTCCTGCATGCCGTCGGCAACCGGTCGATGATCGCCCATGTCGTCGCCGCGGCGGAAGCTGCGGGCGCCGGACGCCTCGCGGTCGTCGTCGGCAACGGCGCCGAGAAGGTCACGGCGGCCGTTCAGGCATTGTCGCCGGCGGCAGAGACCTTCGTTCAGGTCGAGCGTCGTGGCACCGCCCACGCTGTTCTCGCCGCCCGCGAGGCGCTGGAGGCGCCGGCCGACGACGTCGTCGTGCTCTGCGGCGACGCGCCCCTCGTACGGCCGGAGACGATCGCCGCCGCCCGCACCCGCCTCGCCGAGGGCGCCGATGTCGTCGTCGTCGGCTTCGAGGCGGCCGATCCCACCGGCTATGGCCGGCTGATCGTCGACGGCGGCCGGCTCGTCGCCATCCGCGAGGACCGCGAGGCCTCGCCGGCCGAGCGGATGGTGCGCCTCTGCAACTCCGGCATCCTCGCCTTCCGCGGCGACCGCGTGCTGCCGCTCCTCGACGACATCTCCGACGACAACGCCAAGCGCGAGTTCTACCTCACCGACGCGGTCGCCGGGGCCAACGCCCGCGGCCTCAAGGTCGAGGTGGTCGTCGCCGGCGAGGAGGAGGTGCTCGGCGTCAACGACCGCGCCCAGCTCGCCCGCTGCGAGGCGGTGTTCCAGGCCCGTGCCCGTGCCGCGGCACTCGTCGCCGGCGCCACCCTGATCGCCCCAGAGACCGTGTTCTTCTCCACCGACACAGTGCTCGGCCGCGATGTGCTCGTGGAGCCGAACGTCGTCTTCGGGCCGGGCGTCACGGTGGGAGAGGGGGCGGTGATCCACGCCTTCTCCCACCTCGAAGGTGCCACGGTGGCCGCCGGCGCCAGCATCGGCCCGTTCGCCCGGCTGCGGCCGGGGGCGGCGATCGGTGCCGGGGCCAGGGTCGGCAACTTCGTCGAGGTGAAGAACGCCACTGTCGAGGACGGCGCCAAGCTCAACCACCTCTCCTACATCGGCGACGCCCGCGTCGGCCGCGCCGCCAACGTCGGCGCCGGCACCATCACCTGCAACTACGACGGCGGGTCGAAGCACTTCACCGACATCGGCGCGGGTGCCTTCATCGGCTCCAACTCCGCCCTCGTCGCCCCGGTGACGATTGGCGCCGGCGCCTACGTCGGCTCCGGCAGCGTCATCACCGACGACGTCCCGCCGGATGCCCTCGCCATCGCCCGCGGCCGACAGGTCGTGAAGGAAGGCCGCGCTGGTGAGATCCGGGCGCGGTCGAAGCAGCGGGGCGGGGAGTGAGTTAGCGACGACGTTGCGAGGCGTACAGACGGTAAAGCTCTTCCAGTAGCTCGCGCATCTCAGATCTCGTTGCGCCCAATCGCGTCTCGAAACCATTGCCGATGTGAACGCCATTGCATACTTCGTTCATGGCGTTCTTCAGCATCATGAGTTCATCGTCGGTCAGTCGGATCACTGAGCTGCCCGGCGTCGTCTCGATCACTTCCATAGATGCGGCGGCCCGTTGTGGCCGTTCCTAGAGGGCGGCATCGCCAACGACCCACATTGCGCCGTTGCAGCCGAGACCAAGTGGATGCCTCGATTGTGTGCCACTCTCAAGCTGAGAATTGCCTGTTCTCAAATCCTCCCACCCTCACCGCAGCGCCTTCGCGGCCTCCAGGATTGGTGCCGGCGTCAGCGACGCGAAGCCGCTGAAGGGGTGCTGGTAGGCGAGGACGACGAAGAACATCGTGGTGATCGCCGCGACGGTAATGGCGAGGGCCCGACGCCGCGCCGCCGGAACGGCGGCGTGGACCGTCGCCACGGCGACCATCAGGATCAGCGCCAGTCCGACGACCAGGAACCACTGCCAGCCGCGCACGCTCTCCTGGGCGATCGACAGCCGCAGCTGACGCGCCGCCGAGAGGCTGTCGAGCGTCACGAGGAGCCGCTGCTGGACGAGCGGCGTGAAGCCGTCGGCAGGCAGGCCGCCGAGGACGAAATCGTAGACTTCCTTCAGCTCCCGCTCCGCCGCCTCGCTCGCCCGGCCGTCCACCATGTCCTTCCATTCCCGCGCCGCGGCCTCGGCATATTCCGCCAGCAGGCGGTCGAGGTCCTGGTTGAGAGCCTGGCCGAGCGGAGCCGAATAGATCTCCATCAGGCGGATGCTGCGGGCCTCCGCGTTCACCGCCTCCCGGGCCCGGTCGTCCGTCGCCCAGGTGGCGTTCGCCAGGAACGCCATCGACAGGGCGAACATGCCGCCGAAGACACCCTGGAGGTTCTCGCTCGGCTTCGACTTGCCGTCCTCGCCGCGCAGCCGTGGAAGGTAGAAGGCGAGGTGGAGAAGCACGGCGACGACCGACACCGCCGCGAGGATCAGGAAGAAGTCGCCGGCCGGGCTGAACGTTGGCATCGCTTCCGATCGCGTGGGGGAAAAGGGCAGGGCGGGCGGACAGCGGCACGCGGAGCGCCGCTGCTCGTCCACACACTAGCAAGAGGCGGTGGCGCAAAGTGCTGCCGAGCGGTCACAAACCGACACCGAGTTTGATTGGCGGCCGGCCGTCCGCTCCTCTACACCGACGGCGGAACGGAAACGGTACGGGGAACGCGTCCATGTGCGGCATCGTCGGCATCCTCGGCACGCGGCCGGTGGCGGAGCGCATCGTCGAATCGCTGAAGCGGCTCGAATACCGCGGCTACGATTCGGCCGGCGTCGCCGTGCTGGAGCACGGCGATCTCACCCGCCGGCGCGCCGAGGGCAAGCTCAAGAACCTCGAGGCCTCCCTCGACCGTGCGCCCCTCACCGGCACCGCCGGCATCGGCCACACCCGCTGGGCGACCCACGGCGCGCCGACCGAGCGTAACGCCCATCCGCACGCCACCGACCGCGTCGCCGTCGTCCACAACGGCATCATCGAGAACTTCCGCGAGCTCAAGGACGAGCTCGTCGCCGGCGGCGCCAAGTTCGAGAGCGATACCGACACCGAGGTCGTCGCGCACCTCATCACCCGTGGCCTCGCCGAGGGACTTTCGCCGCGCGCGGCGATGGGACAGGCGCTGAAGCGGCTGCGCGGCGCCTTCGCGCTCGCCGCCATCGTCAAGGGCGAGGAGGACCTCCTCCTCGCCGCCCGTCGCGGCTCTCCGCTCGCCATCGGCCTCGGCACCGGCGAGGTCTATCTCGGCTCCGACGCCATCGCGCTCGCCCCGTTCACGAGCCGCGTCGTCTATCTCGACGACGGCGACTGGGCGGTGCTGACGCGGGAGAACGTCGAGATCTTCGACGAGCACGACCGGCCGGTGGAGCGCCCCGTCGTGGTCGCCGCGGCGAGCGCTTTCCTCGTCGACAAGGGCAACTACCGCCACTTCATGGCGAAGGAGATCCACGAGCAGCCGGAGGTCGTCGGCCACACGCTCGCCCACTATCTCGACTTCGCCACCGAGACGGTGCGCCCCCTCGACGACCTCGCCTTCGACTTCGCCGACGTCAAGCGCATCACCATCACCGCCTGTGGCACCGCCTTCTATGCCGGCCTCGTCGGCAAGTACTGGTTCGAGCGCATCGCCGGCATCCCCGTCGAGATCGACGTCGCCTCCGAGTTCCGCTACCGCGAGGCGCCGATCCTGCCCGGCGACCTCGCCCTCGTCGTCTCGCAGTCCGGCGAGACCGCCGACACGCTCGCAAGCCTGCGCTACTGCAAGGACGGCGGCAGCCCGATCGCCGCCATCGTCAACGTCACCACCTCGACGATCGCCCGCGAGGCCGGCGCCGTCTTCAAGACGCTCGCCGGGCCCGAGATCGGCGTCGCCTCGACCAAGGCCTTCACCTGCCAGCTCGCCGTGCTCGCCTCGCTCGCGATCGTCGCGGGCAAGGCCCGGGGCCGGGTCGACGCGGCGGAGGAGGCGCGGCTGGTGCGGGCGCTGTCGGAGGTGCCGCGTCTGATGGCGCAGGCGCTGCGTCTGGAACCGCAGATCGAGGCACTCGCCCGCCGCATCCACCGCTCGGCCGACGTCCTCTACATCGGCCGTGGCCTGAGCTACCCGATCGCCCTCGAGGGCGCCTTGAAGCTGAAAGAAATCAGCTACATCCACGCCGAAGGCAATGCGGCGGGCGAACTCAAGCACGGCCCGATCGCGCTCGTCGACGAGAAGGTGCCGGTGGTCGTCATCGCCCCGTCCGACCGCCTGTTCGAGAAGACCGCCTCGAACATGCAGGAGGTCGCCGCCCGCGGCGGCCGCATCATCCTCCTCACCGATGCGGAAGGGCGGCGTAACGCCGGCCTAGATCCGGCCGAGACGCTGGTGCTGCCGGACATGCCCGAGGAGGTGACCCCGCTCGTCTATGCGGTGCCGATCCAGCTGATCGCCTACCACACGGCGGTGGTGAACGGCACCGACGTCGACCAGCCGCGCAACCTCGCCAAATCCGTCACGGTGGAATAGCGCCGTCGCCGCGGCATAGCGGCCCCTGCGAAGGTTCGCCTTGCCATTTGGGTGGCCGGGCGATTGCATGGAGGTCGGGGTCGTGGCCGAGCCGACGGGACAGCGATGACGCGCCTGCGCAACTATTTCCTCACCGGCATCATCGTCGCCGGGCCGCTCGGCATCACGTTCTATCTGACGTGGTCGTTCATCCACTGGGTGGACACCATCGTGAAACCGCTGATCCCGGCCGGTTACAACCCCGACGCCTATCTCGAGTTCTCGGTCCCCGGCGTCGGCCTCCTGTTCGCCCTCGCCGCGCTGACGCTCCTCGGCTTCCTCACCGCGAACTTCGTCGGCCGCTCGTTGCTGAGGGTCGGCGAGCATGCCCTCGACCGCATGCCGCTGGTGCGCAATCTCTACCGGGGATTGCAACAGATCTTCCAGACGGTGCTGACGCGCTCGGACAACTCCTTCAAGAAAGCCGGCCTGATCGAGTATCCGCGGCTCGGCCTGTGGTCGATCGTGTTCATCTCGTCCACCGCCCGCGGCGAGGTCGCCGAAAAGCTGCCCGGCGACGACGACGTCGTCTCGGTGTTCCTGCCGACGACGCCGAACCCGACGTCCGGCTTCCTTCTCTATGTGCGCCGCTCGGAGATCCTCGAGCTCGACATGACCGTCGAGGAGGCGGCGAAGCTCGTCATCTCCGCTGGCCTCGTCATGCCCGGCGACAAGCCCGGCAGCGTGCAGCCCGTACCACCCGTTCCCGTGGCGGCGGCGCTGCCGGCGGCGGCCGAGTAGCTCACCCCGACCGCAGCAGCCGCACCGCCGCATCGCGCCGGAACAGGTGCAGCAGCACGCGCAGCGCCTGCCCGCGCGGGCCGGCGAGCTCGGGATCGGTCGCCAGGATCAGCCGTGCATCGTCCCGCGCCGCCTCGACCAGCTCGGCGTGCAACGCCAGATCGGCGATGCGGAGGCCCGGGCTGCCGCTCTGGCGAGTGCCCAGCAGTTCGCCTTCGCCGCGCAACTTCAGGTCCTCCTCGGCGATGCGGAAGCCGTCGTCGCTGTCGCGCAGCACCGCGAGCCGCGCCTTCGCCGTCTCGCCCAGCGGTCCGCGATAAAGCAGCAGGCACACCGAGGCCCGGTCGCTGCGGCCGACGCGGCCGCGCAGCTGGTGCAGCTGCGCGAGGCCGAAGCGCTCGGCGTGCTCGATGACGATGATCGTCGCGTCCGGCACGTCGACGCCCACCTCGATGACGGTGGTGGCGACGAGGATGCGCGTCTCGCCGGAGCGGAAGGCCGCCATCGCCGCGTCCTTCTCGGCCGTCGACATCCGCCCGTGCACCAGCCCGACCATCCCGCCGAAGCGCGCCTTCAGCGCCGTGAAGCGCTCCTCGGCGGCCGACAGGTCGACGAGCTCGCTCTCCTCCACCAGCGGACACACCCAATAGGCCTTCTGGCCCTCGGCAGTGGCCACCGCGAGGCGCTCGACGAGCTCCTCCATCCGCTCGAACGGCACCGTGCGGGTGTCGATCGGGCGGCGACCGGCGGGCTTCTCCGTAAGCCGCGACACGTCCATGTCGCCGAACAGCGACAGCACCAGCGTCCGCGGAATCGGCGTCGCCGTCATCACCAGCACGTCGACGCCGGCGCCCTTCGAGGTCAGCGCCAGGCGCTGGTGGACGCCGAAGCGGTGCTGCTCGTCGACGACGGCGAGCGCCAGATCGGCGAACGCCACGCCGGTCTGGAACAGCGCGTGCGTGCCGATGGCGACGTCGATCGTGCCGTCGGCGAGGCCGGCGAGCGCCGCCTGCCGATCGCGGCCGCGGTCCTTGCCGGTCAGCAGCGCCACCCGCAGCCCTGCGATTTCCGCGAGAGGCGCGATCGAGGCGTAGTGCTGGCGCGCGAGCAGCTCCGTCGGTGCCATCAGCGCCGACTGGCCGCCCGCCTCGGCGGTCATCGCTGCCGCGAACAGCGCCACCATCGTCTTGCCGGAGCCGACGTCGCCCTGCAGCAGCCGCAGCATCCGGTGCGGCGCGGAGAGATCGGCGGCGACCTCGGCGATGGCGGTGTCCTGCGAGCCGGTGAGGGCGAAGGGCAGGGCTGTGCGCAGCTTCTCCGTGATCCGCCCGTTCGGCGGCCGCGCCCGCCCGACCGCCTTGCGCTGGCGCGCCCGCACCAGCGCCAGCGCCACCTGGCTCGCCAAAAGCTCGTCATAGGCGAGGCGCGACCGGCCCGGCCCGTCGAGGCCCGCGGACCTCAACTCGTGCACGTCGGCGAGCGACTCGCGGAAGCCGGGCCACCCCTGACGCGCCAGCCACGCCGCATCCTGCCACTCCGGCAGCACCGGAACCGCCGCGAGCGCCGCCGCCACCGCCCGCGCGAGGCTCTTCTGTCCGACGCCCTCGGTGAGCGGATAGACCGGCTCTACCAGTGGCAGGCTGGCGAGGTCGTCCTCGGCGACGACATAGTCCGGGTGGGCGATCTGCGCCCGCGCGTTGAACCACTCGCCCAAGCCCGAGACGTGGCGGACGGCGCCGACCGGCAGCTGCTTCTCCAGCCAGTCGGCGCGCGGGTGGAAATAGATCAGCGCCACCTCGCCGGTCTCGTCGTGGCCGAACACCTTGTAGGGCGCCCGCGAGCCCGGCCGCGGCGGCTCGTGGCGGTCGATGCGCACGGTCAGCGTCACCACCGACCCGTGCGGCATCCGGGCGACGCCCGGCCGGAGCCGCCGGTCGACGATGCCCGTCGGCAGATGGAACAGCAGGTCAGCGATCAGCGGCTCGCCGCCGTCGGGCGGATCGAGCAGCCGTTCGAATGCCTTGCCGAGCTTCGGCCCGACGCCCTTCAGCGACGAGACGGGCCGGAACAGCGGGTTGAGAATCTCCGGGCGCATGGGCGCGACGTTACGGGATCAGCGCGCCGCGCGCAGGTGTTGCGCGTCGATCCAGGCAGGGAGCGTCGCGACACACCCGAGCTTCCCGTCAGGGATATGCCCGCTCCGATCGTAATCCGGAAGCGCATACCTCCCATCGACGTCGGTCTCCCGCTTTCCCCCTGACTTTTCCCCCGGTCGGCGCTAGAACGCGGCGCGAACGTCGCGAGAACCTCGATCATGACCGGAACCATCCTCACGAGCGCCGAGCTCGACCCGCGCCGCCGTCGCGTGCTCTTCCGCGCCTGGCATCGCGGCACCCGCGAGATGGACCTCCTGCTCGGCGCCTTCGCCGATGCCCGCCTCGCCACCATGAGCGAGGCCGAGCTCGATGCCTTCGAGGCTCTGATGGAGACGCCGGACGACCTCCTCTACGGCATCTTCACCGGCCGCCTGGCGCCTGAGGACGCGGCGGACGCCGCCATGATGAGCGACCTGATGGCCTTCCACCGGGCCGGCCTCGGCCTGGCGGCGGTGGAGCGATGATCCGCTTCGATCCCGCCAAGCTGATCGCAGCACCCGGCGAGACCGTCCTTGCTTCCGTCCCGGACGGCCACGACGGCCTCGTCGTCGGCGATCTCGCGCGCGCGGCCGCTGTCGCCGCCGGCAGCGGCACCGTGCTGGCGGTGATCGCCCGCGACGGCCAGCGCCTCGCCTGGCTCGAGCAGGCGCTGGGCTTCTTCGCCCCCGGCGTCGAGACGCTCGCTTTGCCGGCCTGGGACTGCATGCCCTATGACCGCGTCTCGCCGAGCGCGGTTGTGGCGGCCCGCCGGATGGCGTCGCTGTCGGCGCTGGCGCAGCCCTCCAAGAAGCCGCGCGTGCTGCTCACCACCGTCAATGCGGTGGCCCAGCGCGTCCCCACCGTCGACGTGCTGGCATCGGGCGTGTTCGCGGCGGCGGTCGGCAATCGCGTCGATCTCGCCATCCTGGTACGCTGGCTCGAGGACAACGGCTTCCTGCGCACCGCGACCGTCCGCGACTTCGGCGAATATGCCGTGCGCGGCGGCATCGTCGACCTGTTCGCGCCGGGTGCCGAGGCGCCGG
The DNA here is from genome assembly GCF_046156265.1 of Pseudoxanthobacter sp. M-2. Taxonomy (NCBI): domain Bacteria; kingdom Pseudomonadati; phylum Pseudomonadota; class Alphaproteobacteria; order Hyphomicrobiales; family Segnochrobactraceae; genus Pseudoxanthobacter; species Pseudoxanthobacter sp. M-2. The sequence goes on from NZ_JAWDIR010000043.1 coordinate 169,732, forward strand.
TGCGCGTCGACTTCTTCGGCGACACCCTCGACTCAATCCGCGCCTTCGATGCCGAGACGCAGCGCACCACCGGGCAACTGACCCGCATCGAGCTCGTGCCGATGAGCGAGGTCGTGCTGTCGCCGGACACGATCCGCCGCTTCCGGCAGGGCTACATGGCCGCCTTCGGTGCGCCCGATCGCAACGACGCGCTGTTCCAGTCCGTCAGCGAGGGCCGGCGCTTTCCCGGCCTCGAGCACTGGCTGCCGCTCTTCCACGAGCGCCTCGGTACCGTCTTCGACCTGATCGGCGAGGCGCCCGTCGTTGTCGACTATCTCGCCGACGACGCCTTCGCCGAGCGCATCAAGACCGCCCGCGATCACTACGATTCCCGCCGCATGACGCTGGAGACGGCGAGGGCGGAGGTGCCTTACCGGCCGATCGAGCCGGGCGCGCTCTATCTCGACGCCAACGCCTGGGGCGCGGCACTCGCCGGCCGGCCGCTGTTCCGGCTGTCGCCGTTCGCGCAGCCGCCGACCTCGACGAAGCGCATCGTCGATCTCGGCGGCCGCGTCGGCCACAGCTTCGCCGCCGAGCGCTCGGCCGGCGACAACGTCTTCGACGCCGCCGTCAAGCACATCGTCACGCTGCGCCAGGCCAAGAAGCGCGTCGTGCTCGCCGCCTGGAGCGCCGGCTCGCGCGACCGGCTCGGCCAGGTGCTCGGCGATCACGGCCTCGGCGGCATGCAGAAGGTCGACGGCTGGGGCGAGGTGCCGGCGACACCGCGCTCCACCATCACTCTCGCGGTCCTCGGCTTCGAGCACGGCTTCGAGACCGACGAGCTCGCCTTCATCGGCGAGCAGGACATCCTCGGCGACCGGCTGGTGCGGCCGCGCCGCCGTCGCGCCAGCGGCGCCGACGTCTTGTCGGAGGCGACGAGCCTCGCCGAGGGCGATCTCGTCGTCCACGTCGATCACGGCATCGGCCGCTTCGTCGGGCTGAAGACGCTGCAGGCGGCCGGCGCCCCGCACGACTGCCTCGAGCTCGTCTATGCCGGCGGCGACAAGCTGTTCCTGCCGGTCGAGAACATCGAGCTCCTGACGCGCTACGGCTCGGAAGAGACCGAGGCGACCCTCGACAAGCTCGGCGGCGGCGCCTGGCAGGCGCGCAAGGCGCGGGTCAAGAAGCGCATCCGCGAGATCGCCGACGGCCTCATCAAGACGGCCGCCGCCCGCCTCCTGAAGGTCGCGCCGGCGCTGACCCCGCCGGACGGCCTCACGGGTGAGTTCGCCGCGCGCTTCCAGTACGACGAGACCGACGACCAGCTCGCCGCTATCGAGGCCGTCACCGAGGATCTCGCCGCCGGCCGGCCGATGGACCGCCTCGTCTGCGGCGACGTCGGCTTCGGCAAGACGGAAGTGGCGCTCAGGGCCGCCTTCGTCGCCGCCATGTCCGGTCGCCAGGTCGCCGTGCTGGTGCCGACGACGCTGCTCGCCCGCCAGCACTACAAGTCCTTCGCCAACCGCTTCCAGGGCCTGCCGGTGAAGGTCGCGCAGCTGTCGCGCCTCGTCGGCTCGAAGGAGCAGGCGGAGGTGCGCGCGGGCATCGAGAGCGGCGACATCGACATCGCCGTCGGCACCCACGCTCTGCTCGCCAAGGGCGTCAAGTTCCGCGACCTCGGCCTCCTCATCGTCGACGAGGAGCAGCACTTCGGCGTCAAGCACAAGGAGCGGCTGAAGGAGATCAAGGCCGACGTCCACGTGCTGACGCTCACCGCCACGCCGATCCCGCGCACGCTGCAGCTGGCGCTTACCGGCGTGCGCGAGCTGTCGCTGATCGCGACGCCCCCGGTCGACCGGCTGGCGGTGCGCACCTTCATCACACCGTTCGACCCGCTCGTCGTCCGCGAGGCGCTGCTGCGCGAGCGCTTCCGCGGCGGCCAGGCCTTCTATGTCTGCCCGCGCGTCTCCGACCTCGCCGAGCGCAAGGAGTTCCTCGACCAGGCGGTGCCGGAGCTGAAGGTCGCCGTCGCCCACGGCCAGATGGCGGCGACCGAGCTCGAGGACGTGATGAACGCCTTCTACGAAGGCCAGTACGACGTGCTGCTCTCCACCTCGATTGTCGAATCCGGCCTCGATGTGCCGACCGCCAACACGCTTATCGTCCACCGCGCCGACATGTTCGGCCTCGCGCAGCTCTACCAGCTGCGCGGTCGCGTCGGCCGCTCGAAGACGCGGGCCTATGCGCTCTTCACCGTGCCGGCCGACCGCAAGCTCACCGCCACGGCCGAGCGCCGCCTCAAGGTGCTGCAGTCGCTCGACACGCTCGGGGCCGGCTTCCAGCTCGCCAGCCACGACCTCGACATCCGCGGCTCCGGAAACCTCCTCGGCGAGGAACAGTCCGGCCACGTCAAGGAGGTCGGCTACGAGCTCTACCAGTCGATGCTGGAGGAGGCGGTCGCGACCCTCAAGGCGGGTGGCGAGGATACCATCGACGAGCCGTGGTCGCCGCAGATCTCGGTCGGCACGCCGGTCATGATTCCAGAGACTTACGTCCCGGACCTGCAGCTGCGCCTCAACCTCTATCGCCGCCTCGCCGACCTCGTCGAGACGACGGACATCGACGGCTTCGCCGCCGAGCTCGTCGACCGCTTCGGCCCGCTGCCGGATGAGGTCGAGCACCTCCTGAAGATCGTCTTCATCAAGGGGCTGTGCCGCAAGGCCAACGTCGAGAAGATCGACGCCGGCCCGAAGGGCGTCGTCATCACCTTCCGTGACGGCGTGTTCGCGAATTCCGTCGGCCTTGTCCGCTACATCGCCGAGCAGGGCTCGCTCGCCAAGATCCGGCCGGACCAGAAGGTGGTGCTGTCGCGCGACTGGACGACCGCCGATGACCGCCTGAAGGGCACGGCCTCGATCATGATCCGGCTGGCGCGTCTCGCCGACGAGACCGCCAGCACGCCGCAGACGATCGCGCCGCCGAAGCCGTCAGTTTCACAGGCGCCGCCCCCGAAGGGGCCGCCGCCCAAAGTGCCGCCTCGGTTGCCCCCGAAGGGGCCGCCGCCGCGCGGTCACTCGCGCTCGACGAGCCCGTCGCGTTCGTCGCGGGCCTGACGCAGCGCCGCGACGATCGCCTCGGGCTCCTGCGCGCCCATCACGGCATAGCGGCCGTCGATGATGAAGCACGGCACACCGGTGACGCCCATGCGCTGGACGGTGGCGATCTCCTCGCGCACCTCGTCGCGGTCGGCGTCGCTCTCGAGCAGCCGGCGCACGAGATCGCCCGGCAGGCCGGCCGCGACCGCAGCCTCGACCAGCACGTCGATGTCGCCGAGGTCGGCGGCGTCCTCGAAGAACAGGCTGAACAGCTTCTCGACCACCTCCTCGCCGGCGCCCTCGATCGAGGCCCAGCGAATCAGCCGGTGGGCGTCGAGGGTGTTCGGCGTGCGGGCGATGCGCTCGAAGGCGAAGCGGATGCCGACGCCTTCGCCGAGCTCCTTCAGGCGCTCGTGGATGGCGGCGACGCGGCCGAGGTCGCCGAACTTCTCGCGGAAATAGTCTTCCCGGTCGACGCCGCCCTCGGGGATGGTCGGATCGAGCTGGAACGGCCGCCAGCGCACCTCCACCTCGATGTCCTCGGCCTGTTCGAGCGCGAGCTCCAGCCGGCGCTTGCCGACATAGCACCACGGGCAGACGACATCGGAGACGACGTCGACGGTCATCGGTTCGGCGGGCGTCCTCATCGTCGGTCTCCGGCTGTCGGTGCGATCTCCCCCATGTGCGCGCTCGCGGCCGCGCCCGCAACCGCGGCATTGGTGCCACGCCGCCGGGAAGATGCGCGCGACGGCGCCGGAAACGGTGGAAAAGCCGGGTGGGGAGCGGTAAGGATGCCGCAACAATGGGTCGGATCGGCCCGCCATGCTGTCGCCGCGTTCGGTCGCCATGCGTGCACCGAAGCGGGCGCACGCACTCGAGGACCGCCTCCGCGCCACCGTGGCGGGGGCGACCGCAAGACAGGGACGGACGGGATTTCCATGACGGTTGAGTTTTTGCAGATGCGCGGGACGGCCAGGATCCTGTCGGCGATCGGCGGCGCGGCGATGCTCGTCGCCGGCGCGCTCGCCCCGGCCCAGGCGCAGGACGCGGCACCCGCCACCTCCACCGACGCGCTGCTGCAGGCCGATCTCGAGTGGATCAAGCTCTGCAACCAGGACCCGCAGGCGAACAAGCAGGTCTGCCTGATCAACCAGGAACTGCGCACCGACGAGGGCCAGTTCCTCGCCTCGGTGGCGATCCGCGAGATCGAGGGCGAATCGCGCAAGGTGCTGCTGATCGCGGTGCCGCCGGCGATGCTGATCCAGCCCGGCCTGCGCGTTCAGGTCGACGGCGGCAAGCAGGAGCAGGCGCGCTACTCGATCTGCTTCCCGAACGCCTGCTATGCCGAGATGGTCGTCACCGACGCCATCATCGCCCAGTTCAAGAAGGGCAACCAGCTCGTCCTGACGACGCTGAACCAGCAGGCGAAGCCGGTGAACTTCCCGATTTCGCTCTCCGGCTTCACCAAGATCTATGACGGCCCGCCGATCGACGCCGACGCGCTGCAGGCCCGCCAGGACAAGCTGGAGAGCGAGTTGCAGGCCCGCGCCGAGGAGGCGCGCAACCGCCTCATCGAGGAGCAGCGCAAGGCCACGCAGAGCACCACCGCTCCGCAGTGACGCGACACCGCTGACCTTTTCCGGCCACCCCGCCGGACCAGAAGCGCGAAGGGCCGCCCCACCGGGCGGCCCTTTTGTTTTCCGAGATGGTCTGCCTTCGACCTGCTCCGCCTGCGATCACGCCCCGAAGCGCGGCTCAGGCAGGCCCTTGATGCCGAGGCCGGTGATGGCGAACAGGCTGCCGCGCATCACGCCGTCGCCCGGAAAGCGCGGCAGCGGCGGCTTCGCCATCGACGTCACATAGAGGATGTCGAGGTTCGGCCCGCCGAACATCGCGCTCGTCACCTTCTTCACCGGCATCTCGATGATGCGGTCGACGCTGCCGTCCGGCGCGTAGCGGACCATCTTGCCGTCATAGACGAGGGCGCTCCAGACGAAGCCCTCCGCGTCCACCGTCGCGCCGTCGGCCGCACCGCCGCGCGAGGTGTCGACCTTGGTGAAGGTTCGCCGGTTGGAGACGCCGCCGGTGTCGAGGTCGTAGTCGTAGGCCCAGATTTCGCCGCTCCACGAATCGGCAAAGTAGAAGGTGCGCCCGTCCGGGCTCCAGCACGGCCCGTTCGAGACGATGATGCCGTCGTCGAGCTTGGTGACGCTGAAATCCGGGTCGAGCCGGTAGAGCGCGCCGTTTGGCCCGGATTCCATCGTGTCCATCGAGCCGGAGACGAAGCGGCCGCGCTTGTCGACCTTGCCGTCGTTGATGCGGTTCGCCGGCTTGTCGGGCTCCGGATCGTGGATCAGCGTCACGTCGCCGGTCTTGAAGTCGAGCAGGTGGAAGCCGGTGGCGAGCGAGCAGACGCAGCCCGAGCCGTCCTTGCGGATGGCGATCGAGCCGATCTTCGCCGGCACGTCCCACGCGCGGATCTCGCGCCCGTCGGCGGTCGCGCGGAAGACGCGGCCGTCGAAACTGTCGATCCAGTAGAGGCGCTGCTGCTCGACGTCCCACAGCGGCCCTTCGCCGAGCGTCGTCTTCACGTCGACGACGATGTCGATCTTCATGGGGTTCCTCCTCCCGAAAACTCTTGTCAGCCGGCGAAGCGCGGCTCCGGCAGCCCGCGCACGCCGAGGCCGTGGACGGCGAACAGGCAGCCAGCCTCGCGCTCGCGGTGGTACTCGTTGCCCATCGGCCGGGCCATTGAGGTGACATAGGCGACATCGAGGTCGGCCCCGCCGAAGATCAGGCTCGTCGTCGATTGCACCGGCAGACCGACGATGCGGTCGACGACGCCGAGCGGGTCGAAGCGGATCAGCCGGCCCGAATAGACCTCGCAGCTCCACACGTAGCCTTCCTCGTCGACCGTCGCCCCGTCCGGCAGGCCGCGCAGCTTCTCGAAGCTCGTGAACACCCGCCGCGACCGCACCGCGCCCGTCTCCGGCTCGTAGTCGTAGGCGTAGATCACCCGCTTCGTCGTGTCGGCGAAGTAGAGCGTTCGCCCGTCCGGGCTCCAGCACGGGCCGTTCGAGCAGATGATGCCGGTATCGAGGGTGGTGAGCGACAGGTCCGGGTCGAGGCGGAACAGCTTGCCGACGCCCTCGCGCTCCTCGAAGTCCATCGAGCCGGCGACGAAGCGACCCTGGCGGTCGACCTTGCCGTCGTTGAGCCGCGGCCGGAGCTCCCCCGGCTGCGTCTCGTTGATGCGCGTGACCGCACCCGTCTCGAAGTCGAGGAAGTGGAAGCCGGAGCGCAGCGACAACACCGCGCCGCCGCCGGCCCGGAGCGCCATCGAGCCGACCGGCTCCGGCAGCATCCACGTCCGCTTGTCGCCGCCGTTCGGATCGCAGCGATGCACCGCCGGCCCGTAGGAATCGATCCAGTACAGACGCTCTTCGGCGACGTCCCAGAGTGGGCCCTCGCCGAGGCTGTCCTTGTCGGCGCAGAAGACCTCGATGCGCAGCACGGGCATTCCCTCCGGTCAGAAGGCGACGTTGTCGCCGCCCTTCAGCGACAGGATCTCGCGCGCCTCGTCGGGGGTGGCGACGCGCTTGCCGAGGCCCTCGATGATCTTGCGGGCGAGCGCCACCTGCTCGGCGTTGGAGGTCGCGAGCTTGCCCTTGCCGGCCCACAGGCTGTCTTCCAGCCCGACGCGGATGTTGCCGCCGAGCGCCGCCGCCTGGGCTGCGATCCGAAGCTGCGCCGAGCCGGCGCCGAGCACCGACCAGCGGTAGCTGTCGCCGAACAGCCGGTCGGCCGTGCGCTTCATGTGTGCGACGTCCTCCGGGTGCGGGCCGATGCCGCCCAAAAGCCCGAACACCGACTGCACGAAGAACGGCGCCTTCACGAGGCCGCGGTCGGCGAAGTGCGCGAGGTTGTAGAGGTGGGCGATGTCGTAGCACTCGAACTCGAAGCGCGTCCCGTTGCCGTAGCAGGTCTCGAGGATGTACTCGATGTCCTTGAACGAGTTGCGGAAGACGAGATCCTTCGTCGCCTCCAGATGCGGCTTCTCCCAGTCGAACTTGAACGTCTCGTACTTCGGCACGAGGTGGTAGAGGCCGAAGTTGATCGAGCCCATGTTGAGTGAGGCGACCTCCGGCTTGAAGGTCGCCGCCGGCAGCACGCGCTCCTCGACGCGCATGTAGGGGCTGCCGCCGGTGGTGATGTTGATGGCGGCGTTGGTCTGCTGCTTGATGCGCGGCAGGAAGCGGGCGAACGCCTCCGGCGTCTGGTCCGGCTTGCCGGTCACCTCGTCGCGGGCGTGCAGGTGCAGGATCGCCGCGCCGGCCTCCGCCGCGGCGATCGCCTCGCGGGCGATCTCGTCGGCGGTGATCGGCAGATAGGGCGACATTGTCGGGGTATGGATCGCCCCGGTGATCGCGCAGGTGATGACGACGGCGTCGCCGCCCGTCGTCTTCGTCTGTGCCGTCTTGCCGGGTCCGGTGCTGCTGTCGGTCATGGTCGTCCCTTCCACGCGCGCCTGAGGCGGCGTCACTCTCCGATGTCGCGGGCGGCGCGGCGCTTGTGGGCGGCGAGCGCCATCAGCCGCCGGTCGCGCCACTTCTGGCGGTCCACCAGCCCGTCGGCCGGCACCGCCGCGCGGCGGTCGCGCTCGATGCCCTCGAGCACCGGCCCGGCCCAGTCGACGCGCCGCGTGAAGGCCGGGTGCAGCTTCTCGTAGATGCCCTGGTAGCGCTCGACGTAATCGCGCACGCCGCCCGGCGCGTTGAGGTCGATCGTCTCGAACGGCCCCATGAACGACCAGCGCAGCGCCAGCCCCTCGCGGATGCCGACGTCGACATCCTCGACGGTGGCATAGCCGTCGGCGACGAGGCGGAAGGCTTCCTCGAGCAGCGCGCCCTGCATGCGGTTCATCACGAAGCCGTCGAGCTCGCGCTTCATCACGATCGGCGCCTGGCCGGCGGCGACGAGGAACGCGCGGGTGCGCTCCACCGTCTCGGCCGCCGTCCACGGCGCCGGCACCACCTCGGCGGCGGGGATCAGATAGGGCGGGTTGATCGGGTGGACGACGAGGCAGCGATGCCGCCCGGGCAGATGGTCGGTGAAGGCCGACGGCAGGATCGCCGAGGTCGAGCTCGCCAGCACGGCGTCCGCAGGTGCCAGCGCGTCGAGGCGGGCGAACAGCGGCCGCTTCACCTCGAGCCGCTCCGGCGCGTTCTCCTGGACATGGGAGACGCCGTCGAGCGCCTCCTCCAGCGTCTCGGCAGCCGTGATGCGCGCGAGCACCGCCGTTGGCGTCGCGCCGTTCAGGAGGTCGTTCTCGGCGAGCGTCGGCAGCACCTCGGCGATGTAGGCGATCGCCGCCGCGGGTGCCGTCTCCGCTTCGTCCCACAGCCGCACGGCGTGGCCGGCGCGGGCGAACGAGATCGCCCAGGCGCGCCCGATGAACCCTGTTCCGATGATCGCGACGTTCGCCATCACAGCGTCTCGACGTTGCCGTCGACGCCGAGCGACTGCCCGGAGAGGTTGGCGCCGAGGTCGGAGAGCAGGAACGCCACCATCGCCGCGACGTCGTGCGGGCTCACCATCCGCCGGAGCGAGACGCGCTCGATGTAGCGCTCCTCCATCTCCTCGTAGGAGATGCCGAGCTGGGCGGCGCGGTCGCGGATGACGTTGGTGATGCGCGGCCCCTCGACGATGCCGGGCAGGATGGCGTTGACGCGGATGTTCGAGGGGCCGAGCTCCTTGGCGAGGCTCTGGGTGAAGCCGATGACGCCGAACTTCGCCGCCGAGTAGGGGGAGCGGAAGGCATAGCCGTGCCGGCCGGCCGCCGACGACATGTTGACGATCGAGCCGCCGCCCGCCGCCTTCAGCATCGGCACCGCGCGGCGGGCGCAGAGGAACTGCCCGGTCAGGCCGATGTCGAGACAGCGCCGCCAGGCAGCGGGGTCGATCTCCTCGACGCCCCCCGTCGGACCGGCGATGCCGGCGTTGTTGATGAGCGCGTCGAGACCGCCGAAGGCGCTGGCGGCCGCCGCGAACAGCCGGTCGACGTCGGCCTCCGATGAAACGTCGGCCACCTCGGCGGGCGAATCCGGGTGCGTCTTGCGGAAGGCGAACAGCGCCGCCTCGTCGACGTCGCAGACGATGACGCGGGCGCCGTGGCGAAGGAGCCGGTCTGTGATGGCGAGGCCGATGCCGGCGGCGCCGGCGCTGACGAGCACGCGCTGGCCGGCGAGCCCGGCGGTGAGGTCTTCGGCGGCGGCGGCGGGGGAGGTGGAGGACATCGCGGGCACTTTCCGGACAGGCGGTGAGGATCAGGCGCGGCGTTCGCGGAGCGCAATGACGGCGCCGAGCACGACGACGCCGTAGAGGATGGCGCGGGTGGCGTAGGGCAGGTTCGAGCCGGCGAGCAGCGTCTGCAGGGCGGTGAGCAGCAGCACGCCGCCGAGCATGCCGATGTAGTGGCCACGCCCGCCGGTGATCAGCGCGCCGCCGACCACCACCACCGCGATCGACGGCAGCAAGTAGTCGTCGCCCATGCCGAGGCTCGCCTGGCCGGAGAAGCCGGTGAGCATCACGCCGACGAGCCCGGCGCAAAACGCCGACAGCACGTAGACCCAGATCAGCGTCCGTCCGACGGCGATGCCGGAGAGCTCGGCGGCGCGCGCGCTGTTGCCGATCGCGTAGACCCGGCGGCCGAACGGCGTACGCGCGAGCAGCACGACCGCGGCGATGGCAAACAGGACCACGAAGATCACCACCGGCGTGACGACGCCGCCGAGCCGCGCCGTCATGAACCAGCGCAGCAGCGGTGACGAGAAGCCGGACGGCGTGCCACCCGAATAGACCAGCGCGAAGCCCTGGATCATGCCGTTGGTGGCGAGCGTCATGACGATCGGCGACAGCCCGAGCACGACGATGCCGATGCCGTTCATCAGCCCGATCAGGCAGGCAATCAGCAGCACCGCCGGCAACGCCCAGACGAGCGGCGCATCGGCGCCCTGCACGAAGCCGGCGAGCAGGATGCCGGAGAGCCCGATCGTCCACGGCACGGAGAGGTCGAGGCCGCCCGTCAGGATCACCGTGCCCTGGCCGAGCGCCAGCACGGCGAGGAAGCTCGACAGCACGATGATCGAGTTCCAGTAGCCCCAGTTCAGCACCGTGTTGCCGAGGGTGAACTGCGTGACGATGATGACGGCGACGAGGAACACATAGGCGGGCAGGGCAATCTTCAGCCCCTCGCCGTGGCGCACCCAGAACGGCGCCGTCGGATTCGCCTGTTTCGCCGCCCGGGTCGCCCCGGTGGTGTCGAGCCGCATGTCCGGCCCGCCGATCTGGCGGGGAAGCGTGCCGGCGCGCCAGGCCTTGAGGTGGGTGGCGACGCCGCGGACCTGGCGGGCGAGCACCGAATGGCCGCTGAGCGATCCCGCCAGCACCGCCAAAAGCAGGATGATGCTCTCGGCCACCGTCGAGTAGTAGGCCGAGACGTTCAGCACGAGCAGGATGTTGACGACGATCATCAGGATGTAGGCGCCGAAGATCGTGCCGACGGCGCCGCCGCGCCCGCCACCGAGCCGTGTACCGCCGACGACGACGGCGGCAAACATCGAGAGTAGCAGCGAGTTGCCGATGAGCGGGTCGCCCGAGCCCGTCTGGGCGCTGATGAAGACACCCGCGAGGCCGTAGAAGCCCCCCGCGAGCGTGTAGGTGGCGAACTTCACGAGGTCGACGCGCACGCCGGCCGAGCGCGCCGCCTCCGGGTCGGAGCCGACCGCATAGAGCGCGGTGCCGTAGCGCGTCGACTTCAGCCACAGCCAGAACAGGATGACGACGCCGAGCACGACGAGCGGCATCGGCAAAAGGTTCGGGATGGCGTCGCCGAGATAGAAGCTGCCGAGGCTCGGCGAGACGAAGCCGCCCGGCTTGTCCATGACGAGCAGTGTCACGCCCTGCAGGATGAACATCGTCGACAGTGTCACGACGATCGGCTGCAGGCGCAGGAAGGCGATGAAGAAGCCATTGAAGGCGCCCGCCGCCATGCCGATGGCGATGCCGATGGCCGTCCACAGCGCCACCGACGCCTCCATGTCGGCCATGTCCATGTTGGACGCGAGCACGGCATTGACGAAGGAGATCACCGCGCCGGCCGACAGATCGAACCCGCCCGACAGGATCACCAGCGTCTGGCCGACCGCGGCGAGCGCCAGCGTGGCGCCGCCCGACGACAGGAAGGCGATGTCGAAATAGCTGAGCGGCCCCGGGCTGATCGCGTCGACCGCGAACAGCAGCACCGCAAAGACGATGATGGCCGTCAAAAGCCCGCGGTGCCGCTCCAGTCGCGCTCCGAGGCGGGCAGACGGCCGCGTCGTCGACGTCGAGGTGGTCGCGGCGCTCATGCCGCGAGCTCCGCCGCCGCCGAGCCGCCCCCAAGGGCCGGCCGCATGATGGCGCCCTCGGTCAGGTCCTTCGCGGCGATCTCCGCGGCGACCTTGCCGCCGTAGAGCACAACGACGCGATCACACAGGTGCACCAGCTCCGGAACCTCGGTCGAATGAAGCAGGATCGAGCCGCCGGCCTCGGTGAAGGCGCGCATCAGCACATAGAGCTCGTGCTTGGTGCCGACGTCGATGCCGCGGGTCGGATCGAACAGCAGCAGGATGCGGCTCTGGGCGAGCAGCCACTTGGCGATCGCGATCTTCTGCTGGTTGCCGCCGGAGAAGCTGCGCACCGGCATCCACAGCGCCCGCCGGTCGACCTCCACCTGCGCGAACGAGGTCTCCACCGCGCGGGTCTCCGATTGGCGTCCGATCAGGCCGCCGTGGCTGAAGCGGTCGATCACCGGCAGCGAGGCGTTGTGCTTGCCGGAGAGGTTGAGGAACAGCGCCTCGGTCTTGCGGTCCTCCGGCAGCAGCCCGATGCCGATGTTGGGCCGCAGCGCCTCGGCCGGCGAGGTGATCGACACCGGCCGCCCGTCGACGCGGATCTCGCCACGGCGCACCGTGCGCAGGCCGACGCAGGCGAGGAAGAGATCGAGCTGCCCCATTCCCTGCAGCCCGGCGACGCCGAGAATCTCGCCGCGCTTCAGCGACAGCGACACCCCGTCGAGCTTGGCGCCGGCGGTGAGGTCGTGTGTCGAGAGCACCTCCGGCGGCGGCACGGCCGGCGCCGCGGGCCGCGGCGGAAAGGTCTTGGCGATCGAGCGGCCGATGATCATCTCGATCACCGCCTCGTCGGCGAGCGAGGCGGTGGCGGCGGTGGCGATAGCGCGGCCGTTGCGCAGCACCGTCAGCCCGTCACAGAAGGCGCGCACCTCCCGCATGCGATGCGAGATGAAGACGATGGTGACGCCCTCGGCCTTCAGCCGCGCGATGATCTCGCCGAGCCAGTCGACGTCGCGGCCGGCGAGCGTCGAGGTCGGCTCGTCGAGGAGCAGGATCTTCGGCTTGCGGTAGACGGCCCGCGCGATCTCGATCTTCTGGCGGACCGCCAGGTCGAGGTCGCGCACCTCCGCCCCGAGGTCGACGTCGAAGCCGAGGCTGTCGATGTGGGCGCGCACCGCCGCCTCGGCGGCGCGACGGCGGATCATGCCGGTCAGCCCCATGGGGGCGTAGGGCAAAAGCATGTTGTCGAGGACGGTCAGGTCCGGGACGAGCGTCATCTCCTGGAACGCCGTCTGGATGCCGCGGGCGTGGGAGGCGCGCGGCGAGCGCAGCCGCACTGTCACGCCGAACACCTCGAAGCTGCCGCGATCGGGCTCGATCAGGCCGGAGAGCAGCTTGACGATGGTCGACTTGCCCGCGCCGTTCTCGCCGAGCAGCGCGTGCGCCGTGCCCGGGGCGATGTCGAACGACACGTCGTCGACCGCCACCGTCGCCCCGAACGCCTTGCGGACGTTGCGCACGGAGACCGCGGCGCGGCTGCTGCTCGATCCCTCGGACAAGGCGGTGGCCTCCACGCATGACCCATCGACCGGCGGGGTGCGCCGGGGCGGGGAACCGTCGCGGCGGGCCGGGGTCGCCGGCGCCGCCGCGCTTTTCAGTGGTCGAGGATCAGTTCTCGGGCTGGCCGACGAGGGCGGCGTTCAGGCCGACTTCCGGGGTCTGCTCGGAGAAGATCGAGGCGAACCAGCCGGGGTTCGGGACGATCGAGGGCAGGAAGGCGTTGCAGCCGTCCTTCATCTCCTGCCAGGTGCCTTCCTTGCAGAGCTTGATCGTCTCGTTGGTGACGATCGGCAGCGGCAGCACCACCTTCTTCGGCACGTCCTTGCCCTCCAGCGCCTCGACGGCGAGCTTCAGGGCGAGCGCACCGGAGTAGGGCGGCGAGGCGTAGGAGATGCGCGGCGCGCCCATCGGCGCATACGGCATCGCGGCGCCTTCCACCTCGGTGCCGACCGGCAGCGTCTGGATGCGGCCGCCGTTCGAGCCCTCGCCGGCGCACGGCAGCAGCTGCTCGATGGTCTTGCCGGCCTCGAGCTGCATGGCGTTCGCCGTGTAGCAGCCGACCTGCATCCACAGGCCGTCGACGCTGTCCCAGTTGTGGGTGGCGAGGATCTTCGACAGCTCGGTGCGGGCGACCGCCTGGCTCCACATGCCGACCGCCTCGGCGACGATCTTGATGTCGGGGTGCTTGGCGAACACCTCCTTGGCGGCCTTGGTGCGCAGCGTGTCGACCGAGGTGCCGGGCACGCCGGTGATGGCGATGATGTTGCCCTTGCCGCCGAGCTTGTCGACGAGCCACTCCGCGGTGACGCGGCCGGCCTCTTCCTGGTCAATCGAGATGTTGTGGGCGCAGGGCTCGGTGATCTCGCCGTCATAGGCGAAGATCTTGACGCCCTTGTCGCAGGCGTTCTTGACCACCTGGTTCAGCGCCGTCGGCGAGATCGGGAAGATGACGATCGCCTGGGCGCCGGACTGCACCATCGCGTTGATCTGCTGGATCTGGCGCTGGGCGTTCGGGCCGGCCACCTGCACCTGCAGGTCGACCTTGTCGGCCATGCTCTTGTGAGCCGCCATCGCCTTGACCATGTTGGCGGCCTCGGCCTGCCAGTCATTGCCGATGTAGCTCATGCTGAGGAAGATCTTGTACTTCTCGGCAGCCTGCGCCGAGGCGGCCATGCCGAGCCCGGCGGCGAGCGCCAGCGCGGCCGCGGCGGTGCCGCGGATCGATCGGAAACTCATCTCTTTCCTCCCATGTGCCGGGCGGCCCGCGCCGCTCCAGGTCTCGTTTATTGTCGGGCCGCGCTCTCCGGCGGGCCGCTTATTCGTGATCATAGATCACAGATCAAAGATGCTGCAAGGGGGCGAGGGCGGCGCTATGGTTGCTGTGGACAGGCGGCCCGGCTAAGCACCGCGGGTCGGCCGAAGGGGATGGTCCGACGGACCAGAGGGCATTCATGGCCGAGGCGACGACCGATATTCGGAGCGATTTCAGCGTCACTCCGCTCGTCCGCGACACCATGCAGGAGCGGGTCTACCGCCAGGTCTCCGACCTCATCCTCGACGGCGAGATCGCGCCGGGCCAGGTCGTCACCATCCAGAGCCTCGCCGACGCCTTCGGCGTCTCGACGATGCCCGTGCGAGAGGCGCTGAAGCGGCTGACGGCGGCGAGCGCGCTGACCTTCGTCACCGGCCGCGCCATGGGCGTGCCCCGCCTCGACCGCGACCGCCTGATCGACCTGCGCAACGTCCGCGTCGAGATGGAGGGTACCGCCGTCCGCTGGGCGGCCGAACGCATCGACGAGGCGACGCTCGAGGAGGTCCGGCGCATCTTCACGGCGATGGACAAGGCGATCGCGGCCGGTGACGTGAAGGGCTTCCTTCGCGGCAACCGCGCCTACCACTTCACCATCTACCGGGCGTCCGGCTCGCCGGTGCTGGTCAACGTCATCGAGACGCTGTGGCTGCAGATCAGCCCGTACTTCAATCTCTTGCGCTCGTCCGGCAACTACGTCTCGTCGAACGTCCGCCACCGCACGTTGCTGCGCGGACTGTCCGACCACGACCCGGAGACCGCCGCCCGCGCGCTCACCGACGACATCGACGGCGCCTTCGACGTGCTGCGCGGCCTCCTGGCCTGACCCTAGGGCTAGCCTTCAGAGCCCCAGGAACGCCTGCAGCAGCACCATCTGCTCGTCGAGCATCGCCCGTCCGGGCACCGTCCGGCAGCCGTGCCGCGCGGCCTCCGCCAGGATCGGCGTCTCCACCGGCGTCATCACCACCTCCGCCACCACCGCCTCCGCCCGGATGCCGGAAAGATCGAGCGGAAGCGCGTCGCCCGCCTTCATGCCGAGCGCCGTGGCGTTGACGACGATGTCGGCCATGCTCGCATCGCCCGCCGCCTCTGCCCGCGCCCGGCAGGTAGGAAACGCCGCCGACACCGCCGCCGCGAGTGCCGCGCCCTTGGCCGCATCGCGGTTGATGATGACGAGCTCCGCGGCGCCCGCTTCGGCGAGCGCAAAGGCGATCGCCCGCCCGACGCCGCCGGCGCCCGCCTGCAGCACGCGCTTGCCCGCAACCTCGATGCCACGCCGCTTGAGGCCGGCGACGAACCCGATGCCGTCGATGTTGTCGCCGACGAGCCGTCCGTCCCCCTCGCGGCGCACGAAGTTCACCGCCCCGACGGCGCGGCCCCGGTCCGTCACCGCGTCGAGAAGCGGTAGGATGGCGATCTTGTGCGGGATGGTAATGCCGAGGCCGACGAGGTTGCGCATGATGCGGGCCGCGGCCAGCATCGTCGGCAGGTCGTCCGCCGGGACGTGGGCGGGGGAGGCGGAGAAATCGACGCCCGCGCCGGCGAAGTGGCCGTTGATGACGGCGGTGCCGACGACGTGTGCCACCGGATCGGCGAGGAGCAGGAACACCTTGGTCCGGCCGGTGATGCGCCGCTCTGCCGTCGGCACGCTCGTCTGCTCGCCCGTCTGCCCGCTCATGCCCACCCGTCCCGTTCGATTAGGAGAACGGCTCTCTAGCACCGCCACGGCGATCCGGCACCACCAGCCGCACCACCGCAGCCACCATCCCCCCGTTGACGGCGCCTTGCGCTTGCGATTGACACCATCCCGCGCTGCACCCTTCATTGTGCATCGCCGGACGGCCCGAGCCGGGTCCGCCGCTTCCCGCCGACCCTGAAAGGATGCTCCGCTTGAGGAAAGTCTATGCCAGCGCGACGGAGGCGCTCGCCGGCCTGTTGCGCGACGATATGATGATCATGTCAGGCGGCTTCGGCCTGTGCGGAATCCCGGAGGCGCTGAACGACGCCCTGCGCGATTCCGGCGTGAAGGGCCTCACCGTCGTCTCCAACAATGCCGGCGTCGACGGCATCGGCCTCGGCCGCCTGCTGGAGACGCGGCAGATCCGCAAGATGATCTCGTCCTATGTCGGCGAGAACAAGCTGTTCGCCCAGCAGTTCCTCGCCGGCGAGCTCGAGCTCGAGTTCACGCCCCAGGGCACGCTCGCCGAGCGCATCCGCGCCGGCGGCGCCGGCATCCCGGCCTTCTTCACCAAGACCGGCGTCGGCACGCTGGTCGCCGAGGGGAAGGACGTGCGCGAGTTCGACGGCGAGAAATACGTCATGGAGCGCGGCCTGTTCGCCGACGTGGCGCTCGTCCACGCCTGGAAGGGCGACACGGAAGGCAACCTCGTCTACCGGAAGACGGCGCGGAACTTCAATCCGATGATGGCGACCGCCGCCAAGGTGACGATCGCCGAGGTCGAGCACCTCGTCGAGGCCGGCGAGATCGACCCCGACCACATCCACACGCCGGGCATCTACGTGCAGCGCATCGTCCACCTGAAGGACCCGGTGAAGCGCATCGAGCAGCGCACCGTCCGCAAGCGCGCCGCCTGAAGGGAGCACGTCTCATGGCCTGGACCCGTGACGAGATGGCCGCCCGCGCCGCCAAGGAACTGCGCGACGGCTTCTACGTGAACCTTGGCATCGGCATTCCGACGCTGGTGTCGAACTACATCCCCGAGGGCATGACGGTGTCGCTGCAGAGCGAGAACGGCATGCTCGGCATGGGCCCGTTCCCCTATGAGGGGGAGGAGGACGCCGATCTCATCAACGCCGGCAAGCAGACCGTCACGGAACTCCCGACGACGAGCTACTTCTCGAGCGCCGACAGTTTCGCGATGATCCGCGGCGGCCACATCGACCTCTCCATCCTCGGCGCCATGCAGGTGGCCGAGAACGGTGATCTCGCCAACTGGATGATCCCCGGCAAGATGGTGAAGGGCATGGGCGGCGCGATGGACCTCGTCGCCGGCGTCAAGCGCGTCGTCGTGCTGATGGAGCACACGGCGAAGGGCGAGCCGAAGCTCCTGAAGCGCTGCAACCTGCCGCTGACGGGCGCCGGCGTCGTCGACCTCGTCGTCACCGACCTCGGCGTCTTCGCGATCGACAAGGCGAAGGGCGGCATGACGCTGATCGAGACCGCGCCCGGCGTGAGCCTCGACGAGATCCGCGCCCAGACCGAAGCCGACTTCACCGTCGCCGGCGACCTCAAGGCCGCCTGAAACAACACGGGGGCGGGGCCTCAGCCCCGCTTCCGCTCGCCGAACGCCTTCACCCGTGCTGCCGAATCCGGGTGGGCGAACGCCTCGATCGTCGCGGCGTGCTCGAGGGCGACGGCGCGCCAGAGCGCTCCGCCGAGGTCGCGGAGTACCGTCTTCTTCAACCGCGCCGTCGAGAAGCGCGACTTAGCGGCGATGCGGCCGGCGATCTCGAGCGCCGTCTCCAGCATCTTGTCCTTCGGCACGACGCGATTGACGAGTCCGAGCGCTTCGAGCCGCGCCGCACTCTGGCGCTCGCCGAGGAGCAGGAGCTCCATCGCCCGCTGGTGGCCGATCGCCTGCGGCAGCAGGTGGGTGACGCCGCCGGTGACGAACTGGCCCCAGTCCATCTCGGGG
This sequence comes from Pseudoxanthobacter sp. M-2, assembly GCF_046156265.1. NCBI lineage: Bacteria > Pseudomonadati > Pseudomonadota > Alphaproteobacteria > Hyphomicrobiales > Segnochrobactraceae > Pseudoxanthobacter > Pseudoxanthobacter sp. M-2. The sequence continues at coordinate 187,724 of NZ_JAWDIR010000043.1, forward strand.
AAGAAGGCGACGAGGTCGTCGGCGGCCACCACCAGGTCGCAGTTGATCAGCCACTCGAAGCCACCACCCACGGCGAAGCCGTGAATGGCCCCGACCACGGGCTTGTCGGAGCCCATCAGGAGGCGCGTGATCGCCTGGATGCGGTCGACGTGGGTGCGGATCGACTCCTCGTCGGCGCTCTGGGCGTCGTATTCCTTTAGGTCGTCGCCGGCGCAGAAGGCCCGGCCGGCGCCAGTCAGCACCACCGCACCGGTGTCGGGATCGGCGAAGGCCACGGTCAGGGCCGCCGCCATGTCGTCCATCAGGTCGCCGCTCATGGCGTTGAGCCGCTCGGGCCGGTTCAGGGTCACGAGGCCAACGGCGCCGCGGCGCTCGTAGTGGGCGAAGCGGGGCGGGGCGGCGGCCATCGTCAGGTCCTCTCGATCAGGCTGGTCTTGCCGTCGGTGCGCGGCAGGCTGTCGGGCGCGACGAGCGTCACGACCGCCGCCGCGCCGGCGAGGTCGCGCACCGCCGCCTCCAGCGCCCGCGCGGCGCCGGGCCAGTCGGCCGGCGCGAGGCCGTGCGCTGCCTCTGCGACGATGGCGATTCGGTCATAGGGGCCAGGGCCTTCGAGGCGGATGCGGAAGTGCCCTGTCGACAGCCCCGTTTGCCCCGCGACGGCCTTCTGAACCGCCGTCGGGAAGACGTTGACGCCGCGCACGTTGAACATGTCGTCGGTGCGCCCGGTGACGCGGAAGCGCCAGGACGTCCGCCCGCAGGCACAGGCGCCGGTGCCCGTCACCGTGATGACGTCACGGGTGCGGAAGCGCAGCAGAGGCTGGCACTCCTTGGCGAGGTGGGTGCAGACGAGCTCGCCCGTCGCCCCCTCGCGGATCGGCAGCGAGCGGCCGTCGGCGTCGACGATCTCCGCGAAGATCGCATCCGAGCCGTGGAAGTGCAGGTCGGTGGTGCGCTCGCACTGGCTGCCGAAGTTCGAGATCACCTCCGACATGCCGTAGTTGGCGTTGCGCACGCCGAAGCCCCAAATCGCCTCCATGCCGTCACGGAACGCGATGTTGTCGAGCCCGGCCTCGCCGCCGAAGAGGCCGAGCCGCAGCCCGAGCACCCGCGGCGCCGAGCCGGATTCGCGCAGCATCTTCTCGAGCAGCGCCGGGTAGGAGGGCGTGCAGGAGATCGCCGTCACCTTCAGGTCGAGGATCGTCTCGACGAGCTTGGCCGTATTGCCGACGCCGAAGGGGACGACGCAGGCGCCGGCCTCCTCCAGCGCCAGGTGGTCGGTGACGCCGCCGGTCCACAGGCAGTAGTTCAGGCAGTGCACCACCCGGTCGCCGGGCCGGAGCCCCGAGGCGAACAGGGCGCGGCCGCCGATGCGTGCCGTCAGCGCCGCGTCCGCGCGCGAATAGGCGAGCTGCAGCGAGCGCCCGGTGGTGCCCGACGTGCGATGCAGCCGCACGACGCGGTCCTCGCCGGCGGCGAGATAGTCGCCGAACGGATAGGCGCGCTCCTGGGAGTGGCGGAGCTCGTCCTTCTCGGTGAACGGCAGCTCGCCGATGGCGTCGAGCGGCAGGTCTTCCGGCGCGTCGGCCCCGAGCTTTTCGCGATAGAACGCCGAAGCGCGCACATGCCGCCACTGCGCCGGCCAGAGCCGGTCCTGATCGGCCCGCACCGCTTCGGCACCGAGGGTCTCGAACTCGGGGTGCAGCATCGCGTCGGCCATCAGACGATCTCTCCCCCCGGGGGCACTGCCTCTCGGCGCTGCCGCGCCATCCCTCTCACGACGCTGCCGGCCCCGCGTTGATCTTTCTCAGGGTGATTGGGGTCACGGCCGCAGCACGTAGAAGCGCCGCCCGCCCCACATCGTCGGGTAGATCGGCCCGACCGGCTCCACCGTCCGGTAGCCGCAGTCGCGGGCGAGGCGGATCAGCGACGGCTCTGTCAGCCACACGGAGATCGGGTTGCCCCAGGAGGCCTGCGCCGTGTCGCGCTCCGGATAGTCAACGCCGAAATAGCCGTCGCCATAGGGGCGGATGTCGATCTCCCACGGCTCCGGCTCCTCGCGGATCAGCTCCGGCACGTGCACCTGGGTGTCGAGGACCAGGACCCGCGCCGTCAGCGCCCGGTGGAACAGCGTCACCTGGTCCTCGAAGGTCAGGTGGTAGAGCAGTCCGAGCACGAAGACGTAGTCGAAGCCGTCGAGCGGGAAGTCGCGGATGTCGGACTCGACGAAGGTGACGCCCTGCCACTGCTCCGCCGGCGGCAGGCGCTCGCTGCGGGCGTCGACGGCGGTGACCTTCAGCCCGTAATGGTTCGCCATGATCGAGAACCACAGGTGGCCGGCGCCGAGATCGGCCGCCGTGCCGCCCGGCTTCAGCTCGGTCTTGAGGATGTGGCGGAAGGCGGCCGTGCGGAACTTCGGCAGCGAGGCGACCGTCAGCGGTTGTCGGGGCGATGCAGTCACGGGTGTCCGCCGAAGGTGATGCCGGGGCGGGAGCGGCCCCCCGGTCGAAGCCGAACGATGGGCCGCGCACCGGCCGATTGCAACGGGACGCGACGGCCGGGCACACGGCTGGGAACGTTGCGGCGCCCGTGTCGGCCGCCGTAAGCTCGCGCCGCGCCGGTGGATCAGGCGCGGGAGATTCCATGAACGACCTGACGGACCCCGTCGCGGCCGATCCAACCGAGCCGGTGGACGAAGCCGCCGCCCTGCGGCCGCGCGCCTATGCCGGCCAGTGCGAGATGTGCGGGGCGAAGGGCGAGTTCGTCGGAACCTCGCTGGGCGCCCGCGAATCGTTCCCGTGCCCGACCTGCCGGGCGACGCTGCGCTACCGCGAGCAGGCCGGCGCCATCCTCACCCACTTCGGCCGCGGCCGCTTCTCGTTCTTCACCCGCTTCGTCCGCTTTCCGGAGTGCCAGACGCTCGCGATCCTCGAGGCGGCGATCCGCGGCCCGTTCACCCGCTACCTCAAGGGCCACCCCGGCTACGTGCAGTCCTACCTCTTCGAGGATGTGCCCCCCGGCGAGAGCCGCGACGGCGTCGTCTGCCAGAACCTCGAGGCGATGACCTTCGCGGACGAGAGCTTCGACCTCGTCATCACCTCCGACGTGATGGAGCACGTCGCCGACGTCGGGAAGGTGGTGGCGGAGGTGGCGCGCGTGCTGAAGCCCGGCGGCGCCCACGTCTTCTCGATCCCGCTGAAGTTCCCCCTGCGCGACCACTCGCAGGCGCGCGCCCGCCTCGTCGGAGGCGAGATCGAGCACCTGATGGAGCCGCGCTACCACCGCTCCGGCACCGACACGCCGTCCCTCGTCTTCACCGACTTCGGCCGCGACCTCGTCGACCTGCACGCCCGCCACGGCCTGCGGGCGACCTTCCACCGCTCGCACCCGTTCGTGAAGCGCCTCGTCCACAGCGCCGCCGTCATCGCGGTGCGGCCATGACGGCGGCCGCAACCACCGCCGCACCCGTCCCGTTCGACTACGCCTGCACCGTCTGCGGCCAGCCGTTCCCGGCTGGTGAGTTCGCGGCGCCCGGCGCGATCTGCGGCTGCGGTGCCGGCCGGCGGACCATGGAACTCGCCGCCGCCGTCCTGCACACCCACGCCCACGGCATCCACGCGACCCTGCTCGAGCTCGCCGAAGACTCCGCCATCCCGCCGCCGCGGGTGCTCGACCTCACCCTCGACCCTGCGCTCGCCGCGACGGTTCCCGACCACCTCGTCCGCGGCGACCAGTTCGGCGCCGGCAAGGCAGGCGAGGGCAGCGCGGGCACCGTGGCTGGCGCGATCCCCGTCGACCTCGCCGCCCTGCCGGCCGCCAACGCCAGCCTCGATCTCGTGCTCCTGCGCGACGTGCTGTTCTGGGTGCCGGATGTGGCGGCCCTTCTCGCCGAGGTTGCGCGCGTGCTCGCCGACGGCGGCCACGCCGTCTTCCAGGAGAGTTTCGTCTGGCAGTTCCCCGAGACGACGGTCGAGGCCGATCCCGCCGTCGAGCCGAAGCGCCGCCCCGCCGGCGCAACCCGCAAGCCCGAGCGGCGGGTGGTCGGCGCCGACATCCTCGACCTGATGGCCGCCGCCGGCCTCTCGGGCTTCGGCTACCGCCCAGGCCTCGCCGTCGACCCGCACTACCGCGATCTGCTGCTGGTCGCCCGCCGTCGCCCGCGCCTCAGCTGAGCGTCACCGGCAGCCGCTCGAACGCCAGCATGTCGCGCGACGCCCGCCGCCGCGCCGGCTCCGTCCCCGGTGCGAGCCGGAAGCGTTCGACCAGCCGCTGCAGCGTGATCGCCATCTCCGCCCGCGCCAGCCGCGCGCCGAGGCAGGCGTGCACGCCACCGCCGAAGGCGAGCAGCGGCGGGCCGCGCCGGTCGAGCTGGAGCGTATCCGGGTCGGAATAGGCGAGGGGGTCGCGGTGGGCGCTCTCCAGCACCGCCACGACCGCCGCGCCGGCCTCCAAGACCTGCCCGCCGATCTCGCGCCGCGCGGTGGCGATCCGTGGGTTGAGCCGCGCCGCCGGCCCGGCGAGGCGCAGCGCCTCCTCGACGAACCCCGCCACCAGTCCCGGCTCCGCCCGGAGCCGCTCCTGGAGGTCCGGCCGCCGTGTCAGCAGGTCGATCGCGTTGCCGAGCGCCGACGCGGTCGTCTCCACCACCGCCGTGATGATGAAGAACTCCAGGTCGGCCAGCGGCACGTCGTTCGTGCCCGCCAGCGGCAGCCGCCCCACGGCGCGTGGTGCCTCCGCCAGCAGCGCCCGCACGGCGGCTGCCACCGGCTCGAGCCGCCGCGCCTCGCGGAGCGGCGGCAGCGGCCGCCAGATCGTCGCGATGTCCTGCCCCATCGCCCGCAGCCGCGCGACGTCGTCCACTGAAAGCCTGAGCCCGCGTGCGGCCATCGTGTTCGGTACCACGTCGGCGATCATTGCCACCGCATCGATGGTCGTGCCGGCCGCGAGCGGCGCCAGGGTGTCCGAGACGAGCGCCTCGATCGCCTCCGCCGGCCACTGCGCCGAGAGACCCGCCACGTAGGCCTTCAGGATCGGCCGCACGGCCGCGTGCGTCGCCCCGTTCTGGAAGATCGCCATGCCGTCGAGCAGTCCGGCCAGCGCCGCCGCGCCGGGGTCGGTGCGCGCCGTCAGCCGGCGGATGCCGTCCGCCGGGTTCGCCGCGGCGAAGCAGGGATCGCGCAGCAGCGCCACCACGTCGGCATGGCGCGTCACCAGCCACGCCTGGTCGGCGAGCGACCACACCGGCGGCCCCGGCGTCTGCGGCTCCGGGCCACCCCGCGATGGCGCGTCGAGATCGACCGCCGCCACGTCAGCCCCCGGCTGCACGGCGATCGGCGGCGCCCTCGAAGATCACCCGCATGCCGGCGCGGATCGACTGTGCGTGCCGCTTCACCGCATCGGGGTGGAAGTCGGCCTCCGGACCCTCCTCCAGCGCGAAGGTGCCATGGTCGCGGCCGCGGACCAGGGTGGCGAAGTTCTGCCGGCCATCGGCCTGCGCCACCTCGGCCGGCAGGTAGCGGATGGCGAAGCCGGTGCGCCGGCTGCCACTGCGGTTCGGCTCGGACCCGTGGATGACGAGGGCGTGGTGGATCGACATCTGCCCGGCCCCGAGCTCGGCATCGACGGCGCTCGCCTCGTCGAGATCGGCGAGCACCCGCTCGCGCCGGCCGAGCAGGTTGTCGGGGTCGGACGTGTCCTCGTGCGGCACGACCGTCCGATGGCTCCCCGGCAGGAACCGCACGCAGCCGTTGTCGCGCCGGCTCGGCGTCAGCGCCAGCCAGGCGGTGACGGCGCGCGGCTCGGCGAGCTTCCAGTGCGTGGCGTCCTGGTGCCAGGAGACGAACTTCTCGTCCTTGCCACTCTTCGAGATGAAGCTCGTGCCCCAGCAGAGCAGGTCCGGACCGAGCAGGTCGGCCACCGGCTCGACGATGCGCGGGTCGTGCACAAGGCCCCACAGCCAGCGGACGAGGAGGTGTGGCTTGGCGTTCATCGAGGGCGGCAGCCGGCCGGCGCGCGCCGCCTCCAGCGCCTCGAGGCTGGCGAGGTGGCCAGCCACCTCATCGGGGCCGAGCACGTCGACGGGCGCAACGAAGCCGTCCCGCTCGAAGGCGTCGCGCTGCGCGGGCGAAAGTACAGCCATCGCTCGATCCCCCATCAGGCGGCCGCGCCGGCGGTCGTCGTCGCGGCGATCCGCAACTCGCCGCCGAGAAACAGCGCCCGCGTCCGCTGGCGCTGGATCTTGCCGCTCGAGGTGCGCGGCAGCGCGCCGTGGGTGAGCAGCCCCACCACCGGCACGACGCCGTGCGCCTGCGCCACCCGGTCGCGAAGCTGCGCCATCCGCGCGGTGCGGTCGAGGGCGGCGAGATCACGCGTGCGGATCTCGCAGAGGAGCGCCAGGCTCTCGCGACCGTCGACCGGCACCGCGAAGGCCGCCGCCGCGACGACCTCCGTCCCCGGCTCGCTCAGCACCGTGTCCTCGACGTCGACGGCGTGCAGCTTGCGGCCATAGACGGCGACGATGTCCTTGATGCGGTCGATGATGGCGAGCTCGCCGCCGGAGAGCGCCCCGACGTCGCCCGTCGGCAGCAGGCGCAGGCCATCCGCCGATGTGAACGCCGCCTCGAACGGGACCACGGCCTGATCGGCGCCCGCCCAGGTGCCGAGCGCGATGTGGGCGCCGCCGATGCACACCTCGCCGATCTCCGGTGCCCCGACGGCCTCCGCCGCCGCCCCCTCGATCGGCCGGAGCCGGACGCTGCAGCCGGGCGGGGTGACGCCGCAGGAAACGCGCGACAGCGGTGGCGCTCCCGTGTCGGTGCCGACCGTGGCGAACTCGGCGACGCCGGTGCCGTAGAGACGGGCCGAGACCAGCAGCGTCGCCTCGGCGAGGCCGTAGCACGGCATCAGCGCCGAAGGGTCGAAGCCGACGCCGGCGAAGCGGTCGGCGAAGGCCGAGAGCGTCGCCGCCCGCACCGGCTCGGAGCCGCAGAAGGCGACCTTCCAGCTCGAAAGGTCGAGCCCGCCGTCGCCGCCGTCGGCCGGGGCCCGCCGGACGCAGAGGTCGAAGCCGAAGTTGGGGCCGCCGGCGATGGTGGCGCGGTGCTCGCTGATCGTGCGCAGCCAGCGCATCGGCTTCTGCAGGAAGGCGTTCGGCGGCATCAGCACCGAGACGCCGCCCACATACAGCGGATGCAGGATCGAGCCGATCAGCCCCATGTCGTGGAAGGGCGGCAGCCAGGAAACGGTGACGTTGTCCTCGTCGGCCCGCATCGCCGCCTGGATCATCCGCTCGGCGGCGGCGATGTTGCCGTGGGTGATGACGACGCCGCGCGGGGCCCGCGTCGAGCCGGAGCTGTATTGCACCAGCGCGAGTGCGTCGGCACCGGGCTCCGGCGGCAGCGCCCCCACCGGCCGCCGTAGCGCGCCGGCGACGAGCCGGCGGGTGCCCTCGGGCAGGCCGGGCAGGTCCTCGTCCGCCGCCTCGCACACCACCGCGAAGGGGCGGCAGTCCGCCACCACGGCGACGAAGCGCTCGCGGTTCGCCGCCACGGCCGGATAGGGCACCGTCACGGCGATGGCGCCCGCCCTGAGGCAGGCGAGAAAGGTGACGACGAAGCGCGTACCCGGCCCGAGCGCCAGCACCACCGGCCGCCCGGCGGCGCCCTCGACGATGAGGCCGGCAGCGGTCTCGTCCACCGCCGTCATCATGTCGGCATAGGTCAGGCGGTCGGTGACGGCCTCGCCGCGCGCGAGGAAGCGCACCGCGTCGCGGTCGCCCCGCGTCTGCGCATGGCGGCGCAAGGCGGCAAGCAACGGCTCGGCCGCGGTGTCCGAAGTCCGGGGCGTGGGCGCCGTCATTCCGGCGGGCCGTCCGCGCCGGAGGCAGGACGGGACTGGCGGATCTCGCGCGTCACCACCCCCATGAAGCGCCGCAGCACCTGCCTGTGTTCGGCGAGCGCCGTCGGATCGAATTCGCTCGCCGGCGCCTGCTCGAGGTCGAAGGTGCCGTGGTCGCGGCCGCGAACCAGCGTCGCCGAGCCGCGGGTGGCGCCCGCCTGCTTCAGGTCGCCGGCGATGTAGCGCACCGCGAAGCCGACGCGGCGCATCGCCGAGCCGTTCGGGCGCGAGCCGTGCACGGTCAGGAGGTGGTGCAGCGACATCTCGCCGGGCGCCAGCACCACGTCGACCGCCTCCGCCTCGTCGACCTCAACGAGGATCTCCTCGCGGCCGAGCAGCATGTTGGAGCGATCGCCGCTGTCGCCGTGCGGCAGCGGAGTCTGGTGGCTGCCGAAGACGACACGCATGCAGCCGTTCTCGGCCACGCTCGGCGTGAAGGCGATCCAGGCCGTCAGGGCATCGGGGCGGGCGAGGCCCCAGTAGGTGGCATCCTGGTGCCAGGGCACGTGGTCGGGGGTGCCGGGCTGCTTGTTGAAGAAGCTCGAGGCCCAGCACAGGATGTCCGGCCCGAGGACCGCCTCGACCGGGTCGAGTACCCGCGGGTCGTGGACGAGGTCCCACAGCCACGGGATCAGCAGGTGCGGCTTCAGGGCGAGCGCCGGCGGCAGGCGGCCGAAGCGCGCGGCCTCGATCGCCTCCAGCCGGGCGAGGCGGTCGGCCGCCTCCTCGGGCTCCATCACCCGGATCGGAAAGAGGGCGCCGTCGCGCCGGTACCGGAACAGGGCCTCGGGGTTCAGGGTGGAAGCCACTGCCGGCTGATCCTTGTTCGTCGCGTCCACCGCGTGGTCCACGTTAGGCTCCCGTGTGGGAGCGGACAATTCGGCGGCCTCGGTCTCCCGCCCCGCATGATGCAGCCAGCCGACCTCCCGCACCGGCGCCGGTGGCCGGCCGCGGCGGCGCAGGTAGGCCTGGCTTCCCGCCTTCACGAGGTCGAGCGCCGCGGCGATCGAGCTCGTCGAGAGCCCGCCGTGGATCTGGTGGAACGTCGCCTCGCCGACGATGCGGATGAGCTGCGTCCCCGGCAACGCCAGCGCCCGCGTCAGCGTGTCGGGATTGACCATGCCGCCGCCGGGCTCGGTGAAGGCCTCGTCGTAGCCCCCGAGCTCGTCCCAGAGGGCGCGCGGCAGGAACAGCGCATTGCTCTCGAGCAGCGGCCCGGTCGGTGGGTCGCGGACCTCGCAGGTGGCGATCTCGAACAGGCGGGAGCCGTCGGCCGGCCAGCCGATCGAGGCGAGCAGGGCATCCTCGGCGGCCTGGTCGTAGCCGTCCTCGCCGCTCAGATATTGCCGCTTCGGCCCGAGCTGCCAGTTGAGCGGCGCCACCACCGCCCGCGGATGCCGGCGCGCAGCCTCGACGCAGGCCTGCACGAGGCCGGGCGAGGCGAGGCGGGCACCGTCGATCCAGACGCCGATGAGGGGCGCGCGGGCCGCGGCCAGCCCCTCGTTGACGGCCCGCACCGGCGAGGGCGTCACCTGCGAGCATCGCATGACCCTGACCGACGCGCCGAAGGCCGCCAGTGCACCCTCGTCGGGCAGCACCCGCGAGCCGTTGTCGAGGACGACGATCTCCACCCGCAGCGACGGGTCGAGGCGCTGGTAGGGCGGCGACAGCGACTGGATCGTGCGCGGCAGCTCGCGCGCCATCTCGTGGCAGACCACCACGAGGGAAACGTCCGGCGATGGGCCGGTTTCGCTCATGCGGCCGGCTCCGGCGTGCCGGCCGATCCCGTCCCGTCGCTGGCGTAGGCGGCGACGAAGGCCTCGATGCTCGGGTTCTCGAAGAACTGGATCGGGTCGACCGGCACGCGGAACTCCTCCTCCAGCACGCCCGCCATCACCACCGCCTCAACCGAATCGAGACCGAAGGAATCTAAGCGCGCCGCGGTCGGAAAGCCTTCCACCGGCAAATCAAGAACGGAGCTTATGTAGTTGACGAGCCACGTCCTGAGCGTCTCCGCATCGATGGGTAGACGGTTCGCTGTCACGCCGTGTTCCTCATGCTCGCATCGTCTCGCCGGGTCGCGCTGACGCCCCCGTGTCGTCCGTGCCGTCGGATGGCGTAGCCGCCGCCAGCGCCCGCACCAGCGCGGCCCCGTCGGCGCCCGCTCCGGCCCGAAGTCTGGCCTCCTCGAGCAAGGCCCGGCGAGCATTCGTCTTCCCGCCGCCCCCGGTGATGATCGCCGCGATACGCTGCCAGTGCGCATCGAGGCGCTCGGACAGGCCCACGGGAAACGCCACGCTGCCCTCGTCCAGCCGGGCAACGGCGCGCGCAAACGCGCCGGGCCAGTCGCGGGCGAGGTCGGCGGCGCGCCCGGTGTGCTCGAGGAAGCCGCCGAACTTGCGGTAGCTCGGTCGCGCCACGAGCACCCCCGGCACGCCATAGGCCGCGCTCGCGATGTAGCCGTGGAGAGAGGCGCCGACATAGAGCGCCGCGAAGGCCAGCGCCGCCGTGATCTCGCGCAAGTCCCGCGGATCATCGAGCAGGACGTGGCGGGCCGTGATCAGCGGCGAGATCGCGCGGGCGAGCGCCGGGTCGTCGTGGCTCTCGCCGACGGCGACGAGCAGCGGCACGAGCCCCGTGGTCGCGGCGAAGCGGTCGATCTCGGCGGCGATCCGGGCGAGCGGCACGCCGGCGACGGAGCGCCGGCGCAGATGGATCGCCACGTGGCGGTCCTCCGCCGTGCCGCCCTTGCGGGCGATCAGTCCGGCGAAGTCCGCCTCGAGCGACCGGCGCGGCCACAGGCGCGGCAGGTCGGCCACCGTGTCGGGAACGATCGTGACTTCGACATCGTCCGGCGCGCCGATGAGATCGGCGGCACCACGGTCGCGCAGCGAAACGTAGTCGGCGGCCCTCAGCGCCGCAGCGACGGCGTCGGCCTGCGAGCGCCGGAGCGGGAAGGGCACGCCGGGGGCGTTCCAGACGACCGGCACATCGTGGAGCGCGACGGCGAGCGTCGCCCCGAGCCAGAGGCCGGCGCCGCCCCAGTCGGTCACCGCGCCGGCTTCGTAGTCCTCGATGAAGGTGAGCGGGAAGGTGTGGACGATGTAGCCGCCGCCGATCAGCACCGCGTCGACGCGGCCGTCGGTCTCGAACATCTCCGCGAGACCGAGCGAGGGCAGGGCGCCCGGCACCGGCGGCGGCCCGCCGCGCGGCGCCACCGCCACCACCTCGACGCCCGCCGCCGCCAGCCGCTGCTGCGCGATCAGCGGGAACATGAGGTCGCCGTAGTTCGCCATGTCGAACATGCCGGTGATGAACACCCGGCGGCCGTCGGAGGGCGGTGCGCTGGCCGGCGGCATCGGCTCAGCCCCCCGCGATCTCGGCGAAGACGCGGCCGATCAGGGCGTCAAAGCTGCCGTCGGCGATCATGTGCTCGAGCACGAAATGGTCGGCGCAGCCCTCGACGGGCACGAGGTCGACGTTGCCGAGCGGCCGCATCAGCTCGGCCGTCGCCACGTCCGGCGCGTAGCCCGTCCCGTAGCACTGGTGGATGCGCGTGGCGGGCGCGGCGGCGATGACGTCGAGCAGGCGGTCGTCGTTGCCGGCGAGCGCCGTCAGCATGGCGCCGCGATAGTTGGTGCGCGACACCGGCGCCTCCTCGTGGGTGGCGTCGTCGCGCAGGTGCACCGGGGCGGCGAACGAGATCACCGCCGCGGCGCCAGAGAGGGTGCCGTAGCGCGTCGCCGCGACGCCGCCGACCGAGGACCCCGTCGTCATCATCGGCAACCCGCCGAGCTCCGCCTGCAGCCGTCGCAGCCCCGCCACCGTCGCCGCCTCGTCGGCCCCGAGTCCGGCGACCCCCGTCTGGAAACTGCGGTTGCGCCGGTCGCGCAGGTAGACGACGTGCATCGGGTGGGGCGCGAACAGCACGTCGGCGTGGGAGAATGGCAGGTAGCTGAAGCCGTTCTGCACGCCGGCGAAGACGACGAGGATGGCGCGGGCGTCGTCCGCGCGGACCACCTGCACGTCGGCGGCCGGGTCGTTGGAGACGCCGCGCGGGTTCGTCCACGCCGACGCCGGCCGCGCCGCGAAGGCCTTCCGCAGCGGCTCCGCCATGTGCGCCACTGGCCCCGTCCGGTCGAGGCGGTCGAGGATCTTCAGCGCCCGCGCGGTGTCCTGGAGGCGGAGCGCGGCGACGGCGAACTGGAAGCTCCAGCGCTCGTCAGCCGCCATCGCCGCTTCGCGCTCGGCGAGGCGCTGGCAGAGCGCGCGGTCGATGTCGAGGGGGGCGGCGGAGCGGTTGTAGCGGAAGAGCATGAACCAGTCGTCCGGCCAGCGTTCGATCGCCGCCTGCAGAAGCCGCACGAGATCCTCGGAGCGGTTGGCGAAGAAGGCCGCCTGCACCGCCTTGCGCATCAGGTCGGCGCGGTTCGGGTACCGCGCCAGCATCGCCTGCGACAGCGCCAGCGCCTCGTCGAAGCGCGCTTCGACCACGAGGAGTTCGAGTTGCAGCACGGCGCTCTCCGCCGGCAGCGGCCCGAGTGCCGCCGCCCGGTCGAACAGCCGCGATGCCTCGCGCTTGTCGTGGCGGCGGAAGGCGAGCGCCGCGAGCTTGACGATGACGAAGCGGTCAGCCGCCGTGCCGCGCATCAGCCCGTTGAGGAAGGCCTCGCGCTCGCCCGCGTTCGTCGTCGCGGTGGTGAGCTGCGTCAGCAGCGGCAGCGCCGGCTCGGCCGGCTCGTCCCCCCAGACGAGGCGCGCGAAGGTCTCCCGCGCCCGGGCCGCGTCGCCGTTCGCGAGCTGCTGGCGGACGAGCCGCACCGGCGCCCAGGCGTTCGCCGGGAAGCGCTCGACGGTGGCGGCATAGACCGCCTCCGCCTCCGCCGTCCGCCCGGTGGCGGCGAGGAACTCGCCGGACAGGAAATGCAGCCGCACCTCGCCCGGCCACTGCACCAGCGCCGCCGCAAGGCGTGGACCGGCGCCCGCGTGGTCCCCGGCCGACAGCAGCGCCTCGATCGCCGCGATCTCCCGCGGCACATCCGGCAGTGGTGCTGCCTCGAGGCGGGCGTCGGCGGAACAGGCGGCGGTCACGGCGGCGACCGGTCGAAGGGCGGCGCGAACAGCCACGACCAGCCGCTGACGCCGATGCCGCGCTGCACGAAGCTGCGCAGGAAGCGCGCCTGCTGCAGCATGTTCGACCGCGGCGCCGCGAGCTCGGCCACGACCCGCGCCCAGTGCGCGTCGAGCGCCGCATGCACGCTCGCCGGCACCAGTGGCCCCGTCACCGGCTCAGCGAGGCGGGCCGGTGCGCCGGCGAACGCTTCCTCCCAGCTTGCGACGAGGTCCTGCGGGCGGCCGGTGTGGGCGAGAAATCCGGAAAACTTCGGCAGCGCCGGCCGCGCGACGACGAGCGACGGCACGTCGTAAGCGGCGCTGGTGATGTAGCCGTGCAGCGAGCTGCCGAGGTGCAGGCTCGCGTTCGCGATCACCGCCGCGATCTCCTCGAGCGACTGCGGGTCGTCCACCACCACCGCCGGCCCGGCGACATGGCGGCCTATGCGGCGGACGGTAACGTCGTCGTGGTGGCAGGGCCCGAGCGGCACCAGCACCGGCGTCAGCCCGTGCGCGGCGGCGAAGGCGGAGATCCGCGCCGCCATCGCCTCCGGTGCGAGCTCCGTCGAGCGCGCCTTGACGTGCAGCGACAGGAACCGCCCCTCCGCCGCGAACCCCTTGCGCTCCAGCAGCCGCGCGAAGGTCGCGGCCAGCCGATCCCGCGGCCACAGCCGCGCCACGTCCACCGCCGTGTCCGGCACCACCGCGACCGCGGCCCCGCCCGTCGGGCCGAGATGCTCGAAGCTCGCCGCGTCGCGGACGCTGACGTAGTTTGCCGCCTCGAAGGCCTGCCGCACCATCACGTGCTTCAGCCCCGGCATCGCCGCGAGCGGCCGCGGCACGCCCGGCGCGTTCCAGATCACCGGCACATTGCGCAGCGTCGCCGCCACCGTCGCGCCGAGCCACAGCGCGGCATAGGCCCAGCCCGGCCCGTCGGCCTCGTAGTCGACGAGGTTCGCCGCCCCGGCGTGGACGATGTTGCCGCCGCCGATCAGCACGCCGCGCGGGCGGAAGCGCTCAGAGAGGAGGTCGGCAAGCGCCACGCACGGCGCCGCGTCCGCCCAGCGCGTCCGGCTCGCCGTCGGTGACACCGGCACCACCGTGAGCCCATGCGCGGCGAGCCGGCGGGCGGCGACGAGCGGGAACAGCAGGTCGCCGTAGTTCTCGACGTCGAAGGTGCCGGTGACGAACACCTCTGTCGGCGCCTCGGCCGGAGGCATCGAAGCACCCAAAGCCGGCCGCGGCGCGCTCTCAGCCATCGAAGGGCGCCTTCTGGTAGGCGCGGCGGTGCTCGAACGGCACGCGGTAGCCGATCTCGACCTTGCGGTAGTCGGGGTCGTGGTCGAAGAACAGGTCGCAGATCAGGCGCACGTGCGGCGTCTCGATCTGCGCGTCGGTGTACTCGAGGCGGATGTCGGGGTTCTTCTGCGGGTTCATCGTCGGCGAGACGGCGAACGACCAGTCGTAGTCGTCGAGCAGCATCAGCCCGCCGGGCTTCAAGAGCTCCTTCAAGATCATCGCCGCCGGCGCGTCGTGGTGGAAGGCGTGGCCGCCGTCGAGGAAGACGAAGTCGAACAGCCCCGGCGGCTCGCCGGCCTGGCGCCTAGCCTGCAGGATCGTCGCCAGCGACCAGTTGTAGCTGTCGTGGCGCCGCCGCGTGTTGGCGTGCAGCTCGACGTTGGTGAAGCCGAGGCCCGCGAGGTCGGCGCCGAGGTCGGTCAGCCGGTCCTCGAAATCGAACAGCAGGATGCGCCCGCGGTTTTCGAGCTTGCGGCAGAGCTCCACCGTGGTGGCGCCGATGCCGACGCCCACCTCGCAGATCACCGGCGCCGGCTCGCGCGCCAGCACCCGGTCGAGCAGGTCGAGGGCGTGGGCGTTCGGCTTGGCGATGGCCGCGTTGCGCGGGTCGGTCAATCGTTCCAGCATGCACGCGCCCCTTCCGGACACCGGTTCCGATGCGACCCCGCCGCCGCGCGCCTCACGGGATCGCCGCGAGCATGGTGGCGACGCGCTGCTGCCAGCTGATCTTCCACAGGGCCTCGCGGGGCAGGGGGCGGTCGGGGCCTTCGAAGCGGGCTCGTGCCACGGCCAGCTCCACCTTGGCAAGGAAGTCCGGGCCGTCGTCGGCGATGTCGACGTGGTCACCGAGCTCGTCGATGTTGAGCACCCGGGTCGTCACCACGCGCTTGCCGAGCGCCACGTACACGTAGAGCTTCAGCGGGTTCATGCTGTCGCTGAGGTCGTTGCGCAGATGCGGCATGATCGCCACGTCGAACCGGCGGATGTAGCGGCGCGCCTCGTCGTAGGGGCGCGGCCCGAGCATGTGGACGTTGCGCAGCCCCTGCAGGCGCAGGGCCTCGGGGCTGCCGTGCGCCGAGCCGACGAGGACGATGCTCCACTCCGGGTGGCGGTGCGCCAGGTCCTCGACGAGGGGCACGTCGATGCGGCTGCGCAGGTTGCCGACATAGCCGATGATCGGCCCCGGCAGGTGCGCGATGTCGTGCGGCACCCCGAGCGTCGGCTCGCCCGGCATCTCGCACGCATTGGGGACGACGCGGATCGCCTCGCGAAAGGTCGGAAAGCGGTCGCGCAAGGTCTCGCAGTTAGCGAAGATCACGTCGGCGCGGCCAAGGGTGCGGCGGTACTCCTCCTCGACGACCAGCCGTCGCTCGGCGCTTCCCGTCATCGCCCGTTCGTCGTCGACGAGATCGACGATCACCTGGTCGAAGCCGACGGTGTCGCAGAGCTCGGCGAAGTGCGCCGCCACGGGCCAGGCCCACGCGACCCGGCGTGCCCCCGTGCGCGCCGGAACCTGCTGCGCCACGAAATCCGCATAGCCTTCCAGCTTGTCGAGGGTGCGGCCATAGAAGCTCTGGCCCGGCTTGTCGCCATAGATGAAGACGCGCCGGCGCGCGCCCGGCTCATCGTCGAGCTCGAGGAAGCGCCGGATCGTCGCGTCCGAGGTCAGCTTGGCCTGGTCGAGCACGGCCTCGCGGCCGCGCTGGGCCGCCTTCTCCACCGCGGCGACGCGGATCGGCGCGTCGAACACCGTGAGGCTCCGCACCCGTTCGCTTTCGCTCAGATAGCGCATCAGCATGTCGTGACGACGCCCATAGATGCCGGTGTCGTTCTGCTTCCAGAAGCAGACGAGGTCCATCGCGGCGGGCCGGAACACCGCCGGCGCCGCGACGGGCACGGCGGTCTCGACCCACGCCGGTGCCTCCTCGGGCAGGCCGGCGTCGTAGCAGCGGTTGAGCGCGGCGAACAGCGCGGTCCATTCCGCCTTCCAGACCCTCGGCCGTGACAGGCAACGGTCGACGGCCGCCTCGATGCGCGCGCGGTTGACCCGGTAGCCGAGTTCCTCATGGAACCAGGCGATGCGCCGCTCCGCGAGCGCGGGGTCGGCTTCTCCGGCCGCGATGGTCCGCAGCCAGGCGTCGAGCATGTCATCGTCGTCGATGTACGAGACGACCGAGGGCGACGGAGTATCCGCCAGCGGCGCAACCCGGGTGGTCGCCACCGGCACGCCGAAGGCGAGGGCGTCCGTCAGCTTGGCGGGGATCTGGAAGTGGACGATCGGCGAGTCGGGATCCTGCAGGAGGCAGACCCCGTCGGCGATCTGGCCGAGCTCGGGCAGTCGCTGCCACGGCTGGTTCGGAAACAGGCTGATGCGCGCCTTCGGGAAGGCGAGCAGGTCGCGGTGCATGCCGCGGTCGGCGATGGTGCCGATGACGACGAGGCGCAGCCGCGGGTCGTCGACACGGTGAAGCGCCGCGGCGAGCCGCTCCAGACCCTTGTGGCGGCGCGGCGTTCCCATGAACAGGATGACGCGGTCGCCAGGATCGATCGAGAACTCCTCGCGGATCCGGTCTCTCAGCACCGGATCAGGCCGGAATGTCGCCTCGTCACGGGCGTGGCGCACGACCAGCCCGCCGTAACGCGCGCGCAGGGCGGCGTTGGAGACCGTCCGGTCGTCGAAGGTGGGGATCAGTGTCTCGGCAACCGACGTCCAGAGACGTCCATCGGGGCGGTCCTCGTCCGCCATCGCGGAGAAGGCGAGCGGGACCGCCGCGTCGTCCCCGGCCTCGCCGCGAACCGGGCCCTCGCCGTCAGGGACGCAATCGCGGTCGAGAATCCGGGCGACCGCCGTTGCGACTTCGACCCCCTCGGCCTCGGGAAAGAACGACAGTTCGTGGTCGTCGATGTCGAGGACGAGGCCGCAGCCCGTGCGGTGGTGGATGAGCAGTGCGAGCAGGATCGCCGGGAGCCGCGGCTTCGACAGATAGGCGACGTCGCACTGGATATCGGCGGCGAAGGCGGCGGCCTGTGCGACGAACGTCTTCATCGCATTCGCCACGAACGACCGCATCGGCAGGTCGGCGGACCGCAACGGCTCCCACACGTCGGCGCCGTTGGCGCTGAACAGCGGCCCGACAATCTCGGTCGGGTGGCTCGCGCGCAGCATGTCGGCGAGGACGTAGGCGCGGCCCACAGCGTTGTCGGCGAGCTGCCAACCCACCACGGCCACGCTGGGGGCGGTCACATCAGGCGGCGACGCGGGAAGAACACCCGCGGGCTCGCATTGCCCGGGCGCCGCACTCTTCCCGAGGGGGCGAGCGACAAGCAGGGTCTCGATGCTCTCGAGGCCCAGCGACCCACAATTGCCATCGAGGGTCACCTCGACGACGCAGTGCGTCATCGGACCGAGGCACGGTGCCTCCGCGACGAGGCGAAGGTCCGTAGCGCCGTCGGGGTAGGCGACGGCGGGTGAAAGTCGAAACAGGCTTCGAGGCTTCTTGCCCTCCGTCGTGCAACCGATCGCGATCAGCGACAACATGCCTTGGCAGGCGGTCGCCTCCTCAAACCTGAACCTCAGGTCGATGCGCAACATCTTGCCTGCCGTCCCGGCGGGAAGTGGCAACTGCCGCGTCAGGATCAGCGGTCGGTCACCGGCGCGGAAGTCGACGCGCAGCCCGGTCGTCTCCATGCGCCAGTTGGGCGTTTCTCCCTCGCCGTCCGCCACCCGGACATCCCAGGCCGGTACCTGCGGCGCGACGGCCCCGACATCTCCTTCTATCGTCTGGAACCGGGCGACGTCGCGCAGGCTCCGGCCGCCACGGGGACTTCCGGGGCTCTTCGGAACCGTCTGTACGTCGAAGTCGATGTGGCGCAGCAGGCAATCGATCGCCTGCCGGCGGAAGCGCAGCTCGAACTGGCAGGCCGTCGCTCGCGACGCCCATGTGGTCTCGAAGCTGATTGTCAGCGTCGAGGTGTCGGTGATCTGGAAGGCCGAGGCGTGCAGCGAGACAAGCGTCCGCCTGCGGCCAGAAATGGCCCCGCTGATGGAGACGTTCGCCAGCGCCTGCTTCAGGATGCGCGCATCGTCCGTTGTCAGGCGAAGGTCGATCCGGACGAGGGCGCCTCTGGAGGCGACAGGGCCAGAGATCGATCGGCGCAG
This sequence comes from Pseudoxanthobacter sp. M-2, assembly GCF_046156265.1. Lineage (NCBI taxonomy): Bacteria > Pseudomonadati > Pseudomonadota > Alphaproteobacteria > Hyphomicrobiales > Segnochrobactraceae > Pseudoxanthobacter > Pseudoxanthobacter sp. M-2. The sequence goes on from NZ_JAWDIR010000043.1 coordinate 206,187, forward strand.
CATGACCCCGATCGCATCGGGGGGCGCGACGAGGCGCACGCCGCCCTCGCCCGGCACCAGCGTCGCCGAGCCAGCGCTCGAGGAGTCCGCCGTGGCGGCCCACTCTTCGAAAGGCGGAGTGCAACCGTCGGTTAGTGGCGTTGCACCGAGATCTGCCGCCCTTGGCGCGAATAATTCAACCAATGCGATTGTCTTTGTCTGGGCTGAGCAACCCCCCCATGTCGAGTTAAATCCAGCGGGCCGTCGTCACAAGAGCGTAATGATCCGAAGGTGACCGCGCCCTGCGCAATTCCCACCGATCGCGTCCGCATCGCGCCCCGGAACCGGCGCGGGTCTCGGCTCGTTCGGTCTGCACAGCGACGAGAGGAGTGCGCCATGCCGACCGAACTGCCGACCGGCCCCAAGCCGATCAATCCCGGGAACCAGAAGGAGCCGGAGACGCCGACGGATATTGAGCTCGATCGCGAGGTCACGAAGAAGCGCGATCCCGATGCGCTCGATCCCGTTCCCGGCGAACCGGCCGTGCTGCCGGTGATGTAGGCCGTGCCCACGGGCAAGCGGCCGCGGCCAGTCCTCAAGCTCGCGCTCGAAGGCGCGGTGCCGGCGGCTGAAATCCTGGCGCGCGAGGCGGCGGCGGCGCAGACGCCCGGCGGGCCGGACGTGGACGATGCCACCCCTCCGGCGCAGGCCCAGCGTGTCGGGAGCACCGAGCCCGGGTCGCGGGGCGACCCGAATCGCGGCCGGTCATGATGGCTGCGGGCTATTCGGGCATGGACGGGGGCGGCGGGCGAACCCTGCCGGCTCATCGAATGTAGCCTTCCGGTGGAAAGCGGCGGGCGGGGCGAGAGGTCGCCTTGGCAGGGTGAGGCGTTCCGGCGAGGATGGAACGCAGCGTTCCGAGAGGCCTCGCCATGACACCGCCACCGACAGCGCCGGCCGAGCCGCCGGGCAAGCAACTCCTCCACCTCGTCTTCGGCGGTGAACTCGCCGCTATCGGCTCCAACGAGTTCCGCGATCTCACCAAGCTCGATATCGTCGGCGTCTATCCCGACTATGCGAGTGCGAAGGCGGTGTGGAAGGCGAAGGCGCAGTCCACCGTGGACAACGCGCTGATGCGATACTACGTCGTCCACCTGCACCGACTGCTCGACCCGGACGAGGACCGCGCCGGCTGACCGGCCACACCACGACGAATGCTGAAGCGGTTCTCACAATCCGCCGGCGTGCGCCGTCGCATCGGCGAGGCGCTCGCCGCCAATCCGCGTTCCGTCGCCCGCGCGAGCGCGAGCGACACCGGGACACCGGATCAAGATCCGGCGGCGGCACGTTCCCTTCATCGACGCGATGTGGCACGGACAGCACGTCATGGTGCCGTTCGGCAAACATCCGACCTGGAGGTCCGCGTGTTGATCTCGCGTTTTGCGGACGGTGAGATCGAGGCGGTGGCGTTCAACCTGCCGTTCGCCCGCTCCGTTTTCGTCGACCGCCGTACGCGCGGCCGGCGCAGTTTCGGTCGACGCGACACAGCCCGGCGCACCATCGGCCATCACGATTGCGAACGTCCCGATCTCGATCGGCGCAATGGCTGACCCGGCCGGCCCGTCCGGAGGCGGTCTGACGTCGGTCTGGCGGGTCGTCGGCCGGCTCGCGCGCCCGTTGCTGTGGGGCCTGCTGGCGGTGCGCACCGCCCGCGGCAAGGAGGATCGCGGCCGCCGCGGCGAGCGCTTCGGCCGGCCGTCACGCCCGCGCCCCGAGGGGCCGCTGATCTGGGTGCACGCTGCGAGCGTCGGCGAGTTCTCCGCCGTGCTGCCGCTCGTCGAGGCGATGGTCGAGCGCGGCATCGCGGCGGTGGTGACGACCGGCACCGTCACCTCGGCGCGCATCGCCGCCGACCGGCTGCCGGCGGGGGCGCTGCACCAGTTCGTGCCCCTCGACGTCGCGCCCTACATCTCCCGCTTTCTCGACGCCTGGCGGCCGTCCGCGGCGCTGTTCGTCGAATCGGAGGTGTGGCCGGTGGCGCTCGCCGAGACGGCGCGCCGGGGGATTCCGCGCATCGTCGTCAACGCGCGCCTCTCGGCCCGCTCGTACCGGCGCTGGCGCAAGCTGCCGGCGACGGCGCAGGCGATGTTCGGCTCGGTCGACCTCGTCCTCGCCCAGTCGGAGGCCGACGGCGAGCGCTTCGCCGGGCTCGGCGCCGCGACGGTCGAGGTGACCGGCAACCTCAAGGTCGACGGCCCGCCGCCGCCTGCCGACGCCGACGAACTCGCGGCGCTCGCAGCGATGGTGGGCGCGCGGCCGCGCTGGGTCGCCGCCAGCACGCACCGCGGCGAGGACGAGGTCGTCGTGGCGGCCCACCGTCTGATCGCGGCGAGCCGGCCAGACGTTCTCACCGTGCTGGTGCCCCGCCATCCCGAGCGGGGCGGCCGGATCGCGGAGATCGTGACGGCGAGCGGCCTCGGCGTCGCGCTGCGCTCGCGCGGCGAGCCGATCAGGCCAGACACCGCCGTCTACGTCGCCGACACCATCGGCGAACTCGGGCTGTTCTACCGGCTGGCGCCGGTCGCCTTCGTCGGCGGCTCGCTGGTCGAGCGCGGCGGCCAGAACCCGATCGAGCCCGCCCGCCTCGGCGCCGCGGTGCTCGCCGGGCCGAACGTCGCGAACTTCGCGGCGCTCTACGGCGACCTGGCAGGCGCAGGCGCGCTCGCCACCGTCACCGACGCCGACAGCCTCGCCGCCGCCGTCGGCGCGCTCCTCGACGATCCCGCCGCCGCCGACGCCGCCGCGCGCAACGCCGCCGCGGTCGCCGATCGCCACGCCGGCGCGCTGGCCCGGACGCTCACCCGGCTGTCGCCGCTGTTCGACGCGGTGGCCGCCGGCGGACTGGCGAAAATCTGATGCGCGCGCCGGAATTCTGGTGGAAGCGGGCGGGCCTGCGGGCGCGGCTGCTGTCGCCGGTCGCGACCGTCTACGGGCGGATGGCGGTGGCGCGGATGGCGGAGGCGGCGACGGCGCACGCGCCGGTGCCGGTCCTGTGCGTCGGCAATCTCGTCGTCGGGGGAGGCGGAAAGACTCCGACCGTCGAGGCACTTGCGTCCGAGGCGCGGGCGTCGGCGGGGCTCTCGCCGGTCGTCCTGTCGCGCGGCTACGGCGGCCGGCTCGAGGGGCCGTTAGTCGTTGATCCGCAACGACATTCCGCCGCCGACGTCGGTGACGAGCCGCTGATGCTGGCGGCCGCCGGTGTGACGGTGGTCGTCGCCCGTGACCGTGCCGCCGGTGCGGCGCTTGCGGTCGAGCACGGCGCCACAATCGTGATCATGGATGACGGCTTCCAGAATCCGAGCCTTTACAAGGATTTGTCGCTGCTCGTCGTCGACCGCGAGCGCGGTATCGGCAACGGCCTCTGCCTGCCGGCGGGACCGCTCCGCGCACCGGTCGAATCGCAGCTCGAACGCGCGGATTTCCTGGTCTTGACGGGCCGGGGAGGGGCCGCCGATGCCGTGGTGCGGTCGGCGGGCGGTCACGGCGTGCCGGTCATCGGTGCACGGTTGACGGCCGTCAGTGACGGCTCGACGCTCGCCGGACAGCGGGTGCTGGCGTTCGCCGGAATCGCCAATCCGGACAAGTTCTTCGCGTCGCTTGTTGAAGCGGGAGCGGAGGTCGTGGAGCGCCGGCGGTTCGCCGATCACCACGCCTATTCCGACGCCGATTGTGCAGCGATCAGAGCGGCTTGCGCGTCCGCCGCCCTGCTACCGGTGACGACCGCAAAGGACCGTGCGCGGCTCGCTGGCTCCACCGAGCGCGACCGTCTCGCCGCCCGCTGCCACGTGCACGAGGTGCGCTTAGTCGCCGACGAGCCCGGCGTCTTCGCGCGGGTGATCGGTGAGGCCTGCGCGAAGGCCGCCGACCGCCTCGCGGGCGGCCGGACACTCGACCGACGCTAGAGGCGTCAGCCGGACGTCGGGACCTTCAGCCCATCAGCTCCTGGTGGCGCTTCAGGGCCGTGGCGGCGTCGAGATAGGGCTCCTGGCGATCGACGTTCCAGTACTTCAGCTCGTCGATCGGGATGGCCATGCCGGTGACGGCGCAGCGCACGAAGGTGCCGGGCGACAGCACGTCGAAGTCGCCGTCGCGATAGCGCACCCGCGCCTCGCCGCCCGAGCGGGGCGATTCGTATCGGTTCATCTGCGCTCCCGCGCCTTGTGCTGTCCGCCCGAGGGCGCCGTGATCCGCCACTCCCGGGTGGCTTCACCCCCTCGATAACGCGTCGACGGCCGCACGTCACCCCGGGTGGGTTACGGAGCGACCGTCCTACGGCGTTGCGGCGCTTCGCCGACCCGGCGAAGCGCTCGCCTCAGGTCTGGGTGCCGCCGACGGTCAGCGCGTCGATGCGCAGCGTCGGCTGGCCGACGCCGACCGGCACGCCCTGGCCGGCCTTGCCGCAGGTGCCGATGCCGGGATCGAGGCCCATGTCGTTGCCGATCATGCGCACCCGCGTCAGCGCGTCCGGGCCGTTGCCGATCAGCATGGCGCCCTTGATCGGCTCGGCCACCTTGCCGCCGCGGATGCGGTAGGCCTCGGTGCACTGGAAGACGAACTTGCCGGAGGTGATGTCCACCTGGCCGCCGCCGAAGGAGACGGCGAAGATGCCGTCCTCGACGCTCGCGAGGATTTCCGCGGGGTCGTGGCTGCCCGACAGCATGTAGGTGTTGGTCATCCGCGGCATCGGGATGTGGGCGTAGGACTGGCGGCGGCCGTTGCCGGTCGGCCGCATGCCCATCAGCCGGGCGTTCTGGCGGTCCTGCATGTAGCCGACGAGAATGCCGTCCTCGATCAGCGTCGTCGTGCCGGTGGGCGTGCCCTCGTCGTCGACGGTGAGCGAACCGCGCCGGCCGGGCATCGTGCCGTCGTCGACGATGGTGACGCCGGGCGAGGCGACGCGCTCGCCCATCAGACCGGCGAAGGCGGAGGTCTTCTTGCGGTTGAAGTCGCCCTCGAGGCCGTGGCCGACGGCCTCGTGCAGCAGCACGCCCGGCCAGCCGGGGCCGAGCACGACGTCGAAGGTGCCGGCCGGGGCGGGGCGCGCGTCGAGGTTGACGAGGGCCTGACGCAGCGCCTCGTCGACGGCGCCCTGCCAGGACTCCGGCGTGATGAAGCGGGCGTAGCCCTCGCGGCCGCCCATGCCCATCGAGCCCGATTCGCGGCGGTCGCCGTCGCCGGCGACGATCCCGACGTTGAAGCGCACCAGCGGCCGCACATCGATGACGCGGTGACCGTCGGCGCGGAGGATCTCGACGCTCTGGTGGGTGGCGGCGAGCGACACCGTAACCTGCTTCACCCGTGGGTCACGCGCCCGCGCATAGGCGTCGATCTCGGCGAGCAGCGCCACCTTGTCCTCGAAGGGCTCCGGCGCCAGCGGGTCGTCGCCGGAATAGAGGCGGGCATTGGTGCGCGCCGGGGCGTCGGAATAGGTGCCGGAATGGCCGCTCTTCACCGCCGACACGGCATCGGCGGCGCGCTTCAGCGCAGCCTCGGAGACCTCGTCGGAATGGGCGTAGCCGGCCGACTCGCCGGCGACGGCGCGCAGGCCGAAGCCCTTGGTGATGTCGTGGGCGGCCGATTTCAGCCGGCCGTTGTCGAAGACGAGGCTCTCCGACCGCCGCACCTCGAGGAAGAGCTCGCCGTCGTCGGCGCCGTCGAGGGCGCTCGCGAGAATCCGCTGCGCCGTCTCGGGCGAGAGATCGGCGCCGGCGAACAGGCTGTCGTGGGAGGAGAGCGAGGGGGTGGGCGTGCGAGCGGTGGTCATGGGGACTCCAGTGCGTCGGGCCCTAACATAGGTCGGGGAGCGGCGGAGTTCACCCCTGGGGTGTTCGGATGCGCGGAGGCGGGCTGGGGACATTGCGAGGAACCCCTTCTCCCGGCCGAAGGCGGGGAGAAGGTGGCCGAAGGCCGGATGAGGGCGCGCCGCGTGAGCGGCGCGAGGGCCTGTCGCGAGGTGGCGTCCGGGGCTTTCGGCGCGCTTCGCCCGCCGCCCTCATCCGCCCCCTTCGGGGGCACCTTCTCCCGCGAACGGGAGAAGGGAGTCGCCGCTTCCTTCAGTGCCAGCGTGTCCAGTCCGGCACGCCGGCCGTCGCCACCGTCGCCCGCAGGCTCGCCCACTCCTCGTCCGAGAACACGCGGCGGGGCAGGGGCTGGAACTGGCCGGTCTTGAAATGCAGCAGCATCACCCGCCCGTCGGCGGCAAAGCCCGCGAGCTCGCGCCAGCCGAGCCGGGTCTCGCCGCGGCTGGAGCGGACCGAGAAGCCCTCGGTGTCCCAGGAAAACGTCTGCTCGTGGGTGTAGAGCGGGTTCTTCGCCGCCATCCGCGACTGCACCGCCGCGGCGAGCACCTCGCTCACCAGCGTCGTCGCGGCGAAGGCTAAGAAGGCGAGGAGCGCCCACAGCAATGCCTGGTCCTGGCCGCCGGCGCCGAGCATGTAGAAGACGACGAAGGCGAGCAGCAGCGGCCCGATGGCGAACTTCGCGAGCGGGTTCAGCGACAGCCGGCGCGTCCAGATCGACTGCAGAATGGCGGCCTGCAGGTCCGGCTGCCCGAGCGTGAACGTGACGGATCGCATCGGTCCCCTCGGTTGTCCTCACCTGCGGCGGGGACTAGCAGGCGCGGGGCGGGAGGGGGAAGGGAAAAGCGGGCGGGGTGGGGGTATGGCGGCGCGTGGGGAGCCCTTCGCGTGTGCCCGCCGCGGGTGGTGCACCGGAGGCCGCCCCGCCTCGCCGAGACATAATCCGTGCCCATGGTGTTGAAGCGTGTCGTTGCGCTTGTTCGATCCCTTCCCGCCTTGATAGCTTCGGCTCATGGGGGACACGCGGCCGACCGACATACCCGACACCGCCGAGGACAGCGGCGCAGCCGCGCGGGCGGAGGCCTTCATCGCGCGCTGGCGCGGGCTCGAAGGCGGTGCCGAGCGGGCGAACTATGCGCTGTTCCTGATCCAGCTCTGCGACGTGCTTGGCCTGCCGCATCCGGACCCGGCGAGCGGTGCCTCCGAGCACAACGACTACGTGTTCGAGCGTGCCGTCACCTTTCGCGAGGCCGGCGACCGCGTCGGCCACGGCCGCATCGACCTCTATCGCCGCGGCGCCTTCGTGCTGGAGGCGAAGCAGAGTCGCATGCGCGACCACGCCGCCGAGGCTGCGGCGGCTGGGCAGGTGGACATGTTCGGCGATGCCGCGGCCGCCTCGCCCTCCGTTGCCGCTCGCGGCCGACGCGGGGCGGCGCGCGGCTGGGACGTCTTGATGATGAACGCCCGCCGGCAGGCGGAGGACTATGCCCGCGCGCTGCCGGCCGACCACGAGTGGCCGCCGTTCATCCTCGTCTGCGACGTCGGCCACTGCATCGAGGTCTATGCCGACTTCACCGGCCGCGGCCGCAACTACGCGCAGTTTCCCGACCGCCAGGGCTTTCGCATCTATCTTGATGACCTGCGCCGGCCGGAGGTGCGGGCGCGGCTCAGGGGCATCTGGCTGACGCCGCAGGCGCTCGACCCGACGAAGAAGGCGGCGGAAGTCACGCGCCGCATCGCCGCGCGCCTCGCCGAAGTGTCGAAGTCGCTGGAGGCGCGCGGCTTCCCGGCCGAGGCGGTGGCGCTGTTCCTGATGCGCTGCCTGTTCACGATGTTCGCCGAGGACGTGAAGCTCTTACCGGAGAAGTGCTTCCGCGACCTGCTCGGCCGCTGCGGCGACAAGCCGGAGAACTTTCCGCGCATGGTCGGCCAGCTGTGGGACGCGATGGACGCCGGCGGCTTCGCCTTCGCCATCGAGGCGCAGGTGCGGCGCTTCAACGGAAAGCTGTTCGCCGCTGCGCAGGCCCTGCCGCTCGAGCGCGAGGAGATCGGCGAGCTCTACGCCGCCGCCGACGCCGACTGGCGCGGCGTCGAGCCGGCGATCTTCGGCACGCTGCTAGAACAGGCGCTCGACCCGGCTGAGCGCAGGCGACTCGGCGCCCACTACACGCCGCGGGCCTATGTGGAGCGGCTGGTGGTGGCGACCGTCATCGAGCCGCTGCGCAAGGACTGGGAGGAGGTGGTCGCCACCGCCGAGCGTCGCAAGCACGAGCGCGACGCGGCCGGCGCGCTGGCCCTCGTGCAGGCCTTCCACGAAAAACTCTGCCGCACCCGCGTGCTCGACCCCGCCTGTGGCACCGGCAACTTCCTCTATGTGGCGATGGAGCTCGTAAAGCGGCTCGAAGGCGAGGTGCTGGAGGTGCTGGCCGACCTCGGCGGCCAGGAGGCGCTTGCCTCGCTGGAGGGCCACACGGTTGACCCGCACCAGTTCCTCGGGCTGGAGATCAACCCGCGCGCAGCTGCCATCGCTGAACTGGTGCTGTGGATCGGCTATCTGCAATGGCACTTCCGCACCAAAGGCGGCGATCCGGCCGAGCCGATCCTGCGCGCGTTCGGCAACATCACCGCGAAGGACGCCGTGCTGACGTGGGACGGCGCGCCGCTGCCGAAGGTCGTCGACGGCAAGGAGACATATCCGAACCCGCGGCGACCAGACTGGCCGGACACGGAGTTCATCGTCGGTAACCCGCCCTTCATCGGCGGCAAGGATATCCGCGCCCGCATGGGCCCGGCTTATGCCGAGGCGTTATGGAAGGCGCACCCGCACATGAACCAGAGCGCCGATTTCGTCATGTACTGGTGGGATGGCGCCGCCGACATCCTGCTGCGCGCGAAAAGCCCGCTGAAGCGCTTCGGCTTCGTCACCACGAATTCGATCAGCCAAGTGCTGCAGCGCCGCGTGATGGAGCCCTACCTCGATGCCAAAAAGCCGCTCTCGATCGTAATGGCGGTTCCTGACCATCCTTGGACCAAGGTGACACGCGACAGCGCCGCCGTGCGAATCGCCATGTCGGTGGCCCAGGCTGGCAAGCACGACGGCGTGCTGATGGAGGTGGCGGCCGAAGAGGACTTGGATACGGATAGTCCAATCATCCTGTTTGCTGAGAAGCGGGGAAGAGTGAACTCGGATCTCACGGTCGGGGTGGATGTTAGCACATCCGTGCAGTTGAAAAGCAATGTTGGACTATGCTCAAATGGCATGAAGCCTTTGGGGTCAGGATTCATCTTGTCCAGATCTGAAGCTCAACGCTTCGGAGCCGGTAGTGACTGCAATGTAGATAAAATCGTGCGGCCGTACTTGAATGGTAGAGACGTAACGCAGCGAGCAAGAGACGTATTTGTAATAGACTTTTACGGATTCACGGAAGGCGATGCGAGGAGACGTTTCCCTGAACTGTTTCAACATTTGCTGTCGACGGTAAAGCCAGAGCGAGAGAGGGCGTTTGAGCGGTCTCCAACCAAAGATAACGAGGAGTATCTTCGTCTTTGGTGGCTTTTCTGTAAGCCAAGACAGGAAATGCGCGACTTTTTGAATGGACTTGATAGATATATTGCGACGGTTCAGACCGCTAAGCATCGTATTTTCTCGTTAATTGAAAATAAAATGATGCCGGATCAGAAGTTGATGGTTTTTGGCTTTAGGAGCGGCTTTGATCTCGGCGTACTGAGTAGTGCAATTCATACCGTATGGACACTTCGTACTTGCGGCTGGTTAGGCGTAGGAAATGATTCTGTTTATGTGAAAACTAGAACTTTCGATCCCTTCCCTTTCCCCGCCGCCACCGACATTCAAAAGGCCGCTATCGGCGCCCTCGCCGAGGAACTCGACGCCCATCGCAAGCGGGTGCTGGCCGCGCACGAATATCTGACGTTGACCGGGCTCTACAACGTGCTGGAGCGGCTGAAGTCCGGTGCCAAGCCGGTCGATCTCGACGCAAGGGAGCGCAGGATCTTCGACGACGGGCTTGTGCTGATCCTGAGGGAACTGCACGAGAAGCTCGATGCTGCCGTCGCCGAAGCCTATGGCTGGCCGGTCGACCTGCCCGAGGAAGAGATTCTCGCCCGCCTCGTCGCGCTCAACAAGGAGCGGGCGGCGGAAGAGGCGGCCGGCAAGGTGCGCTGGCTCCGGCCCGACTACCAGATCCCGCGCTTCGGCCGGCCGGAGGAGAAGGCGGCGCAGCTCGAGGCTCTCTTGGAAGTGAAGGCCGGCGCCGTGCGTAAACCGGCCTTCCCGACCGACGACCTCGAACAGACCTTCGCCGTCATGGACGCGCTGCAGGCCGCCGGCGCGCCGCTGTCGGCCGCCGAGATCGCCGCCGCCTTCCGCCAGGGCAAGCGGGTGGAGAAGCCGGTCGCCGCCGTGCTCGCCGCGCTCTCCCGCCTCGGCCGCATCGCCAGCGTCGAGCGCCCGGGTGGGCGGGCGTTCACCCTGCGGCGGGCGGCCTGAGGGGAGGGGGCGCCGCGGCGGCGATGCCGCGGCGGCTTTCAGTGGGATGGTGCGGTGAGGGCGTGCGAACCGCGCGCGTGGCGGCCGCGGGACCCCTCCCTGTTCGAGCCCGCGGCCCCCCCTCCCTACCCTCCCCCGCGAGGGGGGAGGGGTCGCCCGCCTCCAGCGTCGAGGACTGCGAGCGTCGAGGATTGCTGGCATCGAGGACAGCGTGGCAGGGGCGTGGCGGCGCGTGCGGTCTCCGCGTAAGGCCAGGTCGACGACTGCGATGACAGCCGGGTTCTAGAAGTCGAACCAGTTCTTGGTGACGTCGGTCACCGTGTAGCCTTCGACGAGGACGGCCGTGCCGGCGTCCTTCACGGTGATCAGCACGCCGTCGGGGCCGTTGGTGAGCTTGAGGTCCGACAGGGAACCGGCGCTGGTGTCCGTGAAGTCGATGCGGTCGAACTGCGTGTTGAAGTCGGTGATGGTGTCGGTGTTGCCGCCATCGGAGAAGACGAAGCGGTCGGAGCCGTCGCCGCCGGTCAGCATGTCGCGGCCGGCGCCGCCCTCCAGCCGGTCGTTGCCGAAGCCGCCGTCGAGGGTGTCGTTACCCTCGTCGCCGAACAGCTTGTCGTTGCCGGCCATGCCGAAGATCACGTCGTTGCCGGTGCCGCCATAGCCCTTGTCGTTGCCGTCGCCGAGGTCGATCGAGTCGGAGCCGCCGCCGCCCCAGACGATGTCGTTGCCGGCGCCGGAGGAGATCGTGTCGGCACCGTCGCCGTTCGCCTCCGTGTCGCCGTCGCCCCAGATCTTGTCGCTGCCGGAGCCGGTGGAGATCTCGTCGCGGCCGGCCCCGCCGACGACGCTGTTGTTGCCGTCGCCGGCATCGAGGACGTCGGCGTCATCGCCGCCGTCGAGCTTGTCGTTGCCGGTACCGCCCTCGAGGCTGTCGCGGCCGTCGCCACCGGCGAGCTTGTCGTTGCCGTCGCCACCGTCGAGGGTGTCGTTGCCGACGCCGCCCTCGAGGAGGTCGTTGCCGGTGCCGCCGGCGAGGGCATCGTTGCCGCCATCACCGTAGAGCTTGTCGTTCCCGTCGCCGCCGTCGAGGGTGTCCTTGCCTTCGCCGCCCTCGAGAAGATCGTTGCCGTCGCCGCCCGAGAGCGAGTCGTCGCCGTACTCGCCGTAGAGCTTGTCGCTGCCGGCGCCGCCCAGCACCCGGTCGTTGCCACCGCCGGCGAACACCTTGTCATTGCCGTCGCCGGCATTGATGAAGTCGTCGTCGCCGCCGGCCGCGTCGCCGACGAGGTCGCCGTAGATGCGGTCGTTGCCGGCGCCGCCGTCGAGGCTGTCCTTGCCGTAGCCGCCGATGAGCTCGTCGTTGCCGGTGGCGCCGAGGAGGGTGTCCTCGCCGGTGCCGCCGTCGAGCTTGTCGTTGTCCAGTCCGCCGTCGAGATGATCGTTGCCGTGGCCGCCCCACATCTTGTCGGTGCCGCCGCCGCCGAACAGCGAATCGTGGCCGACATCGCCGGAGAGGTTGTCGCTGCCGGAGAGGCCGAAGATGACGTCGTTGCCGGAATCGCCGGAGATCTTGTTGGCCGAGCCGTTGCCGACGATCAGGTTGTCGCGCCAGTTGCCGACGACCGTGCCGCCGCCACCGCTCTGGTTGAGCGTCAGGCCGGAGAGCTGGCCGGGCATGGTGTAGGTGCCGGTGAACTTGTCGGCGAAGACGCCGTAGTTGTAGGCCGCCCAGTCGTAGGCCGGCGGGTTCAGCGGGTCGAGGCTGAAGAGGGTGATGTCGGCAGGGTCCGGCAGCAGCGCGTCGATGAGGCTCTGCTCGAAGGCCGTGAAGACGATGCTCTCGCCGCCCGGAACCTGTGTCATTTTTGCCCCTCCCGCCCGATTCCTGGCCCCGGCGGACGCTCACACCCGCTGTTGCCGGTCGGTTTCACGGCGCCGGGCGGCCGATCTTGATCAGCCTGCCCGGGGCGCCGGCCCCTGTTCTGCTGCGACTTTGTAGCTGAATTCCGGGCATTGCCCAAGCAAAACCGGCAGTCTTGCGGAATTGCGGGTTGTCACATGCAGCGTTGCATGGAGTGGGGCGAAGACGATCGGCAGGGCGTCGTTTCTCGGCTCAGGCCGCGGTGGCGCGGAAGAGGTAGTAGCCGATCGTCGCGAACAGGTGCTCGGCGCGGTAGTGGGCGTCGAGCTCGCCCTGCCATTTCGCCGCCTCGGCGGCGGTGATGACGCCGGCCTCGCGGGCGGCGCGGCCCATCTGGCCGAAATAGCCGTAGGCGAGGTCGGGCGTGAACAGCACGATGCGGGTGTCGATATGGACGTCGCGGAAGCCGGCGCGGCGGAGCATGTGGGCGAGGTCGCGCACCAGCCAGCCGTTGACGACGCCGCTGTCGCAGGCGTGGGCGAGCACGCGCCGCGTCAGCAGGCGGTCGGAGAGGTTGATGGCATTGCTGTCGAAGTCGGGCTCGAGCAGGGCGACGGTGCCGCCCTGGCGGGTGACGCGGCGCAGCTCCGCCAGCGCCTTCTCGGGGTCGGCGAGGTAGGTCAGGACGCGCTCGGCACGGCTTGCGTCGAAGGCCGCGTCCGGGAAGGGCAAGGCCTGGGCGTCGCCGGCCTCGAAGCTGGCGTCGATGCCGGCGGCGTCGGCGCGCCGGCGCGCCTCGGCGATGAAGGCCGGGCTGTGGTCGAGGCCGACGACCCGGCCGCCGGGGGCAACGAGGGCGGCGAGGCGATGGGTTTCCAGCCCGAAGCCGCAGCCGACGTCGAGGACCGACTGTCCGGGGCCGATGCCGGTGCGGGCGAGCGTCTTGAGCTGCTGGATTTCGCGCAGCCCGTCGAGCGCCTCCAGGGCGGCGACGTATTCGTGGACGTCGCCGAAGTGTTGGAGCTCGGTGTCGGCGGCGGGCGAGACGCCGTCCACACCGGGTCTGGATGCCGAATCGCTCATGGCCGACCTCCGCCGCGACACGCGCGCCCGACCGATTCAGGCGCCGGTCCGCCGGCTGGTTCGGGAGAGGCTAGTACAGCGTCGCCTTGTAGTCGTCGGCGATGGCCTGTTCGCTCAGCACCTCGCCGAGCTGGCAGTGGTCGCGGAAGATGACGCCCATCGGCGGCAGCACCGAGCGGTCGACCCAGGTCTCGGGCTTCCACAGCTGCGAGCGCAGGAAGGCCTTGCCGCACTGGATGTAGGCCTGGCGGACCGTCACCACGACGACGGAGAGCGGCAGGCGGCCGTTCGTCTCGAAGAGCGCCTTCAGCTCGGCGTCGTCGCGGAGCTCGGCCGTGCCGTTGACGCGCAGCGTCTCGGAGAGGCCGGGGACGACGAAGAGCAGGCCGACGGCGGGGTTGTCTAGGATGTTCGTCAGCGTATCGAGGCGGTTGTTGCCGGGCCAGTCGGGGAGCGCGATCGTGCGGTCGTCGAGGACCTGGATCTGGCCGGTGCGATCGCCGCGCGGGGTGACGTCGCCGAGGCCGTCCGCGCCCTGGGTGGCGATGACGTAGAAGCGGCTCTCGGCCAGGAGGGCGCGGCAGTGGACGTCGAGCAGCGGCAGCTCCTTGACGAGCACCTCGTGCACCGGCTCGGCATAGAGGCGCCGGAGCGCCGCCTTGTCCGCGATCTTCGCCATGCCTGCCGCTCCCGAATCGAAACTCAGCCGCGCCGGCGCCGCCGCTCAGGGCAGCGCGTCGAAGCCCGGGCCGAAGCCGGTGAGGGAGATCGGGATGCCGATGCCCTCTTCCGGCGTCTGGAAGATGATGAAGGTGGCGGTCGAGCCGCCGCGCAGCCGGGCGATCAGGTCCTCCTCGAGGACGACCTCGGCGATGCAGCCGTTCGGCAGGCAGCGCACGAAGCCGGCGCGGCCGACATTGTGGTCGAGGGTGTCGACCTTGATCTCGGTGGCGTCGTCGCCGGTCCAGCGCAGCAGCGCGTTGTTGTCGCGCACACTCATGACCTCGAGGACGCGCTGCGGATCGGCGGTTCCGACGATGTCGCCGGGCTGCAGGGCGAGGCCCTGCGGAATGGCGCCGCGGGCGACAGCCTCGTCGCCGCTGCGATCGATGGCCACCGTCATGGTGGCGTCGACGTCTTCCAGCACGCGCAGCCCGAGGCCGGAGGGGAGAAGCACGCCGAGCGGGGCGAGCACGCGCAGGATGCGGGCGCTCTGGTCGGCCGTCTTCAGGACGATGACGGTGAGGCCGACATTCTCGCGGTCAGCGGCGGTGACGTTCTGGAGGAGGGCGCACTGCTCCTCCTGGGCGCCGGGCAGGGTATCGCAACGGATCTGCCAGTCGCCGTGCACGCCCTTGACCTCGCCCTGGGCGAAGGCGGCGGAGGGGACGGTCGCGGCCGCGAGGACTGCGAGCACGGACGCTGCCGCGCGGGAGAGACGGCGTGGCAAGGAAGGCACCTCCACTGGCACGACGGTCAGCGGACCGTCGGGAGAGACCGCGTGCGGACGACGGGATGCGGCGCGCGGGCGATTCGGCCGCACACTGCCCGATCGTCGCGGCGGATGAAAGGCCGGGGCGGCGATGGCTGCTTCTGCAGCGGTGCGGCCGAACGGCAGAAGAATGGCACGCCGCCGGCACGATTGCGGCGAGGGGAGGGCCTGCGTCGCGGTGCCGCTTTCTTCATCGCCGGTCCTGCGCCATAACACTCTCGGCCGGTCAGTGGAGAATTCTTCCAACGGACGGGAGCCCGGCGGGAACGACCGGGCCGGCGCTGCAGGGCAGCGGCCGGCTCGTCCCGATGGTCCGGCCAGCGTCCATCCCAGGGATGGGCATCGTGGAGAAACACGGGAACGAGCCCGCACCCCGACATGGTGCGGACGCGGGTGCGTTCCGACCATCGAGTTCGAGGAGAGCCACCGGTGACGACCCCTCGCCTGACGAACCCCGGCGCGACGACCACAGGCGCGACGTCGCTCGGCGCGACCCTGGGCGCGACGCTCTCCCGCCTGGCGCTCGGCGCGGCCGCCGCCTGCGGGCTCGGCGGTGCGGCGCTGGCGGCGCAGCCGGAGCCCTGGCAGATGGGCCTGCAGCCCGCAGCGACGGAAGTGATGGCCTCGATCCGCTGGTTCGAGAGCTTCACGCTGATCATCATCACGGTGATCACGCTGTTTGTGCTGGCGCTGCTGCTCTACTGCGTGTTCCGGTTCAATTCGAAGGCGAACCCGACGCCCTCGCGCACCTCGCACAACACCGCCATCGAGGTGGTGTGGACGGTGGCGCCGATCCTGATCCTGGTGATCATCGCGATCCCGTCCTTCCGGCTGCTCTACAAGCAGCTCGACATCCCGGAATCGGACCTGACGCTGAAGGTCACCGGCTACCAGTGGTACTGGGGCTACGAGTACCCGGACGAGAAGTACGCCGGGATCTCCTTCGACAGCTACATGCTCGACGATGCCGGCCGGCAGCAGCTGATGCAGGAGAAGTCGCTGACGGAACAGCAGGTGCCGCGTCTGCTGGCCGTCGACAACGACGTCGTCGTTCCGGTCGGCAAGATCGTGCGCGTCCAGGTGACGGCCGGCGACGTGCTGCACTCCTTCGCGATGCCGGCCTTCGGCATCAAGATCGACGCCGTGCCGGGCCGCCTGAACGAGACGTGGTTCCGCGCCGACGCGCCGGGCGTCTACTACGGCCAGTGCTCGGAGTTGTGCGGCACCAACCACGCGTTCATGCCGATCGCCATCCGCGCCGTGCCGGAAGAGCAGTTCGAGGCCTGGGCCGAGGCGGCGAAGACCGACGTCGGCGCGGCGAACGCCCTCCTGGCGGAGATGCAGAACGGCACCGCGGCCACCGAGACGGTCGCCGCCACCCAGTGAGCGCTGGCGCGGGCGCATCCGGTGCCGACACCGTCGGCGTCGGGTGACCCGGAAGCCGAGCGTGTCGAGACAGTGATCCGGCGACGCCGGGCGAGACGGACGGACGGTCGGACCCGCTATGGCGCGGCGACCGGAAGGCAACAGGGAGCCTGAAGACATGGCGAGCAGCGCGGCGCACGCGGGGGCACACGGCCACCCGACCGGATGGAAGCGCTACGTCTATTCGACGAACCACAAGGACATCGGCACGATGTACCTGATCTTCGCCATCATGGCGGGGATCGTCGGTGGCTTCCTGTCGATCGGCATCCGCATGGAGCTCCAGGAGCCCGGGATGCAGATCTTCACCAACCCGTGGACATTCAACATGTTCACGACGGCGCACGGCCTCATCATGATCTTCTTCATGGTCATGCCGGCGCTGATCGGCGGCTACGCCAACTGGTTCGTGCCGATCATGATCGGTGCGCCTGACATGGCGTTCCCGCGCATGAACAACATCTCGTTCTGGCTGCTGCCGCCGGCCTTCCTGCTCCTGGTGCTGTCGATGTTCGTCGAGGGCGGCCCGGGCTCGCACGGCGTCGGAGGCGGCTGGACGATCTATCCGCCGCTGTCGGGTTCGCTCGGCACGCCCGGACCGGCGATGGACTTCGCCATCCTGGCACTGCATCTCGCCGGCGCGTCGTCGATCCTCGGCGCCATCAACTTCATCACCACCATCCTGAATATGCGTGCCCCGGGCATGACGCTGCACAAGATGCCGCTGTTCCCGTGGTCGGTGCTGGTGACGGCGTTCCTGCTGCTCTTGTCGCTGCCGGTGCTCGCCGGCGCCATCACGATGCTGCTCACCGACCGCAACTTCGGCACGACCTTCTTCGAGCCGTCGGGCGGTGGTGACCCGATCCTGTTCCAGCACCTGTTCTGGTTCTTCGGCCACCCCGAGGTGTACATCCTGATCCTGCCGGGCTTCGGCATCGTCAGCCACATCATCTCGACCTTCGCGCGCAAGCCCGTGTTCGGCTACATCGGCATGGCCTACGCGATGGTGGCGATCGGCGTCGTCGGCTTCATCGTCTGGGCCCACCACATGTTCACGGTCGGCCTGTCGGCCGACACCCAGGCCTACTTCGTGTTCGCGACGATGGTGATCGCGGTGCCGACGGGCGTGAAGATCTTCTCGTGGATCGCCACGATGTGGGGCGGCTCGATCGACTTCCGCACGCCGATGCTGTGGGCGGTGGGCTTCATCTTCCTGTTCACCGTCGGTGGCGTCACCGGCGTGCAGCTCTCCAACGCCGGTCTCGACCGGGCGCTGCACGACACCTACTACGTCGTCGCCCACTTCCATTACGTGCTGTCGCTCGGCGCGGTCTTCGCGATCTTCGGTGCCTGGTACTACTGGTTCCCGAAGATGAGCGGCTACATGTACAACGAGACGATCGGCAAGGTGCACTTCTGGATCACCTTCGTCGCCGTCAACCTGGTGTTCTTCCCGCAGCACTTCCTGGGGCTCGCCGGGATGCCGCGCCGCTACGTCGACTATCCGGATGCCTATGCCGGCTGGAACTACGTGTCGTCGATGGGCTCCTACCTGTCGGCCTTCGCGGTGTTCATCTTCCTCTACGGTGTCTTCGAGGCCTTCGCGAAGAAGCGGGTCGCCGGCGACAATCCGTGGGGCCCGGGTGCGACGACGCTGGAGTGGACCCTGTCCTCGCCGCCGCCGTTCCACCAGTTCGAGGTTCTGCCGCGCATCAAGTGAGGCGCTGACGCTCGGACGCGGGGGCCGGAGCCCGGGGACGCGATCCCCGCTCCGGCCCCCGCACCGCACTCTCGACCGCCACCAGAGGCGGCTCCGCGCCCAGCGCGGCATCTGGAACGAGACGAATGAAATGCCCGGGGGGACGGGCCGGACAGGACAGGACTTGAGAGCGTGAGCGACGTCGGCTCGATCAACGAGCGCTACGAGACGGGCGAGGGCGTCGGCGACGCCTCGGTCGGCGATTTCTGGGCGCTGCTGAAGCCGCGGGTGATGTCGCTCGTGATCTTCACGGCGCTGGTCGGGCTCGTGCTCGCGCCGGGCAACCTGCACCCCGTGCTCGCCGTCACCGCGCTGATGTGCATCGCCATCGGTGCCGGCGCCTCGGGCGCGCTCAACATGTGGTACGACGCCGACATCGACGCGATGATGTCGCGCACGGCGAAGCGGCCGGTTCCGGCCGGGCGCGTGACGCCGGGCGAGGCGCTCGGCTTCGGCCTGGTGCTGTCGGTCGGCTCGGTGCTGATCCTCGGCCTGTTCGTCGACTGGCTGGCGGCGTCGCTGCTCGCCTTCACGATCTTCTTCTACGCCGTCGTCTACACGATGTGGCTGAAGCGCTCGACGCCGCAGAACATCGTCATCGGCGGGGCCGCCGGGGCGCTGCCGCCGGTGATCGCCTGGGCGGCGGTGACGGGCCGCGTCGACCTCGCTCCCTTGTCGCTGTTCCTGCTGATTTTCCTGTGGACGCCGCCGCACTTCTGGGCGCTCGCCGTCCTGAAGACGCGCGACTACGCCCGCGCCGGCGTGCCGATGCTGCCGGTCGTCGCCGGCGAGCGCTCGACGCGCTGGCAGATCCTCATCTATTCGGCGCTGCTGGTGCCGGCCGGCGTGCTGCCGGCGGTCTGCGGCATCGCCGGCGTGCCCTATGTGATCGTCTCGCTTGTGCTCGGCCTCGCCTTCGTCTGGTTCGCG
The DNA here is from genome assembly GCF_046156265.1 of Pseudoxanthobacter sp. M-2. Lineage (NCBI taxonomy): Bacteria > Pseudomonadati > Pseudomonadota > Alphaproteobacteria > Hyphomicrobiales > Segnochrobactraceae > Pseudoxanthobacter > Pseudoxanthobacter sp. M-2. The sequence continues at coordinate 225,081 of NZ_JAWDIR010000043.1, forward strand.
GTGGCGATCGTGCGCGCTGTCGACCAGCCGGCGCTCGCCAAGGCGTGCGGACGGCTGTTCGGCTACTCGATCCTTTACCTGTTCGCGATGTTCGCGATGCTGCTCGTCGAGCGGGCGGCCGGGGTGTCGCCGCTGCCGGCGATGATCGGCGGATGAGCGGCATCATGGTGGATGACAAGGACGGCGTCCGGCTGACGGAGCAGCAGCGGCGCAGGCGGCGGTCACGCTCGATCGCGATCGCCCTCGTGCTGGCGGCGCTCGTGGTGCTGTTCTACGTGGTGACCATCGTGAAGCTCGGTCCGGGCATCCTCGACCGGCCGATGTGAGAGGGAGACCGACGTGGCGACGGGTGAAGCAGAGCGGCGAAAGGGTGGGGCGAACCTGCGGGTTGCGGCCTACTGCCTGACGTTCGCGGGTGTCATGGCCGGGGCCGCCTACGCTGCGGTGCCGCTCTATGACCTGTTCTGCAAGGTGACCGGCTACGGCGGCACGACGCAGCGCGTCGAATCGGCGGCGGTGACGCCGATCGACCGGATGGTGACGGTGCGCTTCGACGCCAACGTGCGCTCCGGCCTGCCGTGGTCGTTCACGCCGCTGCAGCGCCAGGTGACGCTGCGCGTCGGCGAGGTGGCCGAGATCGCCTACGTGGTCGAGAACCTCTCCGACCAGGAGACCGTCGGCACCTCGACCTTCAACGTCACCCCGATGTCGACGGGTGCCTACTTCAACAAGATCACCTGCTTCTGCTTCACAGAGCAGCGGCTGAAGCCGGGCGAGCGCCTGGAAATGCCGGTCGTCTTCTATGTCGACCCGGCGATCGCCGACGAGCCGGAGCTCGATTCGGTGAAGGAGATCACGCTGTCCTACTCGTTCTTCCCGGTGAAGGAGCCGTCCCGCCCGGTGGCGGCGGCGCCTCAGCCGGAGACGGACCAGGGCAGTCTCTGAGCAACGGACGGAACGGGCGGCCGCACACTCGGGCGGCCGGGATCGAGGAAGAGACGATGGCCGAGGCGCATTCCAAACACCACGACTACCACCTCGTGAATCCGAGCCCGTGGCCGGTGATCGGCTCGATCGGCGCCTTCATCATGGCGCTCGGCGGCATCGGGCTCATGCGCTACCTGAAGGGCGAGGAGCTCGTGCTCCTCGGCATCCCCTTCCACAGCTGGTGGGTGTTCGCGGTCGGCACCCTCATCGTCCTCTACACGATGGCGATGTGGTGGCACGACGTCATCAAGGAGGGCCAGGAGGGCCATCACACGCGGGTGGTCGACCTGCACCTGCGCTACGGGATGATCTTCTTCATCGCCTCCGAGGTGATGTTCTTCGTCGCCTGGTTCTGGGCCTATTTCGACGTCGCGCTGTTCCCGAACGAGCTGATCCAGTTCCAGCGCGTCGAGGTGACGGGTGGCGAGTGGCCGCCGCAGGGCATCGAGACCTTCGACCCCTGGCACCTGCCGCTCCTCAACACGCTGATCCTTTTGACCTCCGGCACGACCGTGACGTGGGCGCACCATGCGCTGCTGCACAACGACCGCCAGGGCCTGAAGTGGGGGCTGCTGCTGACCGTCGTGCTCGGCGTGCTGTTCACCGCCTGCCAGGCCTACGAGTACAGCCACGCCGCCTTCGGCTTCTCGGGCTCGATCTACGGCTCGACGTTCTACATGGCGACCGGCTTCCACGGCTTCCACGTCATCGTCGGAACGATCTTCCTGTTCATCTGCCTGCTCAGGGCGATGGCCGGGCAGTTCACGCCGAAGGCGCACTTCGGCTTCGAGGCGGCGGCCTGGTACTGGCACTTCGTCGACGTGGTCTGGCTGTTCCTGTTCGCCTGCATCTACGTCTGGGGTGCCGGCCACAGCGCCCACTGACCTCTGACCGGCGGGGAGGGCGGTCGCCGCCCTCCATCCGCGGACGGACACGATGACCGAACCGGCCCGGCCGACCCCGTCGGCCGATGACTATCCCCCGCAGTCGGCCTTCTCGGTCGGCCTGTCGGGACGGTGCCCGCGCTGCGGGCAGGGCCGCCTCTTCGACGGCTTCCTGACGACGGCGCCGCGCTGCCGGGCCTGCGGCCTCGACTACGACTTCGCCGATTCGGGCGACGGGCCGGCCGTGTTCATCATGATGTTCGTCGGCTTCCTGATCGTCGGCGCGGCGCTCGTCGTCGAACTGAAGTTCGAGCCTCCGATCTGGGTGCACATGATCGTCTGGCTGCCGCTGACGGCCATCGTCGCGCTGGCGCTGCTGCGGCCGATGAAGGGGCTGATGATCGCGCTGCAGTACGTCAACAAGGCGCGCGAAGGCCGGATCGAGCCATGAGCGGGACGGCGGGCGGGACGGCGGGCGCAGCGCCTGTCTGGCGCCGGCTCTGGCTGCCGACCGTGCTGGCGCTCGCGGCCGGAGCGGTGCTGGTCTCCCTCGGGCTCTGGCAGCTCGAGCGGCTCGCCTGGAAGACGGCGCTCATCGAGGCGGCCACCTCGCGCCCGGAGGCGCCGCCGGTGGCGCCGCCCGCGCCGGCGACCTGGGACGGCCTCGACTGGGACGAGGCCGACCTCACGCGGCTCGCCGTTCCCGGGCGGTTCCTGCCGGGAGAAGCCTTCGTCTACACGGTGCTGTCCGACGCCCGCGGTCCGCTCTCCGGCCCGGGTCTCTGGGTAATGGCGCCCTTCGAGACGACGGAGGGCTGGGTGGTGCTGGTCAATCGCGGCTTCGTGCCGACCGGCATGGATGGTGCCGCCCCGGTGGTGCCGCCGCCGCCCACGGGCGAGATCGTGCTCGACGGGCTGCTGCGACGGCCGGACCCGCCGGGGATGTTCACCCCGGACCCCAGCCCGCAGAAGAAGCTCTGGTTCGTGCGCGACGCGGCGGAGATGGCGCCGGCGTTCTCGCTGCCGGCGGACACGCGGCTCGCACCGTTTACGCTCGATGCGGCGGCTTCGACGACACCGCCCGGTGGCGTGCCGCAGGCGGGGGAGACGCGACGCGTCTATACCAACAGCCACCTGCAATATGCGCTGACCTGGTTCGGCCTGGCGGCGGCGCTCGCCGGGGTCTGGCTGGTCTTCGTCCTCGGCCGGCTGCGCCGCCGCTGAGGGCGGCGGCGCCTTCGTTTCGTCTGGAAGCGATTGTCAGAGCGCGGCGAGGACCGCCGCGGCGCCGGAGACGCTGACGCCCGGGGCCTCCTCGATGTTGAGGACATCGACGACGCCGTCCTTCACCACCATGGCGTAGCGCTTCGAGCGCAGGCCCATGCCGAAGCCCGAGGCGTCCATCACGAGGTCGACCTTGCGGGCGAAGTCGCCGCTGCCGTCGGCGAGGAAGACGATCTTGCCGTCGCCGCCGGTGGCCTTCGCCCAGGCGTCCATGACGAAGACGTCGTTGACGGAGACGACGGCGATCTCGTCGACGCCCTTCGCCTTGATGGCGTCGACGTTCTCCAGGAAGCCCGGCAGGTGGTTGCGGTGGCAGGTGGGGGTGAAGGCGCCGGGGACGGCGAACAGCACCACCGTCTTGCCGGAGAACAGCGCGTCCGTGCTGACCTCCTTCGGGCCCTCGGCAGTCATCGTCTTGAAGGTGGCTTCGGGAAGCTTCTCACCGACCTGGATCGTCATCGCCCCGTCTCCTCGTGATGTGGGATCGCGCCGGCGCGGCCGGCCCGCGATATCGAACGGCGCGCTGCCGCCGAGCCTCGCCGGCAGCGCCTGTCGTCGGCGCACAGATAGGCCATCGCCGGGAGAGCGTCGAGCGCGCTCAGTCGAGCTTCACGACCCGCTCGACCGCCCGGTCGCCGGCGACGAGGGTGAAGCGGACGCGGCCCTTCGCGGGACCGTGCGGGTCGAGGGCGACGCGCCACTGCGGGTGGGCGGGGTCGGTGGTCTCGACGCGCACCGGCAGGCGCGGGAAGGCCTCGCCGGGACCTTCCGCGAAGAGGTCCGCCTCGGTGCCGCCTTCGGGGACGGCTGCGGTGACGAGGAGGACGTGCGGGTCGTCGGTGCGGACCACGGTGACGTCGAAGCCATCGGCCGGTGCGGCCGGCACCTGCACCATCGCGGCGGCGAAGAGGGCGGCGGCGGCGGGGTCGGCGCGGGTCGCCTGCGACACCATCAGCCGCGCCGTTGCCGACGCCGGCACGCAGAGTTCCTTGCAGGCGCCGTAGAGGATGCGGGCGTCGACCATCACCGGCAGCGCCGGGTCCTCGGGCTTCAGGTGGACGGGCAGTACCACCGAGCCGCCGTAGCCGATCGAGGTCGAGCCGCCGTCGATGAAGCGACGGGGGGCGGGGAAGTCGATCGTCGCGCCGGCAAGGTTGCTCGAACCGGAAAGGTCGATCTCCGGCGGCAGTCCGGCGTCGCCGGGGTGGCGCCAGTAGGTCTTCCAGCCGTCCTCGAGGGCGATCTCGATGCCCATCGACAGGGTGCCGTCGGCCGCCGGCGGGCCGCCGGGGGCGATCAGCCGCAGCTTCGCCCCGGTCGCCTCGCTCCACGGCGAGGTGGCGGCGAGGCCGTCGGCGACGGCGGTGGCGGCGAGGCCGAGCGCCAGCAGGAGGCGCAGGGCGAACGAGGGCACGGTCGGCATGGTGTCGGCGACCTCTGGACGGGGGGATGGTCCGGCGACAGCCTAGTCGGCTGCGCGGGCTGCGGTACAGCCCCACGGCATGAGGGCCATCGCCGCGGTCAGGTGCGGCGCCGCGCCGGCGCGATTCCCGGCCGGCGTTCTCGACGACCCGCCGGCTTGGGCATACACTCGCACGTGGCGGGGAGCTGAGCAGGGCGGAGGCGACGGCTTGAGCTCGACGGCGCGGAGCTTTCTAGACGGGCAGATCCTGATCGCGATGCCCTGGATGTCCGACGAGCGGTTTGCGCGCTCGCTGATCTACCTGTGCGCTCACTCTGCCGATGGCGCCATGGGCATCGTCCTCAACCAGCTGGTCAGCCACGTCTCGTTCCCCGAGCTGCTGGTGCAGCTCGACGTCATCCCGGCGAGCCAGCAGATCCGGCTGCCGTCGCCGGCGCGGGCGATGAAGGTGCATCGCGGCGGGCCGGTGGAGACCGGGCGCGGCTTCGTGCTGCACTCGGCCGACTTCTACATCGAGAACTCCACCCTGCCGATCGACGAGGGCATCTGCCTGACGGCGACCCTCGAGATCCTGCAGGCGATCGCCAAGGGGACCGGGCCGGCGCAGGCGCTGCTCGCGCTGGGCTATGCCGGCTGGGCGCCGGGGCAGCTCGAGAACGAGATCCAGCACAATGGCTGGCTGACCGTGCCGGCCGACGAGGAGCTGATCTTCGGACCGGAGCTCGAGCAGAAATACGACCGCGCCTTCCAGAAGCTCGGTGTCCATCCCGGCTGGCTGTCGCCGGACGTCGGGCACGCCTGATCACCGATCCGTGGCTGCGACGGAGCGTGCCCGCTGCCGGCGGCCGTACCGTTCTTGCCGCCCTTCGGGGCGATCGATAGGATCGCCGCCGGTTTCAGCGGCCGCGTCAGCGCGGACAACGGCTGCGAATACGGGAGGAAGCGCCGGCTTTGCGTTATGTCAGCACCCGCGGGAGGGCGCCCGCGCTCGGCTTCGTCGACGTCCTGCTCGCCGGGCTCGCCCGCGACGGTGGCCTCTACGTGCCTGAGACGTGGCCCCGCATCGAAGCGCACGAGATCGCCGCGCTCGCCGGCCGCCCCTATCACGAGGTCGCCTTCGACATCATCCGCCGCTTCACCGGTGGTGAAATCACCGATTCCGATCTCAGTGCGATGACCGAAGCGGCCTACGAAGGCTTCGGCCATCCCGCGGTCACGCCGATCACGCAACTCGCCCCCGGCCACTTCCTCTGCGAGCTCCACCACGGCCCGACGCTCGCCTTCAAGGACGTGGCGATGCAGCTCATCGCCCGCCTGATGGACCACGCGCTGGCGGCGCGCGGGGCGCGGGCGACGATCGTCGGCGCCACCTCCGGCGACACCGGTGCGGCGGCGATCGAGGCGTTCCGCGGGCGGCAGGCGGTGGACGTGGTGATCCTGTTCCCGGACGGCCGCGTCTCCCCGGTACAGCGCCGGCAGATGACGACGGCGGCGGACGACAACGTCCATGCGCTCGCCGTCGCCGGCACCTTCGACGACTGCCAGTCGATCGTGAAGGCGCTGTTCAACGACCACCGCTTCCGTGACAGGGTCGCGCTCGCCGGCATCAACTCGATCAACTGGGCGCGCATCGTCGCGCAGGTGGTTTACTACTTCGTCGCCGCGGTGGCGCTCGGTTCGCCGCATCGCAAGGTCTCGTTCGCGGTGCCGACCGGCAACTTCGGCGACGTCTTCGCCGGCTGGGTGGCGCAGAAGATGGGCCTGCCGGTTGAGACGCTGGCGGTGGCGACCAACGTCAACGACATCCTGGTGCGGACGCTGGAGACCGGCCGCTACGAGGTGCGCGGCGTGACGGCGACTCAGTCGCCCTCGATGGACATCCAGGTGTCGTCCAATTTCGAACGGCTGCTGTTCGAGGCGACCGGCCGTGATGCCGAGGCGGTGGCGCGGATGATGGAGGGGCTCGGCCAGAGTGGCGCCTTCACCGTGCCGCCCGGCGCGCTCGCCGAGATTCGTGGCCTGTTCGTCGCCGGCCGCACCGACGAGGCGGCGACGGCGGCGACGATCGCCGACGTGCACGCGCGCTGCGGCCTGCTGCTCGACCCCCACACGGCAGTGGCGGTGGCAGTTGCGGAGGATCACATTCGCGACGGCGTGCCGATGGTGACGCTGGCGACGGCGCACCCGGCGAAGTTCCCCGATGCGGTGGAGGCGGCGACGGGTCTCCGGCCGGCCTTGCCGGAGCGGCTCGCCGATCTGATGGACAGGCCCGAGCGCGTGACGACGGTCGCGGCGGACGTCGGCGCGGTCGCCGCGCTCGTCGCCGCCCGCTCGCGCGCCGTGGCGGCGGAGGCGTAACGATGAGCGTTGAGACCACCCGCCTCGACAACGGGCTCCTCGTCGCCACCGAGTCGATGCCGCACATCGAGAGCGCCGCCATCGGCGTCTGGGTCGGCGCCGGCTCGCGCTCGGAGCGCGAGGGTGAGCACGGCATCTCGCACCTGCTCGAGCATATGGCCTTCAAGGGCACGAAGCGCCGGACGGCGCGCCAGATCGCCGAGGAGATCGAGGCGGTCGGCGGCGAGCTCAACGCCGCCACCAGCGTCGAGAACACCTACTACTACGCCCGCGTGCTCGGCGACGACGTGGCGCTCGCCGCCGACATCCTCGGCGACATCCTGCTCGAATCGGAGTTCGACCCGGAGGAGCTGAAGCGCGAGCAACACGTCATCGTGCAGGAGATCGGCGCCGCCGACGACACGCCGGACGACAAGGTCTTCGACCTGTTCCAGGGCGCGGCGTGGCCCGAGCAGCCGATCGGCAAGCCCATCCTCGGAACCGTGGACACGGTGCGCGGCTTCGGTGCGCCGGCGCTGCGCGCCTATCTCGGCAGCCACTACCGGGCGCCGCAGATGGTGCTGTCGGCGGCAGGCGCCCTCGACCACGCGACCGTGGTGGCGCTGGCAGAGGAGAAGCTCGCCGCACTGCCGACCTCGGGGGGACCCGACGACCCGCCGGCGCGCTATTTCGGCGGCGAGCGCCGCGAGGAGCGCGACCTGCAGGAGACGCAGATCGTGCTCGGCTTCGAGGGCCGGCGCTATGGCTCCGACGACTACTACGCCGCGCAGCTGCTCGCCTCGGTGCTCGGCGGCGGCATGTCCTCGCGGCTGTTCCAGGAGATCCGCGAAAGCCGCGGCCTCTGCTACTCGATCTACGCCTTCCACTGGGGCTTCACCGATACCGGCCTGATGGGCGTCCACGTCGCTACTGGCGAGGGCGACGTGCCCGAGCTCGTCGACGTGCTGACAGCCGAGCTCGCCAAGGCGGCCGGCGCCATCACCGACGCGGAGGTGGACCGGTCCCGGGCGCAGATGCGCGCCGGGCTGCTGATGTCGCGCGAGAGCGCCGCCTCGCGGGCGAGCCAGATGGCTCGTCAGATCCTCGTCTACGGCCGGCCGCTGACGATGCAGGAGATCCTGTCGCGCATCGACGCCGTCGCGGTCGCCGACGTGCGGCGGGTCGCCGAGGAGCTGATCCGCGGCACGCCGCCGACGCTCGCCGCGATCGGTCCGCTCGATGGGCTCGAAGGGCTCAGCGACATCGCCGGCCGGCTCGGCACCGGCGTCGCGGCGCTCGCCTGAACGGACGGGGAGCGGCGATGTTCCTGCGCGGCGTCGCTCTCAGGGAAACGGGGCCGGTGATCCGGGGCGCCGGCATCCACATGCGGACGCCAACGATGGCCGATTATCCGGCCTGGGCGGCGCTGCGCGAGGAGAGCCGGACCTTCCTCGCCCCGTGGGAGCCGAGCTGGGCGGCCGACGAACTGACCCGCGCCGCCTTCCGCCGCCGGCTGAAGCGCTACGCCCGCGATATCCGCGACGACGTCGGCTACCCGTTCCTGGTGTTCCGCGAGGCGGACGGGGCGCTGCTCGGCGGGCTGACGCTCGCCTATGTGCGCCGCGGCGTCACCCAATCGTGTTCGCTCGGCTACTGGATGGGCGCACAGCACGCTGGCCGGGGGATCATGACGGCAGCGGTGAAGGCGGTGCTGCCGTTCGCCTTCGGCACGCTGCGCCTGCACCGGGTGGAGGCGGCGTGCCTGCCCTCCAACGCCGCCTCGATCCGCCTCCTCGAAAAGGTCGGATTCCGGCGTGAGGGCTATGCGCGCCGCTATCTCTGCATCAATGGCGACTGGCGGGACCACCTCCTCTTCGCGCTCGTTTCCGACGATGTGCGGGAGGGACTGCCCGCCCCCCTGGCCGCCGACGCGGGCTGGCCCGTGCTTGTGGAGGCGGGCTCCAGCCGGTAGGTAGCGTCGACGTCCCTCCTGGAGGCCAGCTCTTGTCCGTCCTGAACCGGTTCGTCGCCCTGCTCGTGCTGGCGATGGCCACGCTCTGCAGCCAGGCCGCATCCGCCGCCGAGGCGGTGCCGGTGCCGGGCGACGTGCGGGCGATCGACCTGACGCGCAGCCTCGACTACTACCGGAACCTCCAGGATCGCGTCGCTGTCTCCACCGCACCGGGGCCGGACGGCATCGTCCGCCGCATCGAGGTCCGCTCGATCGACGGCACGCCCGCCTACTGGGGTGTGGTGGCGCTCTCCAATCCCGGCGACGAGCAGATCGACCGGTTGCTGGTGTCGCCGTTCTACCGGCTGTCGCGGTCGAAGCTGATCTGGCCGGACCTCGGGTCGAGCCGCATCGTGGCGGTGACGCCGAGCCAGGGCATCGCGCCGGAACGCCTGCCGAGCCGTGATGCCGACGTCTTCCGCATCACCCTCGATCCGGGCGCCGTCGTTACCTACGTGATGGAGCTGCGAGCCCCCAGGCTGCCGCAGCTGACGCTGTGGGAACCGGACGCCTACCGCAACAGCGTCAACGCCTACACCCTCTACAAGGGCATTGTGCTCGGCATCGCCGGCCTGCTCGCGGTGTTCCTGACCATCGTCTTCGTGGTGAAAGGGACGGTGCTGTTTCCCGCCACCGCCGCGCTCGCCTGGGCGGTGCTCGCCTTCATCATGATCGATTTCTACTTCCTCGATGACGTCCTGCAGATCAACGTCTCGGAAGACAGGTTCTACAGAGCTGCATCGGAGGTGATGCTCGCCGTCACGATGCTGGTGTTCCTCTACGCCTACCTCAATCTCGGGCGATGGCACGTCAGATACAGCCACGCCCTGATCGGCCTCATCATCCTGCTCGCGGCGCTGCTGGCGGTGGCCTTCGCCGAGCCACGCGTCGCCGCCGGCATTGCCCGCGCTTCGCTCGCGGTGATCGGCGGCATCGGCCTGATCCTGATCGGCGTGCTGGCGGTGAAGGGCTCCGACCGCGCGGTAATGCTCATCCCGACGTGGGCGCTGTTCGTCGCCTGGCTCGTCGGGGCGGGGCAGGCGATCACCGGCGGTATCGTCAACGACATCGTCCAGCCGGCGCTGTCCGGCGGCCTCGTGCTGATCGTGCTCCTGATCGGCTTCACCGTGCTGCAGCACGCCTTCGCCGGCGGCTCGGTGATTCAGGGACCGGTGAGCGACGTCGAGCGGGCGGCGCTGGCGCTGACCGGTTCGGGCGACCCGATCTGGGATTGGGACATCGACCGCGACCGCATCCACACGAGCCGCTCGATCGAGCGGCAGCTCGGGCTCGACGCTGGCAAGCTGCAGGGCTCGGCGGTGAACTGGCTCGAGGTGCTGCACCCGCAGGACGGCGACCGCTTCCGCCTGTTGCTCGATGCCGTCGTCGAGCAGCGCCGCGGCCGGCTGTCGGAGGTGTTCCGATTGCGGGCGGCGGACGGGCATTTCCGCTGGTTCCACCTGCGGGCACGGCCGATCGTCGGCGCCGACGGCTCGGTGGTGCGCTGCATCGGCACGCTGCTCGACGTCACCGACATCAAGGGCGTCGAGGAGCGGCTGCTGCACGATGCCATCCACGACAACCTCACCGGCCTGCCGAACCGCGAGCTCGCCGTCGACCGGCTGGAGATCGCGCTCAACCGCGCCCGTCACGAGGCGGCGGCGCGGCCGATCGTGGTGGCGCTCGGCATCGACAACTTCCACATGGTCAACGAGGCGCACGGGCCCTCGATCGGCGACTCGGCGCTGCTGACGGTGGCGCGCCGCCTGCAGCGGCTGATGAAGCCGCTCGACACGCTCGCGCGCGTCGGCGGCGACACGTTTGCGATCGTCGTCCTCTCCGAGCGCGACCCGGCCCGGGTCGCCGCGCTCGCCGACGAGATCCGCCGCCAGGTGCGCACCGCCATCGCCTTCGGCGACCACGAAATCTCGCTCACCGTGTCGATCGGCATCGCCTCGGCGGAGCCGGGCTCGCGCTCGGCGGCGGAGCTGCTATCGGACGCCGAACTGGCGATGGTGCACGCCAAGCGCCTCGGCGGCGACCGCTCGGCGACGTTCACGCCGGTGCTGCGGCGGCTCGCCGGCGAACTCGCCTCCCTCGAGACCGACCTCGGGCGGGCGATCGCCGAGAACGAGATCCGCATCGAGTGCATCCCGGTCCACAGCCTGAAGGACCGGACGATCGCCGGCTTCGAGCTGCTCGCCCGCTGGGACCATCCGCGGCGCGGCCGCATCGATCCGCAGGCGACGATGCACCTCGCCGAGCGCGGCGGGCTGATCAACGAGCTGACGCTGTTCGCGATCGAGCGCTCGGCGAAGCTCCTGTCGGAGTGGCAGGAGCTGTCGCCGCGCGACAAGCCGCTGTTCGGCTGGATCAACCTGCCGGCCGTCGGCGTGATGAACAACGAGCTCATCGCCGACGTGAAGGCGGCGCTGGCGCGCACCGAGCTTGCGCCGGGAACGCTCTTGATCGGCGTGACGGAAGGGGCGGTGACCGAGAACCCGGAGCTGTCGGCGATGGTGCAGCGCCGCCTGCACGAGCTCGGCGCCGGCCTCGCCCTCGACGAGATCGGGGCCGAGTGGTCGGCCGTCGGCGTGCTGAGCGGGCTCGCCGCCGACGCGGTGCGGATCCGGCCGGCGCGCTTCCGCGCCACCGAGACCGCCACCAAGGCGACGATGCTGAAGACCGTGGTGGCGTTGTCGCACGGTCTCGGCGCGCGGGTGCTGGCGAGCGGGCTCGAGGCGGAGACCGATGCCGCCGAGGCGGCGGAGGCCGCCTGCGACTACGGCCAGGGCCGGCACTTCGGCGTCGCCGTCAATGTCGATGCCGTGCGCCGGCTGCTCGGGCGGCCGCTGCAGAAGACCGGGACCTGACGGAAACGGCCGCGGCCGCTTTCAGGGAACCACCACCTCGATCGGGCGGACGGCGCGGGCGATCTCCACCGGAACGGTGCCGAAGGTGTCGCCGTCGATCTGGCACGGCACCGGGCCGTCCGAGGCGAGCGTGCAGCTGGTGATCTCGCGCATGACCATGCCGCTGCCGGTGCCGAAGCGGCCGGCGAGGAGGGCGAGCCCCATCCGCGCCACCGCCACGGGATCGTCGCGGGTGATGGCGAAGAGGTAGAGCTCCGGCCGCGAGGGCGAGGCCTGCGGGCAGACAATGAACGGCCCGCCATAGCGCGAGACCTTCAGCACCACCGCCATCCGGCAGACGAGGCGCTCGCCGCCGACCGTGACGACGACGTCGGCGGAGCGCGGGGCGAAGGCGCGGCGCAGCGCCGTCCAGGCATAGGCGATCCGGCCGCAGCGCCGCTTCATCGTCAGCGGCACTGTGTGGACCACCGCGGCATCGAAGCCGGCCGAGACCATCAGCACGAAGGGGCGGCCGTTGGCGAGCCCGTAGTAGAGCGGCCGCGTCCGCCGCCGGCCGATGACACCGGCGAGCGCCGTCGCCGCGAACGGCAGGCGCAACTCGTGCGCCAGCACGTTCGCGGTGCCGAAGGGCACGACGGCGAGTGCCGGCGGCTTCGCGACCTTCTCGAAGCCCGAGATCGCCTCGTTCACCGAGCCGTCGCCGCCGGCGACGACGATCGTTCCGACCGCCGGGTCGGGACGGCCGCAGATGTCCTCGATCTCGCCGGCGCGACTGGTGAGGTGGACGGTGACGGGGATGCCGCGCCGGGTCAGCTCGGCAGCGAGCGTGTCGAGCGTCTCGCGGCGGAAGCCACCGGCCGTCGGGTTGGCCAGCACCAGCACGCCCGAGCGGTCCGGGCTCCCCGACGGCACCGAGAGGGAGCCTTCGAGGTCGGCCGGCGCGGTCACTTCGCCGGTCCGCCGGCGGCGCCGGCCGCGCCGGCGCGGACGTCGGCGATGCCCTGCCGCGCGAGGGCGTCGGCGCGCTCGTTGTCGGGGTTGCCGGCGTGGCCGCGCACCCAGTGCCAGACGACGTCGTGTTCCTTGCGGGCGGCGTCGAGGCGCTGCCAGAGGTCGGCGTTCTTTACCGGCTTGCGGTCGGCGGTCTTCCAGCCGTTGCGCTTCCAGTTGTCGATCCACGAGAGGATGCCGTTGCGGACATATTCGCTGTCGGTGACGAGGTCGACGGCGACGCGGCGCTTCAGGCTTTCGAGCGCCATCGCCGCGGCGGTGAGCTCCATGCGGTTGTTGGTGGTGAGCGTCTCGCCGCCGTAGAGCTCGCGCTCGCGGCCGTTCCAGCGCAGCACGACGCCCCAGCCGCCGGGGCCGGGATTGCCGGAACAGGCGCCGTCGGTGTAGGCGACGACGCGGCCGTTCTCGGCGGAGACGACGGGCGGCGGTGCCTCGGCGGCCTTCTTGGCGCGGGGGCGGGGGGCTGGGCGCTTCACGAATCGACCCCGTAGCCGCCGAGGTCGGCGACCTGCTGGTGGAAGCGCAGCTTGTGCAGGTACTCCATCGGGTCCTTCGGCGTGACCAGCGCACCGGGGGGCACGCGCAGCCAGTCGTGCAGGCGCGTCAGCAGGAAGCGGAGCGCCGCGCCACGGGCGAGCACCGGGATCGCGGCGGCCTCCTCGGCCGACAGCGGCCGCACCGAGCGGTAGGCCGCGATGAGGGCGCGGGCCTTGGTGACGTTGAACGAGCGATCCGGCTCGAAGCACCAGGCGTTGAGGCAGATCGCGACGTCGTAGGCGAGCGCGTCGGTGCAGGCGAAATAGAAGTCGATGATCCCGGACAGCCGGGTGCCGAGGAAGAAGGCGTTGTCGGGGAAGAGGTCGGCGTGGATGACGCCGCGCGGCAGTGCCTGCGGCCAGGTGGCAGCGAGGGCGGCGAGGGCGGCGTCGATCTCGGCGGCGAGGCCGGGGCTGACTTCGTCGGCCCTTTCGCGCGAGCGCTCGAACAGCGGCCGCCAGGCGGGCTGGCCGAGGGCGTTCGGCCGCTCCATCGAAAAATCGACGCCGGCGGCGTGGAAGCGGGCGAGGCCGGCGCCCAGCGCCGCGCAGTGCTCGACCGAGGGCCGTCGCGGCCAGACGCCGTCGAGGAAGGTGATGATCGCCGCCGGCCGGCCGGCGAGCGTGCCGAGGCAGTCGCCGGCGCGGCTCGCCACCGGCGTCGGGCAGGCGACGCCGCGCCCGGCGAGATGGCGCATCAGGGCAATGAAGAAGGGCAGGTCGGCCGGGTCGACGCGCTTCTCGTAGAGGGTGAGGATATAGCGGCCGCGGGTGGTGTGGAGCAGGAAGTTCGAGTTCTCGACGCCCTCGGCGATGCCCTTGAAGGACGTCGGCTCGCCGATGTCGTAGGCGGCGAGGAAGCCCGCCAGGTCCTCGTCGGAAACCTCGGTGTAGACGGCCATCGGCGGGGCGGTCCTACTCCGCCGCGCTCTGGCGCAGCTCGCGCGGCAGGTTGAAGGCCACGGTCTCCTCGGCGGTGCGGACACTCTCGAGGTGGATTTCGTAGCGTTCAGCGAAGGCTGCGATGACTTCCTCGACCAGCACTTCCGGTGCGGACGCGCCCGCCGTCAGGCCGAGGCGGGCAATCGGGCCGATCGCGGACCAGTCGAGTTCGGCGGCCCGCTGTACCAGGAACGACCGTGGGCAGCCGGCGCGCTCGGCGACCTCGCGCAGGCGCTGCGAGTTCGAGGAGTTGGGGGCGCCGACGACGACCATGGCGTCGACCTGGCCGGCCACCGCCTTCACCGCCTCCTGGCGGTTGGTGGTGGCGTAGCAGATGTCGTCCTTGTGCGGCGGCACGATCGCCGGGAAGCGCTTCTCCAGCGCCGCGACGATCTCGCGGGTGTCGTCAACCGACAGGGTCGTCTGGGTGATCCAGGCGAGGGCCGCCGGGTCCTGCGGCACGAACCTCTCGGCGTCGGCGACGGTCTCGACCAGCGAAACGGCGCCGGGCGGCAGCTGGCCCATCGTGCCGACCACTTCCGGGTGGCCGGCGTGGCCGATGAGCACGACCTCGCGGCCCTTGCGATGCTGGATCTCGGCCTCGCGGTGGACCTTGGAGACCAGCGGGCAGGTGGCGTCGAGATAGAGGAGGCGGCGGTCGCGCGCCGCCGCCGGCACCGCCTTCGGCACGCCGTGGGCGGAGAAGATCACCGGCTGGCCGGTCTCGGGGATCTCGTCGAGTTCCTCGACGAAGACCGCGCCCTTTGCCTTCAGCGCATCGACGACGAATCGGTTGTGGACGATCTCGTGGCGGACGTAGACAGGGGCTCCGTAGCGCTCGATCGCCAGCTCGACGATCTGCACGGCCCGGTCGACGCCGGCGCAGAAACCGCGAGGCGCGCACAACAGGACGTCGAGGCGCGGAAGGGGCTGGTTTTGATCGCTGCGCATGGGCTCGTTCGCGCGGCCGGCCTTGGTGCCGCCCCGCTTTCCGCAATAGAAGTAGCGGGTCGCCGGGTGTCAAGCGCGCGGGGGCGCGACGAAACGAGGCCCGCGACGGTGACGGGCGACGAGGAGAGGTCGACTTGACGGCGCACGCTTTGGCTCAGTTCGCACGGCGCATCGCTCCGGCGGCGGTGCTCGCCACCCTCGGGGTGGGTCTCGCCGGGTGCTTCGGCAACACCGAGCCGGGCGCCGCCTCGGCGAGTTCGCCGCTCGGCCAGTTCCTGCGCGGCTCCGTGCAGGAGCCGCAGGAGGTGGATCCGAACCTTTACAAGACGATCGTCCGCTGCCCGCCGGTGACGAAGCGCGAGGGCACCCAGACGCACGTCATCTTCAAGGGTGGCAAGCCGGGCGACCCGAACGCCGTCGGCTTCCAGGCGACGCTGACGGAGACGGCGCGCGAATGCGCGCTGGAGGGCGACAACATCCGCATCCGCGTCGGTGTCGGCGGCCGGGTTCTGGCCGGCCGCAAGGGCGGCGGCGGAGAGATGTCGCTGCCGGTCCGCATCGTCGTGGTGAAGGACGGCGAGACGCCGGTCTATTCGAAGCTGCACACGGTCAGGACGACGCTGACGCCGCCCGAGGCGTCGGTGAGCTGGGCCTTCGTCGACAGCGATGTAGTGGTGCCCAATGTCGGCGTGCTGCGCATCCTCGTCGGCTTCGACGACGGCGGCAAGGGCGGCAAGCCGCAGGACGGCGTCGTCACGGTCGACGTTCAGTAGGCCACAGCCCTCGGCCCCGTTGGCGAGCGGCCGTGGATCGTGCAGCGATGCGATCGCCTTTTCGATGGGCGATCGCGGCGTCTGTCGCTTTTCATGCCGCGGTTGCGGTGCTGGTGTCTGTGCTGCCGCAGGGCGTGCAAATGAATGTCCCACGTCAGCGTGGGATCGAGGTGGAAATCGTCGAGATCCGGCGCGCCCCGCTGCCATCGCCCGATGCTGGTCGCCAGCCGGCGTCCCGGAACGCGCTGGCGCATCCTCCGGTCGTCGAACCGGACCCTGCCGAACCTACGAGCATTGATCCTGCGGCGGATGACGACGGCCCGGGGGACATGGTCCGCGCCGACCACCTGATGTCCTCGGACGTGCTCGCCGATCCACGCAGCCGCGCGGCGCGGGTGGCGCTCGCCGGATTCGGCACCGCGGACCAGATGGTGCAGCTCTGCGGCATCGAGGCGATGGAGCAGGTGCACGCCTGGGACGCACGCTTCGAGCCGGACAGCGTCGTCGCCTACGCGATGGCGGAGACGAAGATCAGCGCCCACGCGGTGGTTGCCGAAGGCGGTGCGATCAGGAGCGGGAAGCAATGGTTCAACATCGAATATCGCTGCGAGCTCGCGCCTGACCTGACCCGGGTCGTGGCGTTCGCATTTCGGCTCGGCGAAGCGATCCCCCGCAGCGGATGGGAAGAGCACAATCTTCCCGACGGGGCGGAGCCGCTCGAATAGCGGAGCATGCCCGGTCAGGGCGACTGCCTCTTCAGGCGCGGCGAGACGCGCCGGGTGTCGCAATTGACAGCCTCGATCGACCGATCCATGGTCCCGATCGGACGGGCGCTCGTTACCGCCTGTCTGGGACTTGCCGTCCCGTCCGCCGCAAGGCGGCAGTGACGCGCGCGGGAGAGTTCGGCGGAGCGCAAGCCCCGCCGGCGCCGAAGGAGCAACCGCCCCGGAAACTCTCAGGCGAATGGACCGCGCGCCGAACGTGACGCTCTGGAAAGCAGCCGGCGGGCCAGTGCCCGGCGGCTCACCGACGGAGTAACCGGCTCCCTCAGCGGCCCCTCCCAGGCCGCGACCGAGCCGGGAAATCTCTCAGGTTCCTGCGACAGAGGGGGCTGATTCGACCTTTGGCTCCGGCATTCGCCGGGGTCGAGGTGGAATCGCCCTCGAAGCGCAGGACCGAGCATGACCAATCCTTCCGTCAACACGGACGTGACCGAGCCGTCGGCGTCCGATGCGCCGCTGCACTCGACGCCGCTCCTCGACGCGCACCGGGCGCTGGGCGCCCGCATGGTGCCGTTCGCCGGCTACCTGATGCCGGTGCAGTACGCCGACGGCATCCTCGCCGAGCATGTCTGGACGCGCACCCACGCCGGGCTGTTCGACGTTTCCCACATGGGCCAGGCGATCGTTGCCGGCCCCGACCATGCGACCACGGCCGCCGCCCTCGAGCGGCTGGTGCCCGGCGACATCGCCGGCCTCGCGCCCGGCCGCATCCGCTACACCCAGCTCCTCACCGCCGAAGGCGGCATCGTCGATGACCTGATGGTGACGCGGCCGGCCGACGCGGCCGAGGATGGGCGACTGTTCCTCGTCGTCAACGCCTCGCGGAAGGAGGGCGACTTCGCCCTCATCTCCGAAGGCCTGCCGGCGGGAATCACCCTGACGCCGCTGCCCGAGAAGGCGCTGCTCGCCCTGCAGGGGCCCGAGGCAGCGGCCGTCATGCGGCGGCTGTCGCCGACGGCCGACGACCTCGCCTTCATGGCTGGCGGGCCGGCCACCGTCGCCGGCTTCGACTGCCACGTCTCGCGCTCCGGCTACACCGGCGAGGACGGCTTCGAGATCTCCGTGGCTTCCGTTGATGCGGTGGCGCTGTGGCAGGCGCTGCTCGCCGATCCGGCGGTGAAGCCGATCGGCCTCGGCGCCCGCGATTCGCTGCGGCTGGAGGCCGGCCTCTGCCTCTACGGCCACGATATCGACGAGACGACGAGCCCCGTCGAGGCGGCGCTCGTCTGGTCGATCGGCAAGCGGCGGCGGGAGGAGGGCGGCTTTCCGGGCGACGCCCGCATCCGCCGCGAGCTCACTGAGGGCCCATCCCGCAAGCGCGTCGGCCTGAAGCCCGAGGGGCGGGCGCCCGCGCGCGAGGGCGCCGAGATTCATGCGGACGGCCGACAGGTCGGCCACGTCACCTCGGGCGGCTTCGGGCCGACCGTCGGCGGCCCGGTGGCGATGGGATACGTCGAAACCGCCTTCGCCGCCCCCGGCACCGAGCTTTCGCTGATCGTGCGCGGCAAGCCGCTGCCGGCCCGCGTCGTCACGCTGCCGTTCGTGCCCGCCCGCTACAAGCGCTGAGCCCTTTCCCGTCCCTGCTTCCGTCGAGACCGAGGACCGCCCATGAGCACCCACTACACCAAGGACCACGAGTGGATCCGCGTCGACGGCGACGTCGCCACCATCGGCATCACCGCCTACGCCCAGGAGCAGCTGGGCGACGTGGTGTTCGTCGAGCTGCCTGAGGTCGGCAAGGTCGTCGCGGCCGGCGCCGAGGCGGCGGTGGTCGAATCGGTAAAGGCGGCGAGCGACGTGTTCGCGCCGGTGGCCGGCACCGTCGTCGAGGTCAACGCCGCGCTGCCGGACGCGCCGGAGACGGTGAACAGCGACCCCGAGGGGGCCGGCTGGTTCATGAAGATCAAGCTCGACGGCACGCCGTCCGACCTGATGGATCGCGCCGCCTACGACGCCTATCTCGCGACCCTTTGAGGACGAGGATCATGGCACACGAGTATTTCGCGACGGTGGCCTGGGACCGCAACGGCCAGACCTTTCCCGGCAACGCCTACTCCCGCGCCCACGTCTGGCGTTTCGACGGCGGCGTCGAGGTGCCGGCCTCGGCCTCGCCGCTCGTGCTGCCGCCGCCGCTGTCGAAGCTCGACGCGGTCGATCCCGAGGAGGCGCTGACGGCCGCCACGTCCAGCTGCCACATGCTGTTCTTCCTGGCGATGGCCTCGAAGAAGGGCTTCATCGTCGACTCCTACGAGGACGAGGCGGTGGCGACGATGGGCAAGGCGCCGAACGGGCGCACCGGCGTGGTCGCGATCAAGCTCCGGCCGCGCATCGTCTTCTCCGGCGCCAAGCGGCCGACCGACGAGGACATCCTGGCGCTGCACCATGCGGCCCACGAGGCTTGCTACATCGCCAATTCCCTGACCGCCGAGATCACCGTCGAGGACCGCGCCTGACGTGAGGCGCGCAGCCCGCTCGGCTGCGCGCTGCCGCCGCGACCCGTTCAACCAGGACTGACGCTTCCCATGCGCTACCATCCCCTGACCGACCACGACCGCGCCCACATGCGCGCGACGATCGGCGTCGGCGCCGTCGACGAACTGTTTTCCGACGTGCCGCGCGACAAGCTGCTCTCCGGGCTCCTCGATCTGCCGAGGACGAAGAGCGAGATGGAGGTCGAACGGCTGATGGGGCGGATGGCGGCGAAGAACGTCGCCGCCGGCTCGGTGCCGTTCTTTGTCGGGGCGGGGGCCTACCGCCACCACGTGCCGGCGAGCGTCGACCACCTGATCCAGCGATCGGAGTTCCTCACCTCCTACACGCCCTACCAGCCCGAGATCGCCCAGGGCACGCTGCAGGTGCTGTTCGAGTTCCAGAGCCAAGTGGGGCGCCTCACCGGCATGGAGGTCGCGAACGCCGGCATGTACGACGGCTCCACCGGCTGCGGCGAGGCGGTGCTGATGGCGCACCGGCTGACGCGGCGGAACAAGGCGGTGCTGTCGGGCTCGCTGCACCCGCAGTACCGCGCCGTCGTCGAGACGCTCGGGCGGATGGCGGGCGACACCGTCGAGGCGCTGCCGCCGGACCCGGAGGCGACGGAGGACATCCTCGCCCGCATCGATGGAGACACAGCCTGCGTCGTCGTGCAGTCGCCGTCGGTCTACGGGCACCTGATCGACCTCGCGCCGATCGCGGCGAAGGCGCACGCCGTCGGCGCGCTGCTCGTCGCCGTGGTGACCGAGGTGGTGGCGCTCGGCGCCATCGAGCCGCCAGGCGCTCAAGGGGCAGACATTGTCGTCGGCGAGGGCCAGTCCCTCGGCAATCCGCTCGGTTTCGGAGGGCCTTATGTCGGGCTCTTCGCGACGCGCGAGAAGTTCATCCGCCAGCTGCCGGGGCGTCTCTGCGGCGAGACGGTCGACGCCGACGGCAAGCGCGGCTTCGTGCTGACGCTGTCGACGCGCGAGCAGCACATCCGCCGCGACAAGGCGACGTCGAACATCTGCACGAGCTCGGGCCTGTGCGCGCTCGCCTTCTCGATCCACGCGACGCTGCTGGGCGAGGCGGGGCTGACGCGGCTCGCCGCGATCAACCACGCGAGTGCGGCGGCGACCGCCGATGCGCTGGCTGCCGTGCCGGGGGTGACGGTGCTGAACGACACCTTCTTCAACGAGTTCACGGTGCGCCTGCCGGGCGACGCCGCCGCGATCGTCGAGAAGCTGGCCGCGAAGGGGATCATCGCCGGCGTACCGGTGTCGCGCCTCGAGCCCGGACGCCCCGAACTCGCCGATCTCCTGCTCGTCGCCGCCACCGAGACCACGACCGACGACGACCGCGCCGCCTTCGCCGCGGCGCTTGCCGAGGTGCTGTGATGATGAACACCCAGGGACGCCCGACCCGCCCGGCCGAGGCCGAGGCCGACACCCCGGTCGCGACCTTCACCGGCAACCGCGGCCTGCAGATCGAGGAAGCGCTGATCTTCGAGATCGGCCGGCCCGACGTCACCGGCGTCGACCTGCCGCCGGCACCGAAAGCTGCGAGCCGCCTCGGCAAACACGCCCGCCGCGCGCCGCTCGGACTGCCGGGCCTGACCGAGCCGGAAGCTGTCCGCCACTATGTGCGGCTGTCGCGGCAGAACTACGCGATCGACCTCGGCCTCTATCCGCTCGGCTCGTGCACGATGAAGCACAATCCGCGGCTGAACGAGGCGATGGTGCGGCTTGCGGGCTTCGCCGACATCCACCCGCTGCAGCCGCTGTCGACGGTGAAGGGCGCCGTCGAGCTGATGCAGGAGCTGTCGCACTGGCTCATCGAGATGACCGGCATGGCCGCGGTCGCGCTGTCGCCGAAGGCGGGCGCGCACGGCGAGCTCTGCGGCATGATGGCGATCAAGGCGGCGCTGGCGGCGCGCGGCGAGAGCCGCTCGATCGTGCTGGTGCCGGAGTCCGCGCACGGCACGAACCCCGCGACCGCCGCCCAGCTCGGCTACAAGGTGGTGCCGGTGCCGGCGCGGGAGGACGGCACCGTCGATCCGGCCGCTGTGAAGGCGCTGCTGTCGCCGGACGTCGCGGCGATCATGCTGACCAACCCGAACACCTGCGGCCTGTTCGAGCGCGACATCGTCGAGATCGCCGAGGCGGTGCACGCGGCGGGCGCGTTCTTCTACGGCGACGGGGCGAACTTCAACGCCATCGTCGGCAAGGTGCGGCCGGGCGACCTCGGCGTCGACGCCATGCACATCAACCTGCACAAGACCTTCTCGACGCCGCATGGCGGCGGTGGCCCGGGGTCCGGACCGGTGGTGCTGTCGGCTGCGCTCGCGCCATTCGCACCGCTGCCGTTCATCCGGCTGGAGGGCGGCGAGCCGGTGCTCATCGAGACGGAGGAGGGGCTCGCCGAGGGCGAGACGCCGTTCGGCCGGCTCACGGCCTTCCACGGTCAGATGGGCATGTACGTCCGCGCGCTCGCCTACATGCTGGCGCACGGCGCCGACGGGCTCCGGCAGGCCTCAGAAGACGCGGTGCTGTCGGCCAACTACGTCAAGGCGCGGCTCTCCGACCTGTTCAACGCCCCCTATGGCGGCCGGCCGTGCATGCACGAGGTGCTGTTCGACGATTCGTCGCTGGAAGGGACGGGGGTCTCCACCCTCGACTTCGCCAAGGCGATGATCGACGAGGGCTACCACCCGATGACGATGTACTTCCCGCTGGTGGTGCACGGGGCGATGCTGATCGAGCCGACGGAGTCGGAATCGCTCGCGAGCCTCGATCTGTTCATCGCGACGTTGCGCGACCTCGCGATGGCGGCGAAGGCAGGCGACACCGAGCGCTTCCGCCAGGCGCCGCGGCTCGCCCCGCGCCGCCGCCTCGACGAGACGCGGGCGGCGCGATCGCCGCGGCTGTCGTGGAAGGACCCGGTGCCGGCGGCGGAGGCGGCGGAGTAGCCCCGCCGCACCGGTCCGGACGCCGCATCCGGGACGCGAGCCGGCCGCACCCCGGAGGGGGTCAGTGGCCGGCGAGCTTGTCGCGCATCGCGGCCTCCTGGGCGGCGAGTTCGGGCGTGAAGGTCTCGCCGAAGTCGGACGCCTCGTAGAAGGGGCGGATCTCGATCTCGCTCGGGCCGGGCATCGGGTTGGGGCAGCGCTTCACCCAGGCGACGGCCTCGTCCATGTCGGCGACGTTCCAGATCCAGAAGCCGGCGACGAGCTCCTTCGTCTCGGCGAAGGGGCCGTCGATGACGGTGCGGCTCGTTCCGTCGAAGGCGATGCGTTTGCCGTTGGACGAGGGCTTCAGGCCGTCGCCGCTGACCATGATGCCGGCCTCGATCAGCTGTTCGTTGAACGCGTGCATCGCCTCGAACATCTCGGTCTCGGGCATCAGGCCGGCTTCGCTATCGGCCGTCGCCTTCACCATCACCATCACACGCATCACTTTTCCTCCTGACTCGGCACGGGCGTCGCGCCCATGCCCCTCTTAGACGAAGAACCAAGCGGCGTTCCGACACCAGGCGGGTGCGTTCGCGCTCGGGGCGGGGCGTTTCCCCCGCGATGCCGAGTCGGTCTATGGTGCCGCGGCGGCGGAAGGTGGCGAGGCAGACGATCGTGGGCGGCGCGGACGGCGAACTGGGCAGCCTGATCTACGAGAAGATCCTCGCCGACATGCGCGACGGCGTCGCGACGATCGACCTCCAGGGCCGCATCATCACCTTCAACGCCGCCGCGGGCCGCATCCTCGGGCTCGATCCGCAAGCGACCGTCGGCCAGTCGTTCGGCGAGGTCTTCCTCATGGAGGAGAGCTTCGACGACTTCAACGAGGTGGTGCTGAAGGCCGTCTACGAGAACGAGGCGACCCACAGCCGCGAGGTCTCGGTGACCGTCGGTGGCCACCGCGTCGACCTGCACGTCACCTCGACGTTCCTGATGCTGGAGCGCGACGGTGCGCCGGAGCGGCAGGGCGTCATCGTCGTGTTCTCCGACATCACCGAGCAGCGCAAGCGGCGCAAACTGAAGCGGCTGTTCGGCGAGTATGTCGATCCGCGCATCGTCGAGCGCATCCTCGACCGCGGCGGCGTAGAGGACCTGAAAGGCGCCCGGCAGGTGATGACGGTGTCCTTCGCCGACCTGCGCGACTTCACCGGCTGGTCGGAGCGGCTCGACCCGGAGAGCCTCGTCTCGGTGCTGAACCGCTTCCTCACCGCCATGACGATCCCGATCGGGGCGGCCGGCGGCATCACTGACAAGTTCATCGGCGACGCCGTGATGGCGTGCTGGGGGCCGCCGTTCACCGAAGCCGGCGAGCAGGCGATCGACGCCTGCAATGCGGCGCTCGGCCAGATCGAGAGCCTGCCGGCGCTGCGCCGCGAACTCGCCGAGAGCGGCGTGGCGCGGGCGGAGGCAATCGATGTCGCGATCGGCATCGGCACCGGCGAGGTGATCGTCGGCGATATCGGCGCCGAGCAGAGCCGCAACTTCACGGTCATCGGTAACGCCGTCAACGTCGCGGCGCGGCTGCAGGAGGCAGCGAAGCGCTACGGCCAGCGGGTGCTCGTCGCGCACGACACCCGCGCGGCCGCCGGCGACGGCTTCGTCTTCCGCATGGTCGACCACGCGACGCTGCGCGGCCGCAGCTCAATCGAGCCGATCCACGCCCTCGTCGGGCGGGTGGGCAGCGTCTCAGACGACGAGCGCCGGCTGATCGAACAGCACGAGCGCGGCGTCATGGCGCTCGTGCAAGGGCTTCCGGACACCGCCGCTGAGCGCTTTCGCGCCTGCCTCGAGATGGCCCCGGGTGACCGGCCGGCCGCGGTGCTGCTCGAACGCTGCCTCGCCTACGAGGACGAGAGCGGAGCCGGCGGCGGGAGCGGCGTCGCCTCCGTCCCCGGAGCGGCCGCGGCGCCGAAGTAGCGCAGGCCGACGCTGGTGATGTCGTCCGCCTGGTTGGCGCCGCGCTCGAAGCGGTGGACGCCCTCGACGATGAAGTTCGCCACATCGGCGGCGCTCGCGCCGGCCGGCAGCTCCTTCAGGAGCGCGACGAGACGTTCCTCGCCGAACTCGGTGCCGTCGATGTCGAAAGCCTCGGTGACGCCGTCGGTGTAGAGGAAGACGAGGTCGCCGGCGGCGAGGTCGATCGTCATCTCGCGGTAGGGCGCCTCCTCGAAGACGGCGATGGCGATGTCGCCTGAGCGGGGCAGCGGCGTTACCGAGCCGTCAGGGCGGCAGAGAAACGGCGGGTTGTGGCCGGCATTGACGTAGGTGAGGCGACCCGTCGTCAGATCCAGCACGCCGTAGAACAGGGTGACGAACATCATCTGGTCGTTCTCGGCGGCGAGCACGGCGTTGAGGCGCTCGATGCTGGCGGACGGCGAGATCGAGAACAGCGTCGTCGCCTTCAGGAGCGTGCGCGTCATCGCCATGAACATCGCCGCCGGCACGCCCTTGCCGGAAACGTCGGCGACGACGATGCCGAGCGACTTCTGATCGAGGAAGAAATAGTCGAAGAAGTCGCCGCCGACTTCTTTCGCCGGCACCATCAGGCCGTGCAGGGCGACGTCGCTGCGCAGCGGCAGTGGCTTCGGCAGGATCGACAGCTGCAGCTGCCGGGCGATCTCGAGCTCCTGCTGCAGGCCGGCGAGCTTGGCGCGGGTGATGATCGCCTCGCGCAGCTCGGCGACGAGCTCGGTAAGGCGCGCGTGCTGGTCGGAAATGCGCGCCGACATCTGCTGCAGCACGGCGGCGAGGAGGCCGAGCTGTTCGTCGCCCGCCCGCTTGACGGTGGCGACCGCGATCGGCGCGACTTTCTGGCGCCCGAAGATGCTCTGCAGATCCTGCAGCACCTGCTCGCGACCGTCGGCCTCGAGCGTGCGGGCGAGGGCCTCCATCTGGCGGCGGATCAGCCGTTCCTGACGGCGGCGCTGGCGCTCGACCTGGCGCTGGTTCTCGGCGACCGCGATGGCGTTGCGGCGGAAGACGGCGACGGTCTCGGCGATGCGGCGGATCTCGCCTTCGCCGGCGTCCTCGATACGCACGTTGGTGTCGCCGGCCGAGAGCGCCTGCAGCACGGAGATGGCCGATTCCAGCGGCCGGAACGCCTGTCGCAGGTAGATGTAGAGGCCAGCCAGGATGAGGGCGACGAAGATCGCCACGCCCGCCAGGGTGGCGCGCTGGAAGTCGCGCGCCTCGCCCAAAGATTCGCTGGAATCGCGGAAGGTGACGAGCGTGCCGGCGGCGCCGCCGACGAGGTCCTGGACGGGCACGCTGGTGGCGAGGAACAGGCGATCGTCATCCTCGTAGATCGAGACATTGGCAGAGCGCGGCGGGATCTGCGGCATCAGCGCCTGCCAGAGGTCCGGCTGGGTGCCGACGACCATGCGGCCGCGCAGCGAGACGAGGAAGGTCGGGACCCCGAAGGCGTCGGCGAAGCGCGTCAGCACGCCGTCGGCGCCGCGCGCGAGGGTGACGACGGCGAACGGCCGGCCCGACGCGAACACCGGAACGCCGGCGGCGATGACGTAGCGGTCGGGCGTGTCCTGGCGCAGCCCGCCGAGCACGACGCCGGTGGAAAGCACGCGGTCGAGGGCGGAGGCGTCGAGGATCGGGCGCTGCCCGATCGAGGGCCGGTTCGTGTAGATGATGGTGCCGGAGGCGTCGACGACCTGCACCTCCTCGACGCCGCGCAAGAGGTCGCCGGCGGCGGGAATGACGCTGGCGGCAACCTGGCGCAGGCGCGGCACGTCGACCGGGCGGGCGCGTGCGATCTGGGCGACGAGATCGTCGCCGATGACGGTGACGGTCTTCAGCTCGTCGGCGACGAGGCTCTGCCAGAGTGAGCGCTGACCGTCGATCGCCACCTCGGCGAAGCGCTCGTCGGCGATCTCCTCGCGGCGCATGCCGGCGAGGATGAGCCCGCCGGCCACCAGCACGAAGGCGATCGACAGGAACAGCGTGATGCGGGTGCGCAGCAGCATCGCGTCAGGCTCCCGGCCGTGCCGGCGCGACACCGGGGACTGCGGCGCTGCCGGTTGGCTGGCGCATCGCAAGCAGGGCCGTGAGCGCCGCGCCGGCGACACCGACGATCGCGGCGGCGATGGCGGGCTCGACGTCGAACCAAGCCGCGCCGCCGGCCACGCAAGCTCCGGCGACGCCACCGATCATCGCCGCGAAGGCCCCTTCCGGTGCCCAGACGCGCCCGCCGACGGCGACGAGCGCCATCGCGCCTCCGAGCCCGACGAGCAGGCTCGCGATCGCCGCCAGCTCCGGCACGAGCGCGCCGAGCGCCGGGCCGGCGGCGGCGATGAGCAATCCCAGGGCCGCGCCCGGCGTGCGGCGGGCCACGAAGACGCCGGCGGCGGCGACGCCGGCGAGACAGAAGTGCAGACCGAGTTCGGCATAGTTGTAGCGCAGGTCGCCGGTGCCGAGCGCAAGCTCGAGCCAGGTCATCGCGACGGCGAAGGAGGTCCCGACCGCGACGAGCTCGGCGGGGCGCGGAGCCAGCCGAAGACGGGGCACGGCGAGCGGACGCTCCACGAGGGCGACCACCACGAGGCCCAGCACGACGATGCCGAGGCCTGCGGCAGCGAAGGCGTCGCGGCGTCCGAGGGCTTCGGCAACGAGGCCGCCGAGGCCGGAGCCGGCAAGCGCGGCCAGCACCATCAGGCTCCAGAACCACGGCCGGCGCAGCCGGAAGCCGGGCTGGAGCAGCACCACCCAAAGCGCCGCCCACAGACCGAGCCCGGCGCAGAAGCGCAGGGCGAGGAAGATCGTCGGGTCGCGGATGATCGCGGTCGCGGCGGTGGCCGCGCCAGCGAGGAGCGTCCCGAAGCCGACGGTGGCGGCCGCCGATCGTCCCGCCAGCGCGAGGGCGGCGAGGAGACCGAGGGCACAGCCGAGGAACTGGGCGGCCACGGATGCCGAGACCTCGAGCGACTGCAGGAGGCCGGGGTCGAGGCGGTCGAAGGCGAAGCTCGGCACCAGCGGGTGCACCGACGTTCCGACCAGAAGCAGGGGTACCGCCCACCAACCCTTCCAGGTGCGGCGCCGGCCGGGCGGATGGGTGGCATCGAACCGGATCTTGCCCTCGATCGGCGCCAGCGCCTCGTCGACGCGTGGGCCGAGGCTCGAATCGAAGTCGACGGCGCGAATCTCGTCGGCGAGCGCCAGCGCCTGCCGCGCCTCGCGGCGGACGGGGGCGAGGCGGCGTGCGAAGGCGGCGCCGAGGGTGTGGAGGGGACTGTCGCCGCCGACGGGGGAATAGTCGCCGAAGCCACCGCGGGCGAGCGCGCGCAGCGAGGCGACGAGCCGGCCCTGGCGCAGATCGATGCGCTCGGTGGCGAAGGCGCGGGCGAGGATGCCGGCGAGCAGGGCGCCGAACAGGCTGGCGCTGAGGACGGTGACCGCAAGCGTGCGCGCCACCACATCGAGGATGCGCTGCGACGGCGTCACCACGATGAGGCCGACGGCGGCTGCGCCGACAGGGATCTGGACGGAGACCTGCGGACCCGCCGGCGCCTCGGGCGGAACCTGGAACAGCGTCTGGCCGCTGTCGTCGGTGACGGCGATGGCGGCGACCTCCGGATTGCGGCGGATGATGTCCTCCAGGTAGGCGTCGACGCCGTAGAGGTCGCGGAGCGGGATGCCGAAGCCGACGGCGCGGCCGACGGTGTCGGCGACGGCGCTACCGATGGAGCGGGTCACGCGCTCGGTGGTCAGCGCCAGATCGTCGTGATGGGTGCGCTCGATCAGCGCCAGCGTCGCCGCCGAGGCGAGCGCGATGGCGATGCCGACGGCGAGGCCGACGAGGACGGCGAAGCGGTCGCCGCGGGCCGGGTCGGTGCTCCGGCGCACGTCAGATCTCCGCATCGATCGCCTGCAGGACGCGGTCCGCCCGGCCGACCGATTCGCCGGTGGCGGCGATGCGGGCGACCGCCGCGGCGGCGGCGACGGCGAGCGCCGCGCCTTCGGCCGGTGGGGCGCGGCCGGCCGTGACCGCCTCGGCGGTGGTGTCATAGAGGCGGACCGACGGCCGCGCCGCCCAGATCACGGCGGCGAAGACGAGGAGGGCTGCGGCGATTGCCGGGCCGAGCGTCAACAGGAAGACGAAACCCGCATCGACAGGGGAGCGCTCGAGCAAATCGAGCGGCACGATGATGGCGACGTCGCCGGCCACGGCGCCGAAATCGGTCAGGATCGGCGCGCCGATGGTGAGGCCGCCGCGGTCGACCGCCCGCCAGATCGGGTCGGAGCGGTTGTCGCGGATGGCGGAAACCCAGGCGTGCGGGATCGGCTCGTTGGCGGCGCCGCGGTCGGTGCCGAAGCGCGAGACGCCGGTGGCGTCGAAGACCTCGATCGCCTCGATTCCGGGCTCGGCCGACAGCGTCCGCTCCAACAGGTCCTCGATCTCGCGCAGCTCTCCGAGCGGCAAGCCGAGGTCGAGGCTCGCCTCGATCGTGCCGTCGAGTGTCGTCAGCACGAACTCGAGGCGCGAATCGACGAGGTCGCGGTGCGCGCGCTCGATGACGCCGACGCCGACCGTGGCGACGAGGGCGATCACCGTGACGGTTGCGGCGGCAACCATCAGCGCGAGCCGGCGCTGGAACGTCAGGCGGATTTGCAAGCAGGCTCCTCGCAGGAGGGCGGCGGACTATGCTAGCGGTATGCTAGCCAATGCAATGGGTCGTCGCCACCGTCGCCGAGGAGGCGACGACGGCGGCGCATGTCGCCGCGGCGGCAGAATTGTCGGGGACCGGGCTCCTGGAGCTTGCGGACCTGGGCGATTCTCCCCCCGCATGTGACGCTTGAGGGACGGGGTTCGGGGCTGAGGCATGAGGCGACTGGCGATCATCCTGCTGTTGACGATCGCGCCCGTCGCGGTGGGCGCGATCGCGCTCGGGGCCTATCTGAACTTCGGCAGCATCCGCATCATCTACATCAGCCTGGTGCACTCGCGATTCGACCAGCTCGCCAACCGCATCGGTTCCGACATCGAGGTGGCGCTGAGCTTCGGCCTGCCGCTCGCCGGCCAGGACACGCTGACGCCGCTGTTGTCGCGCGAGCAGTCGAATGATCCGCTGCTCGAATCGATTGACGTCGCGGAGGCCGACGGCGAGGTGCTGTTCTCGAGCGATCCGGCCCGGATCGGCGCCGCCATCGCCACGCTCGACGGCACGGTGGACGTGCGCTCGCGCATCGTTGCCAACGACTTCGGCGTGCCCGTCGGAAGCGTGGTGGTGCGTGGCTCGATGGTGCGGA
This sequence comes from Pseudoxanthobacter sp. M-2, assembly GCF_046156265.1. Taxonomy (NCBI): domain Bacteria; kingdom Pseudomonadati; phylum Pseudomonadota; class Alphaproteobacteria; order Hyphomicrobiales; family Segnochrobactraceae; genus Pseudoxanthobacter; species Pseudoxanthobacter sp. M-2. Next base: position 254,611 of record NZ_JAWDIR010000043.1, read on the forward strand.
TCCAGCGGCAGCTGGACGGCGTCGCGGCGGCAGTGGAGCGCACGGCGGTGATCACCGGCATCATCGCGGTGCTGATCTGCGCCATCGTCATCCTGGTGCCGCTGCGCGCCTTCTATGCACAGGCGCTCGGTGCGGCGCGGCTCGCCGACGACGGCTCCGAGGGTGCCGACGACCAATACGGATGGGCGATCGCGGAGGTCGAGGCGGCGCACGCGGCGATCGCCGCCCGGCTCGCCGATCGGCGTGGGGACTAGAGATGCGCCGCTTCGACGTCATCGTCCTCACCTGCATCACCGTCGTGCTGGTCGCCGCACTCGCGGCGATCTCGTGGCGGACGCTGGTCACCGCCGAGGGCATCCTGCTGCCGGCGCTCGACCGCAAGGCGGAGGTGGTCGGACGGTCGCTGTCGCAGCTTGTCGCCCAGGCCGACCGCTACGGGATGGACCTCGAGGATCTCGTCGGCGTCGACGCGGTCTTCCAGACCGCACTCGCCGAGAGCGCCGAATTCGGCACGCTGGCGCTGCTCGATCCCGGCGGGCGGGTGATCGCGCTCGCCATGCGCAACACCTCCTCGGGAGAGCCCTTGCGGGGCCTCGACGGCCTGCCGGTCGGGATGCGCTACGTGGCGCTGCCGATCTCGTCAGCGAGCGGCGAGGACCTCGGGCGTGTGGCGATCGGCATTCCCGACACGGTGACGGAAGCCTTCGTGCTCGACCTCTGGCTCGACGTCGCGGTGGTGCTGCTGGTGTCGGTGCTGGTGACGCTCGAGCTCATCGCCTTCGCCTTCGCGATGGGGGCGGGCTCGTCGCTGCGCGCGATCGGACAGCGGCTCGATTCGCTGCGTCGGGGCGACCTCGCCCGTCATCACCACCCGCCGACCGGCGGCGGGCGCCTCGGCGACATCGTCGCCGGCATCGACCGACGCATCACGGCGCTCCGGATGCGGCAGAAGGAGCTTCGCGAGGCCGCCTTCGAGCGCCGCGACGCGGAGGCGATGGTCGAGCTCGACGCCATCGACCGCAAGTTCCGGCTGACGCGCGAGCGGGTCGAACCACCGCTCCGGGTGTTCGCCGTGCGGGCGCCGCTATTCCTGTTCTTCTTCGCCGAGGAGATGACGCGGCCGTTCCTGCCGACCTTCATCGGCGAGGTGGCGAGCACCGTGCCCGGGCTGTCGCGGGAGATGGTGATCAGCCTGCCGATCGTGCTGTTCATGCTGATCGTGGCGGTGCTGCAGCCGTGGCTGAACGGCGTCACCGAGCGGATCGGGCGCGGACGGGCGCTGCGCCTCGGGGCGACGGCCGCCGTCGTCGGCTTCGTCGGCACGGCGCTCGCGGCCGACCTCTGGCAGATCCTTGCGTTCCGGTCGCTCACCGCCGTCGGCTACGCCGCCGTGTTCGTCTCGGCGCAGGGCTACATCATCGACCACACGGGCGGCCTCAACCGCGCCCGCGGCCTCGCTCTCCTCGTCACCTCGATCATGGTGGCGGCGCTGTGCGGGCCGCTGATCGGCGGCATCTTCGCCGACCGCATCGGCATCCGCCTGACCTTCATGGTTTCGGCGGCGCTTAGCCTCGCGGCGGTGATGACGGCCCGGCTGGCGCTGTCCGACGACACCGGCAAGACGACGGAGCGGCTCGCCAGCGTCTCCTTCCGCGACATCATGCGGGTGGTGATGCGGCCGACGATGGGGCTGCTGCTCATCGGCTGCGCGCTGCCGGCGAAGCTCATTCTTGCCGGCCTCGTGTTCTTCATGGTGCCGCTGGTGCTGTCCGACGAGGGCTTCGACCAGTCGGCGATCGGCCGCGTGCTGATGCTCTATGCGCTGGCGATGCTGGTGATCGTGCCGTTCGTCTCGCGCATCAGCCAGGTGCAGAACCGCCGGCCGGTGCTCGTCATCATCGGCGGCCTGCTGGCCGCCACCGCGGTCGTTCACCCGTTCCTGTGGCCGGAACCCTGGGGGGCGGCCGCCGCAGTCCTGCAGCTCGGTGTCGCCCAGGCATTGTCGATCACGCCGCAGTCGGCGCTGGTCGGCGACATCGGCCGGCGGGTGGCGCCGGAGATCTCCGAGGGCACGCTCTACGGCGTCTTCCGGGTGATCGAGCGGATCGGCAACGCCATCGGACCGTTGCTGGCGGCGTGGCTGCTGGGCGGGTTCGGCCAGGGCATGACGCTGACGGTGCTCGGGGCGGTGGTCGCCGTCGGCGCCCTGCTGTTCGCGATCGCCGTGCTGGCGGACGCGCGCGGGCCATCGCCGGTCGCCCTCGAGCGGGGCTGAGAGGCAACCGCCGCGTGACGAGAATTTAATCCGCCTCGCGTGGTCGGTCCCGGCGAATTGGGTTAGTGAAGGGAAGCGTCGGAGGCCGCAGGGGCGGCCCCGGCGTGAATGTGGGCAGGGGAAGGCGACATGAGACGCATCGACCGGCGCGAGGCGCTCGCTCTCATCGCCGCCGGTGCCACCGTCGGCACCGCGGCGGCGACCGGGCCACTGTTCGCGCAGACGGCGCCCGAGCGCCCCTACACCATCTACATGATCACCTTCCGCGGCGACACGGAGGTGGAGGCGGGCTTCCGCGACTACCTCGCGCAGCGGCAGATCCCGGTCGAGTACATCAACCGCGACGTCGACCGCGATCCGACCAAGGTGGCCGGCTTCCTCGACGAGATCCGCGCGCTGAAGCCGGACCTCGTCTACACCTGGGGCACGCCGGTGACGCTCGCGACCGTCGGTCCCTACGATGCCCCGGACCCGGCGAAATACATCGCCGACCGGCCGGTGATCTTCACGATGGTGGCGGCGCCGGTGCGCGCCAAGGTGGTGCCGAGCCTCGATTCGTCGGGCCGCAACGTCACCGGGGCGTTCCACGTCGTGCCGCTCGACGCGCAGCTGCGCGCCATGCAGTCCTACCGGCCATTCGATTCGCTCGGCGTGCTCTACACGGCGACGGAGCAGAACTCCGTCGTGCTCGTGGAGGAGCTCCGTCAGCTCGCCCCGACCGTCGGCTTCCGCCTCGTCGAGCGGCAGTTCAAGACGGACGCGGCCGGCAAGCCGGTGGCCGACGGGCTCGACACCATGATCCGCGAGATCAAGGAGGAGGGGGCCGACTGGCTCTATCTGGTGCCCGACACCTTCCTCGGCTCGATCCTCGAGCAGGTGACGCCGATCTGCGAGCAGGTGCTGCTGCCGACCTTCGGCGCGACCGAGCTCGCCATCCGCTCGGGCGGCGCGGTGACGGGGCTCGTCTGCCGCTACTATTCCGTCGGCCAGCTCGCCGCCTCCAAGGCCGAGCAGATCCTGGTGGGTGGCCGGAACCCGGCGATGATCCCGGTCGAGACGCTCAAGCGCTTCTCGCTCATCGTCAACATGCCGCTCGCCAAGAGCTTCCAACTCTACCCGCCGCTCGCGATGCTGAACTATGCGGAGGTCATCGTTGAATGACCAACCAGCCGATGGCGAGGTGCCGGGTGTGCGTTTCGTCTGGCTCGGCGCCGACGCGCTCGACGCCGTCGAGCGGCTGCACCTGCGATCGATCGCGGGGATCGACCGCGGGCTGGTGAAGCCGGAGCGGCGGAGCTTCTTCGAGAGCGTGTTCGCCGAGCGGGGCGCGGTCGTCGGAGCCATCGTGCCGGGCACCGATGCAGAGGCAGGTGTCTCCGGTGGGCGGCTCGTCGGCTACGGCGTGCTCCTCAGCCTGCTGGCCGATGGCGAGGACGCCGGCGTGCGGATCGGGCTCGGTGGCAACGAGGGCCTCGCGAAGATCGCCGGCACCGGCGTCGATCCGGGCTTTCGCGGCCGCGGGCTGCAACGGGCGCTGGTGCGCCGGCGGATCGAGCGGGCGGGGAACCTCGGCTTCCGCCACGTGTTCGCGACTGCGGCACCGGCCAACACGGTGAGCTGGCGAAATTTGATGGCGGAGGGCTTCGCGATCGTCGACGTGGTCCTCGCCTACGGCAGCCTCGAACGCTACCTGCTGCACCGACCGGTCGACTGCACGACCCGTGCGGAGGCGCCAAGCGGCGCCGCGGCGCAGACGTGGTGCCGTGCCGACCGCACCGACGACGTGCGCGTGGCGCTGTCGACGGGCCTGATCGGCCCGCTGTGGCGCGAGCACGGGCCGGAGGGGCTCGACATCGGGTTCGTGCCGCCACCGGAGGTGCGGCCGTGAGCGCCGGGGCGAAGGTGAGGGCGATGCTGCCGCCGGTGACGCCACTGCCGCTCAAGGGCGAGGGAGATCCTGCCGGGGCGCGCGTGCTCGTCGACCTCGACGCCATCGCGCGCAACTACCACCGCATGGACGGCTACCGCCGCAGCGGCCGCTTCGGTGTCGTGCTGAAGGAGGACGCCTACGGGCTCGGCCTCGAGCCGGTGGCGCGGCGGCTGCGCCGCGAGGGCTGCGGCGTCTTCTGGGTCGCCGACTTTCCCGAGGGCGTGCGGCTCCGCGCGATTCTCCCGGACGTCGAGATCTATGTGCTGAGCGGCCTCACCGGCCATCCGGCTGGCGAGCATGCTGCGCATGGTCTCGTGCCGGTGCTTGCCTCGATGGCCGAGCTCGAGGCGACGGTGGCGGCTGGGTCGCGAGTCCGTGTCGGCGTGATGATCGACGGCGGCCTGGTGCGGCTCGGCCTGACGGACGCCGAGGCGACGGCGCTCGCTGGTCGGCCGGAGGTGTTCGCGAGGCTCGAGGTCGCCTGCTGGGTGACACAGCTCGCCTGGTTCGAGCGCCCCGATGACGAGCGCAACCTCGCCCAGTTGCAGCGGCTGCGGTCCGCCATCGCGCCACTGCCCGAAGCTCCGATCTCGATCGCCTGCTCGGCGGCGCTGTTCATGGATCCCTCGCTGCACGGCGACCTGTTGCGGGTCGGCAGCGCGCTCTACGGCGTGCAGGGGACGCCGGGCTATCCGCAGCCGGTGGAGCAGGTGATCGAGGCGACGGCGCCAGTGATCCGCATCGTTTCGGTGGGGGAGGGCACGCCGATCGGCTACGGCGGCGGCCACGTCACCCGGCGACCGTCACGGATCGCCACCATCGGCATCGGCTACGCGACCGGCCTGCCGGTGGCGATGGCTGATCGCGGCGCGGTCGCCATCAGGGGCCGGCGGGCGCCGCTGGTGGGGCGGCTGTCGATGAACCTCGCCACCGTCGACATCACCGATTTTGCGGAAGACGAGGTGCGGCCGGGGGACTTCGTCGAGATCACCGGACGGACGATCTCGCTCGCCGAGATGGCGGCGAGCGCAGCGACGGTGTCGAACGAGGTGCTGGTGCGGCTCGGCAGAACGCTGCCGCGGCTCTATCGCGGGGCGTGAACCTGCTCCGCCGCTGCGCTTTCAGGCGACGGGCAGGCGGAAGCTGACGACGTTGTGGCCGTCGTCGCGCCGGTAGGTGAAGTCCTCGGACATCGTGCGGACGAGATGGACACCAAGGCCGCCGATACGGCGCTCCTCCATCTCGGCCTCGACGTCGGGCGCCGCCATCGCCGTCGGGTCGAACGGTGCTCCGGCATCGACGAGCGTGCCGACGACGCGGCCATCATCGAGCTTCACCGTCAGCTTCAAGGGGCCCGCGTCAGCGCCCGCATAGCCGTACTTGACGATGTTGGTGACGAGTTCCTCGACGATCAGCGCAAGCGTGTAGCCCGTGCGCGGCGGCAGCTCGTTCTCTTCGACGAAGGTTTCCAGGGCTGACTCGACGACCGGGAGAGCCCCGGCGTCGGCCGTCAGCGTAATGTCGATGCCGTCGGCCATGCGCGCAACATTCCTCGCCCCGGACAATGACGGGCCGGTCCGGCCGCGCGACTCCACCCCCCGGCGGCGCTTTCGTCAACCCTGCGACGCCCAACAGTGTGAACCTCTACCGCGCGACGGTGCCGGAGCTGAATGCCCGTCACCGCTCACACTCCGCCGGCGACAGTGAGGAAGCGGCGGCGATCGTCCTCCAGGACGACGGCGGTGAGGCGGCCGGTGTAGACGGCGCCCGTGTCGACATTGATCCGGTTCGGCAGCGATTCGGGAGCATCGGTGGGCGTATGGCCGTGCACGACGACGCGGCCGTGGAAGTCGGTGGAGCCGAGGAACGGCTCGCGGATCCAGATGAGGTCGCGCGGTGCCTGGCGATCGAGGGGCACGCCTGGCCGGACGCCCGCGTGGCAGAAGAAGTAGCCGCCGATCTCGAAGCTGAGGGGCAGCGTCTCGAGGAAGTGGCGGTGCCGCGACGGCAAATGCGCATCGAACGCCGCCACGAGGTGGTCGGGATGGCCGAGCAGCGCCGGGCTCGCCTGGTCGACGCCGTACGAGGCCATCGTCTGGACGCCGCCGTAGCGCAGGAACACTTCGGCATCGTCGCCACCGGAGATGAACTGCAGGAGGCAGTCCTCGTGATTGCCCTTCAGACAGACGATCTCGCTGGCTGCGAGCCGCGGCGTCAGCAGGCGCTCGATGACGTCGTGGGTCCGCGGACCGCGATCGACATAATCGCCGAGGTGGACGACGACGGAGCGCCGCGCCGGCCAGGCCGACAGATCGGCGGCGATGGCGTCGTGCAGCGCCTCGAGCAGGTCGAAGCGGCCGTGCACGTCGCCGATGGCGTAGACGCGTGTCCCCGCGTCGAGCAGCGACACGCGTCCGCCGTCGTCAGCGCTTGGCGCGAAGCGCGAGGCCGAATGAAATCCAGGCGACGCCCTGGAAGATCAGGTCGATGCCGAGGATCATGCCGATGAGCCAGATCGAGTTGATCGGCCAGCCGACGCCGATGAGGATGCCGAACAGCACGGTGAAGACGCCGGCGGCGACCATCCAGCCCCAGCCTTCGCCGGGCCTCGCGTCGAAGCCGGCGATGACGCGCAGCACGCCGACGGCGAACAGCACGGCGGCGAGCATCAGCGTGAAGCCGGCCGCGGCCAGCGCCGGGTCGACGAGGGCGATGACGCCGGCAGCGGCGTAGAGGAGGCCGCTCAGCAGCCAGTAGATCGTCTTGCCCCAGGTCTTGGCGCCGAACGCCTGCACGATCTCGACGACGCCGGCGACGATCAGCATGACGCCGGTCACCACCATGACAGCGACGGTGGCCGCGAACAGGTTGCCGAGCGCGATCATGCCGAAGAGGATCATGAAGACGCCCGCGGCGACGAACCATCCCCACTTCTTGCGGATCTCGACGAGCTTGGCGCCCAGCGGCGCGCCGGACGGCATCGGAGTGGCCATCGGGATATCCTGTTCTTCGGTTGGCGCCCGGTCGCGCGGCGACTCGCGGGCTCGCAGTCAGCGTGCGCAGACTAGCGCGGCAGGCGAGCGGCGGGAAACAGGATTGCGGCCGTCACCCGGCGAGACGGTGCGGCACGTCGGCCGCCAGTTTTTCTCGGCCGCCGTTTCCCGGGCCGCGGTTGCCTCGACGAGGCCGGGTGCTTATCGCTCGCCTGAGCTAGGGAGCGCGAGGAGCCGGTGATGGATGCAAGGGCTGAAGCGGGCGAGATCGTCCCGGCACGCAAGCTCAAGGGACGGGTCGTGGCACTGTTCGCCACCACCAATCCGAAGCACTTCGAGACGGCGGCTGTCGACCGGCTGGCGCTTGGCCTCGACGGCATCGCCGGCGACCGCCACGGCGGCTTCGAGCGCCGCTCCAGCGGCCGCGAGCCCTGGTATCCGCGCGGTACGCCGATCCGCAACGGCCGGCACCTGTCGATCCTGTCGGTGGAGGACCTCGCCGAGATCGCCCGCCGCCTCGAGGTCCCGGAGGTCGATGCGGCGAGCATCGGGGCGAACCTGGTGGTCGAGGGCATCCCGCGGCTGACGATGCTGCCGCGCGGCACGCGGCTTGTGGTCGGGGCAGTGGCGGCGCTCAACGTCGACGACCAGAACGCGCCCTGCCGGATCGCTGGCCGCAGCCTGGCACGCCACCTCGATCGCCCCGAGATCGAACTCGGGTTCGCGAAGGTGGCGCAACGGTTGCGTGGCGTCGTCGCCGCGGTCGACCGCGCCGGGGAGATCGCCGTGGGCGACGAGATCGTCGCGCACCTGCCCGAGCAGTGGATCTACCGACCCTGAGCCTCGGGCCGGCTCAGTCGAAGGCGGCGTAGGCGATGGCGTCGACGCTCGGCACGTAGGGTTTGACGTCGAGGAGCGGGGTACCGTCGAGGCAGTCCAGCATGCCGATCTCGAGCTGACCCGCGTCGAGGTCGAGCGAGAGGAGCGGCACCACGCCCATCGCGATCGGATTCGGACGCGCCGGCGAGCGCAGCGAGAAGACGCCACGCGGTCCGCCGGCATGGCGGGGAATCTGCACGATGACGTCCCGGCGGGAGCGGTCCATCCAGTAGAGCACGACGAGGTGACTGACGCCCTCAAGGCCCGCGAGGCCGGGGCGGTAGGGCGCCTCGATCTCCAGCCTCGCGGTGCCGCCCTTCTCGCGCGCGGTGCGGACGTTCTTCGGACAGTCCGCCAGCGTCCGCCACGGCGTGCGGATACGGCCGATGAAGACGACACGGGCGTCGCCGGACAGGGCGCCCGGATCGGGCGTCACCGTCAGTTCGCCGGGCCGGACGCCGCCCCGTTCCATCGTTTCGCCTCGCCTCGTCTGCCGGGGGATGTGTGGCGTGTGGGTAACAACTCTTTCATGGTGATCGCGGATTGTCACGAACGGTCGCCCCGGGGCCTTTGCGGTGAGGCGGACGTGTTCTAGGTCTGCTAGAGGTTCGCTTGGCGTGCCCGTCTCGGCCGCTACGCTTGTACATGTGTGAGGTCGGAATGGCGGTTCGGTTTGGCTGGCGTGGAGGGGCAGGCGTGCTGCTCGCGGCGGCGATCTCGGTCCCGGCCGTCGCCCAGGACCCGACGCCGGTGACACCGGCTCAGCCAAACTACGGCGCGCCCGACGCACCGCTGATGTCGCCGGAGTCCAGCTCGACCTGGATCATCACCGTAAAGGCGACCGGCAACGTCTCGCCGGACTTCCTCGGCGCCAAGACCTACACCGCGATCGGCTACCCGCTGTTCTCGTTCCGCAAGGCCGACACGCCGGAGGGCTTCTCGGCCGCTGACGACGGCATCGACTTCTCGCTCTACGGCAACGAGTACTTCAACCTCGGCCCGGTCGCCCGCTACCGGGCCGGCCGCTACAACGGCTCCGACCGCAAGCTGCGTGGCCTCAAGTCGATCCCGTGGACGGTCGAGGTCGGTGGCTATGTCGAAGTGTGGCCGACGGAATGGCTGCGCGGCCGCGTCGAGGTCCGGCACGGCCTGAACGGTGCGAGCGGCATCGTCTCCGACTTTGCGGTCGACGGTGTCTACAAGCAGGACAAGTGGACGATCGCCGCCGGTCCGCGCCTGACGCTGGCGACGCAGGACTTCATGCAGATGTACCTCGGCGTGACGCCGCGCGAGGCGGCGCGGAGCACGCGCGTTGGCCGCTACAAGCCTTCGGGCGGCATCGTCTCGGCTGGCGTTCTCGCCGGTGCCGGCTATCAGTGGGACGAGAACTGGACGGTGTCCCTCTACGGCCAGTACGACCGCCTCGTCGACCAGGCCGCCAACAGCCCGATCGTCAAGAACATCGGCTCCGCCAACCAGTTCGGCGTCGGCGCTACCATCGGCTACTCGTTCCCCGTCAAGTTCTGAACGCGGACCACGCGGCGGCCCCGCCTTGCCGGCGGGGCCGCGTCGGCGCGTCCTCGGTGTGCTTGCGCGCGGTATCAGCCGGCGGGGCCGGGTGCTAACGTGCCGCCGCCGGGCCCGCCCGCCGCCCGGCGTGTCGATGGGGTCAAAGCGTGCCGAAGACGGTCCTGTTCGTCCGCAATTTCAATTCCTTTCGTGGCGGACACCTGAAGATCCTGGACTGCCTCGAGCACGTCCGCACGTCTCCGGCCTATCGCGCCAAGCTCTACGTCACGTCGGAGAGCAGCGCCGATCATCCCTGGAAGGACCACCCGAGCCTCGTCTCCGACCTCGATCTCGATGGTGCCGACGTGCTGGTACTCGGCGGCAGCGCCTGGCGCTTCCTGCCGGACGGCATCGAGGAGACGGTCCCGGTGGTCAATCTCGTCCAGGGCATGCGGCATTCCGACAGCTCGCACCGCAAGCACGCCTACCTGCAGCGACCCGCGCTGCGGCTGTGCGTGAGCGAGGAGGTCAAAGCCGAGATCGAGGCGACTGGTCTCGTCAACGGACCAGTGCGCGTCATGGCGACGGCGCTCGATACGGCCGCGTTCCCGCAGCCGGCGCCGCCGAACGGCAAGGTCTTCATCGCCGGACAGAAGGCACGGACCATCGCCGCCGACGTCGCGCGGCTACTCACGGAGGCCGGCATCGAGGTGGACTGCGCCATCGAGCGCTGCCCGCGCGAGGAGTTCCTCGCCCGCATGGCGGCGGCGGAGATCGCGGTGGTGCTGCCGCTGCGGCGCGAGGGCTTCTTCCTGCCGGCGCTCGAGGCGATGCTGCTGCAGCGGGCCGTCGTCTGCCCGGACTGCGTCGGCAATCGCGGCTTCTGCATCGACGGGCAGACGTGCATCGTCCCCGACTACGACGCGCCGTCGGTGGCGGCGGCCGTGCAGCGCCTGCTCGCCGATGCGCCGCTCCGCGACACGGTGCGGGAGGGCGGCCGGCGTGCCGCACTCGCGAGGTCGGTCGAGCAGGAACGGCTCGACTTCCTGTCGGCTCTGAACAGCCTCGGCCCGCGCAACATCATCATCACCGGGCTGCCGCGCTCCGGAACGACGCTCAGTTGCCATCTCCTCAACAAGCTCCAGAACGTCGTTGCCCTGCACGAGCCGATGCCGATCCGGCGTCTCAAGGGCCTCGACGAGGAGCGCTTCGTCGAGGACACGGTGGCCTTCTTCGAGCGCCAGCGCCGCATGATCCGCGAGGAGGGCGTCGCCCTCAGCAAGACGCAGGACGGCAAGGTGCCGATGAACCCGCTGGCCGACAAGGACGCCGACGGGGTCCGGCAGCGCCAGCTGAACGGCAAGACGCTGGAGATCACCAACGTCACGTCCGACGATTTCGATCTCGGCATCAAGCATCCGACGCTGTTCACGGCGCGCCTGCATCAGCTCAGGCCGCACTTCGACTGCTACGCGCTGGTGCGCAATCCGCTGTCGGTGCTCTTGTCATGGCGCGACAGCGGCATGCCGATCGCAGCCGGCAAGAGCGGCGCGATCGAGACGCTGCATCCCGACTTCGCCGCACGGCTGACGGCGATGACGGACGTGGTCGACAGGCAGATCGCACTGATCGACTTCTTCTTCGCGCAGTACCGCGACCACATCCCGGCGAACGTCATCAAGTACGAGGACGTCATCGCCACCGGCGGCCGAGCGCTGGCGGGCATCGCCCCGGCCGCGGAAACGCTCGACGAGCCTCTGAGCTCGCGCAACAGGCGGGCGATCGGCGAGGATCCGGAGGCGGTGCGCATCGCCGAGACGCTCCTGAAGAGCGACAACGCCTGCTGGGACTTCTACCGGCGAGAGGACGTCGAGCAGCTTCTCGCCTGAGCGCGGATCGCGTCGACGTCCGATGTGGCCGGGATTGTTCGCGACGTCCGGTCGTCTACGGACTGGCGCGGCGGCGCGTGATCACGTTTCATCACGGCCCGACGCCGGACGGCCGCAAGCGGCCACCCCGGTGAGGCCGGAGGAGCCTGCGGCAATGGAAGGCGGGAGATGAGCGGCGATCCCTACGAACGGCTCGGCGTCAAGAAGGACGCCACCCAGGAGGAAATCCAGGCGGCCTACCGGCGCCTCGCCAAGAAGCTGCATCCGGATCTGAACCCCGGCAACGCCAAGGCGGAGGCGGAGTTCAAGGAGGTCGCCGCCGCCAACGACATTCTCGGCGATCCCGAGAAGCGCGCGCGCTACGACCGCGGCGAGATCGACGCAAGTGGCGCCGAGCGGCCGCCGCGCCAGTACTACCGCGACTACGCCGGCGCGGAGAGTCCCTACGGCACCGGTGCGGGGTTCGCCGATTTCTCAGACAGCGACGACTTCCTCTCCGAGCTGTTCGGCCGGCGTGCGCGGGGCGACGGCCCGCGGCGGGGGCGTGACGTAGCCTATTCCCTCGAGGTCGAGTTCCTCGACGCGGTCAACGGCGCGACGCGGCGGCTCGGGCTGCCGGGGGCCGGCGACCTCGACGTGACGATCCCGCCCGGCACGCGCGACGGCCAGACACTCCGCCTGCGCGGCAAGGGGGAGCCCGGCTTCAACGGCGGACCGGCCGGCGATGCGCTGATCGAAGTGCACGTGCGGCCGCACAAGCTGTTCGTGCAGGATGGCGACGACGTCCGCTTCGAGGTGCCGATCACGCTGGCGGAGGCGGTGCTCGGCGGGCGCATCGAGGTGCCGACGCCCGGCGGGCGCGTGGCGGCGACGCTGCCCAAGAACACCAGCAGTGGCAAGGTGCTACGGCTGAAGGGCAAGGGCGTGCCGAGCCGGGACGGCGGCCGCGGCGACGCCTACATGACGCTGAAGATCGTGCTGCCGGAGGCGCCGGACGCCGACCTCGAGCGCTTCGTCGGCGAGTGGGCGGGCGCCCGCGGCTTCGACCCGCGCAAGACGATGGAGGGCTGAATGCACGACGCGATGACATTCTGCGTCCGCGCCGGGCTCGACCCGGACGAGCTCGAGGCCTGGGTCGCGGCGGGATGGCTCCGGCCGTCGGCCGGCGAGGGCAGCGTCCATTTCACCGAGGCGGACGTCGCCCGGGCGCTGCTCGTCCACGACCTCCGGCGACATATCGGCGTGAACGATCCCGGCGTCGACGTCATCCTCGACCTCATCGACCAGGTGCACGGCCTCAGGGCCGCCCTGCAGGATGTCTCGACGACGGTGTCGATGCAGTCCGAGACCGTTCGCATGCGGCTCGTCGTCGATGCCCGGACCCTGCCGCCGGGTCGGCCGGTACGGCGCTGACAGACTGGACTGTGGCGTACCGGACGTCAGCGTGTCGCACGTGAACGACATTGCCGGCGACCGGCCCTGCGCTCATTGACAGCCGGCCCGCGCCGCTGTTTGGCTCGCGTCGCCAGTTCCTTCCGACATCGATCATGCATCCGTGCCGAATTGGGCGCGGTGTCTACGGGACACGCATCACCGGCCTCGCATCGAAAGCGGGGCCGGTGATGCGTCGTGCCTTGGCGTCGAGCGAAGTGGGACTGGCTGGTGTCGGTGCAGCGTCGGTGGAATCCCGGCGATCGTTCAGGGGTGTGGGGTGATGGTCAGTCAAATTTCATTCAAGTGGATTTCGGGGCTGGCCGTTCTGGCATGCCTGCTTCTCGGTGCTGCCGGCCTCGATCCGGTGGCCGCCGAAACCAAACATACCCCTGCGGCCGCAGCCGCACCGGCTGCTCCCACGGAGGCCCTGGACCAGCGGATCGAGGAGGAGGCGCGCGTCATCGAGGCCGACATCGGCCAGACGCTGGTCGAGCTCCGCCAGAGCCTGCGGGCGGCGGTCGGAAGTGCTTCGCAGGTACCGGGCGAGGTGGGCGCAGCCCTCGCCCGCGACAGCGCGGAGGAGGGGCGCGGCTGGCTGGTCGAGGCGCTGCTGTCGGGGCTCCTTGCGATCGTCGTCGGGCTCGTCGTCGCAATCGCCTTCGAACGCCTGACAATGGGGCGGCTGCCGAGGCCGGCGCCGGGGGCGGACACGGAAGCGCGGACGACTGATCTGCTGGTGCGGACGCTCCTGCGCATCGTCGGGACGGCGATCCTCATCGTCGTCGGGTTCGCGGTCATCGAGGTGGTCGACACCGGCGTCGACGTGCGGCACCGTACCGCCCTGATCCTGCTCGTCGTCTTCGCCTGCGCGCGCGGCGCGCTCCTGATCTCGCGCTCCGTGCTGTCGCCGGAAACCCCGCCGGGCGTTGCGACGGCGGACGAGACGGCCCGCCTGCGCGGCTGGGTGACGACGTTCATCGTCGTCTACGCCGTCGTGGCGGCCATCGACTGGTGGTTCCTCGCCCTCGGGCTCAGCAACGAGGCCCGCGATCTCGCGGCGATCGCCCTCAGCCTGATCCTCGTGGTGTTCCTGTCGGCGCTCTGCCTGGCGAACCGTCGCTCGGTGCCCGCCGCCTTCGGCCGGCCGGTGCACCTGGACCGCTCGTTCGGCAGTCTCGTCGGGCGGTACTGGTGGGTGATCGCCATCGCCTACTTCGTCGTCGCGTGGTTCGCCCGTGGCATCCACGTGCTGCTCGACCAGCCGGGCTCGGACGGTCTCGTCACGGCGCCGGTGGCGCTGCTGTTCGTCGGCCTGATCCTCTACGGCGTGCTCTCCCTGCTGGTGGAGCGCGTCGTACCGCGCGGGCCGGTGATGTGGTTCGGCGGCCCGGAGGGCGTGCGGCTGCGCGACTACCGGGACCTCGCCCACGATGGTGCCGCGCTCATCGTGCTGCTGCTCGGCTTCGGCACGCTCGCCCACGTCTGGGGGGCGGCCCTCGTCGGCTCGAGCGCCGGGGCGACGCTGGTCAAGGTGGCGGCGATCTGCGTCGTTGGCTGGATCGTCTACGACATGGTGCGGATCGCCATCGACCGGAAGCACGCCCGCGAAGGCGGCATTCCGAACATCGTCGCCGAGGACGAGGAGTTCGCACCGCTGCCGCTCGGCAAGTCGCGCCTCGCGACCCTGCTGCCGCTCGCCCGCATCTTCGTGCTCAGCGCCATCGTCGTCATCATCGTGATGATGGTGCTGTCCGAGCTCGGCGTGAACGTCGTGCCGCTGTTCGCCGGCGCCAGCATCTTCGGCCTCGCCATCGGCTTCGGCTCGCAGACGCTGGTGCGCGACGTCATGTCGGGGGCGTTCTTCCTCGTCGACGACGCCTTCCGGGTCGGCGAATACGTCGACCTCGGCGGCGGCTCGAAGGGCACGGTCGAGAAGATCTCGATCCGCTCGTTCCAGCTGCGCCACCAGAACGGTCCGCTGCACACCATCCCGTTCGGCGACATCAAGCAGATCACCAACCTGTCGCGTGACTGGGCGATCACCAAGCTGCCGTTCACCTTCCCGCACGGCACCGACGTCGAGAAGGTCCGCAAGGTGATCAAGAAGGCCGGCGAGGCGCTCGCCGCCGATCCGGTGCTCGGCTCGCACTTCCTGCAGCCGCTGAAGTCGCAGGGCGTCGTCGAGATGGATTCCAACGCGATGACGTTCCAGGTGAAGTTCATGACGCTGCCGGCCGACGCGTCGCTGGTGAAGCGGGCCGTCTACGCGCGGCTATCGCAGGCCTTCATCGATGCCGGGCTGTCGTTCGCGAGTTCCTCGGTGACGGTGCGCATCGCCAACGACGGCGAGGCGCCGCTGACCGAGGAGCAGAAGCAGATGGCGGCGACCGGGGCGGTGCAGGCGCTGTAAGCTCCACCGACCCGCCTGCGCGGGCGGCCGACCTCTCCGGCCGCCCGCGACGCACCACCGATGTGGCAGCCAGACCTGCTAGCGTGGCAGGCTGACCCAGGACATCAGACCGGGAGCACCCGCAATGACGACGAACAAGTCCGCCCATGGTGCGCTCCGCGCACCGCTGCTCGCGCTGTGCGTGGCGATCGCCGCCGCCCCGGTCGCCGAGGCGTGCACGCGCGCGGTCTATCTCGGGACGGACGACATCGTCGTCACCGGCCGTTCGATGGACTGGGCCGAGGACATGCACTCCAACCTGTGGGCCTATCCGCGCGGGATCAAGCGCGACGGCGCGGCCGGACCGACGTCTCCGACGTGGGTTTCGAAGTACGGCAGCCTCACAGTCTCCGGATACGACGTGGGCACCGCCGACGGCATCAACGAAGCGGGGTTGGTGGCGAACCTGCTCTATCTCGCCGAGTCCGACTACGAGACCGGCGACAGCAGCACGCCGCCGATGTCGATCAGCCTGTGGGCGCAATATGCGCTCGACAACTTCGCCACCGTCGCCGAGGCGGTGACGGCGCTCCGGGCGGAGCCGTTCCGCATCATCGCCCCGGTGCTGCCGAACGGTAAGCCGGCTCAGCTGCACCTGGCGCTGTCTGATGCGAGCGGCGATTCCGCCATCTTCGAGTACATCGGCGGCAAGCTCGTCATCCACCATGGCCGCCAGTACCAGGTGATGACCAACTCTCCGAGCTTCGACCAGCAGCTCGCGCTGAACGAGTACTGGAAGGGTATCGGCGGGCTGACGTTCCTGCCGGGGACCAACCGCGCCGCCGATCGGTTCGCCCGCGCCTCGTTCCTGATCAACGCCATCCCGACCACCACGGACCCGAACTACATCAAGGCGGTGCCGGGCCAGAGCTACGTCAACCAGGCGGTCGCGAGCACGCTCAGCGTCATCCGCAGTGTCAGCGTGCCGCTCGGCATCACCACGCCGGGCGAGCCGAACATTTCCTCCACGCTCTGGCGCACGGTCGCCGACCAGAAGAATCGCGTCTACTTCTTCGATTCAGCGACCAGCCCGAACGCCTTCTGGGTGCCGCTCGCCGACCTCGACTTCACCGAGGGCGCGCCGGTGAAGAAGCTCGCCGTCGCCGGCGGCCGGGTCTACTCGGGCAACGCCGCGGCGAGCTTCGAGGCGGCGACGCCGTTCGCCTTCCTCCCGGCGGACGCGAAGTAGCGCGAAGGAGGAGGGCGCGGCGCGACCCCTTCCGGTCGCGCGCACCACCGCGTGGCAGCGCTTTCGGCCGGTCGGTGGCTGCTCGTGGTCGACGGTCTCCAGTCATCGCAAGCACATGGATTTGTGCAGCCGCGGAAAACCGATCCCCGACCGCTGTCGTAGACGCTAGGCGGATATCGCGACCTGCGGGCATGGTGGTGGGCATCCACTCGGCGCGGTGCTGCAAAGACATCGAACGACGTGCAGGGGGGTGACGGTTTACCGCCGTCGCGGCATGGGAGTTCGGTGGGGGAGCCGATCAGCCATGTGCGACCGTGGTAAGTCTCGGCTATTGCACGGCAGTTTCGCCGCGATCCTGTTCGTTGCCTTCTTGTTGGCGGCCGAACGGGTTGCGGCGCAAGCCCAGATCACCGACCCGGCCGCCTCTGCCGCGCAGACGGTGCAGGGGGCCGCGGAGACCACGGCCGGTGGGGCGGATGCCGTGCCGGAGCCCGCTTCGTCACCGTCCCCCGGTGGCGATCCCCTCGGGCTGCTGGCGGACGAGCAGGCCCACGTCGCGGAGGCAGCGCTTGCCTCAACCCTCCGGGACCTGCGGGCCAAGCTGAGGGCGGCGGTCGGGCGGGCATCGAGTGTGCCTGGCGAAATCCTGACTGTCCTTGAAAGAGACGAGATCGCGCTCGGGCGAGAGTGGCTGCTCGATGCCATGCTCGTCGGTCTTCTCGGCATCGCCGTCGGCTGGGGAGTGGCAGCCGCCTTCGAGCGGCTGACGCTGAGGCGGACAGTGAAGCCGGCCGTGGACGAAGAGGCCCGCACTGCCCGCATCATCGGCGATGCGTTGCTACAGATCGCGAGCACGATGATCCTGATCGTCGTCGGCTATGTCGTGATCGAGGTTCTCGACGTCGGCGTCGACGTGCAGCACCTCACGTCGTTGATCCTCCTGCTGGTCGTCGCCTGCACGCGCGGTGCTCTGCTCATCGTCCGCACCTCGCTGATGCCGGGCGATCCGCCGGGAACGGCGAGTGCCGCCGACGTGGTCCGGCTGCGGCGATGGCTGACGGCCTTCATTCTCATCTTCGCCGTCACCGACGGGCTCGACTGGTGGCTCATCGCACTCGACGTGAGCCAGGAGGCACGCGACATCGGCGCCGGCGTGCTCAGCCTCGTCATCGTCCTGGCGCTCTCGGCGCTGGTCATCGCGAACCGGAACACCGTTCCGGCTGTATTCCGCCACTCCGGCCGCAGGCACCGACCCGAGGGTGGCGTGCTCGCGCAGTTCTGGTGGGTCTTCGCGATCCTCTTCTTCATGCTGTCCTGGGCGGTGCGCGTTGTTCGCCTGCTGCTCGACCTGCCGGGACCGGAGGGGCTGGTGCGGGGCCCGATCGGGCTGCTGTTCATCGGGCTGATCGCCTACGGTCTCGTCTGCCATGCGATCAACCGCTTGATGCGACGCTCGCCGGCAATCTTCGTCGGCGGCCCCGGGGGACGTCGCCTTCGCGACTATCGCGATCTTTCCCACGACGCCGCGGCACTTCTGATCGTGCTCGCCGCCTTCGCCGTCCTCGCCCAGTGGTGGGGGCTCGCCCTCGCCCACGGGCAAGACGGATTGATTGTTGCCAAGATCGCCGCGATCAGCGTCGCGGCGTGGATCTTCTGCGATCTCGTCCGTGTCGCGATCGATCGCAAGCACGCGCGAGAAGGCGGCATTCCGAACACTGTCGCCGAGGACGTCTCGTTCTCACCGCCGCCGGCCGGGCGATCGCGTCTGGCGACACTGCTGCCTTTCGTCCGCCTCACCGTGCTCGTGGCGATCGGCGTGATCAGCGTGACGATGGCCCTGTCGGAGCTCGGCATCGACCTTCTTCCGCTGATCGCCAGCGCCAGCATCTTCGGAATTGCTCTCGGCTTCGGCTCGCAGGCACTCATTCGGGACGTGATGGCGGGAGCGTTCTTCCTGATCGACGATGCCTTCCGCGTCGGCGAGTACGTCGACCTCGGAGGTGGCACCAAGGGCCTGGTCGAGAAGACCTCGCTCCGCTCGTTCCAGTTGCGGCACCATCGCGGGGCACTGCACACCATCCCGTTCGGCGACATCAAACAGATCACGAATCTCTCGCGCGACTGGGCGATCACCAAGATCGCTCTGCTCTGTCCCCACGGCACCGACATCGAAGCGGTGCGGAAGGTGACGGAAAGGGCGGGGGAGGCGTTGCTCGGAGATCGGGAGGTGGGCGGTTACTTCATCGAGCCGCTGAAGATGAGCGGTGTCGGAGAGATCTCCGTCCGCGGGATCACGGTCTCGATCAAGTTCATGTCGCCTCCCGACGTGGCCCACCACGTGAAGAAGGCGGTCAATGCCAGACTGGCGGTGGAGTTCGCCGCTGCCGGCATCTCCCTCGCCGGACCGCCGCTGTCGCTTCGCTTCACGGACCAGCCGAATCCGGCCGTCCCGGATGCCTACGCCGGGCCGGACGTCGACAGGACCCGCGTGCCCAGCCAGGCGGATCGCGCTGTGTCACCACCAGCCGAGCGGTCGCCAGCCGCTCTTGCGATCGATCAAGGCAGCCCTCCCTCGGTTCCCTAGGATCGCGCACAACGAACCCCTGGTCAGCCAACGGCGTGACGGGCTGGGTCGTTGCGAGGTTGGCGACGATGTGGGCGATGCAACTCGAGCGGATCGGCGGGCCTCTGGTCGCCGTCGAGCGGCCCGACGCCGTGGCGGGGCCGGGGGAGGTGGCGATCCGGGTGACCGCCTGCGGCGTCTGTCGCACGGACCTGCATGTCGTCGACGGCGATCTGCCGGACCCGGTTCTGCCGATCGTGCCGGGTCACGAGATCGTCGGCCAGGTGTCGGCGCTCGGCGCGGGCGTCGAGGGCTTCCAGATTGGTGAGCGCGTCGGCGTCGGCTGGCTCGGCGCCACCTGCAGCCATTGCGAGTTCTGCCGGGAGGGCCGCGAGAACCTCTGCGACAAGCCTGCCTTCACCGGCTTCACGCGCAATGGCGGGTTCGCCACCCAGGCGGTCGCCGATGCCCGCTACGTCTATCCGCTCGGCGAGGAGGGCGACGACGCGGCGGTGGCGCCGCTTCTCTGCGCCGGGCTGATCGGCTGGCGGTCGCTGGTGATGGCGGGGGAGGGCGAGCGGCTGGGGCTCTACGGCTTCGGTGCCGCCGGCCACATCATCCTGCAGGTCGCGCGCTGGCAGGGGCGACGCGTCTTCGTCTTCACGAAGCCGGGGGACACGGCCGCCCAGGATCTCGCGCGCAGCCTCGGGGCGGAGTGGGTGGGCGGCTCCGACGAGCTGCCGCCCGAGCCGCTGCACGCGGCGATCATCTTCGCACCCGTGGGGACGTTGGTGCCGGCGGCGCTGAAGGCCGTCCGCAAGGGTGGGCGCGTTGTCTGCGCCGGCATTCACATGAGCGACATTCCGGGTTTCCCCTACCGCTGGCTATGGGGCGAGCGGCAGGTGATGTCAGTCGCCAACCTGACGCGCGCCGACGCCGACACCTTTCTGCGGATCGCGCCCCAGGCGGGCATCCACACCCATGTCACCCGCTACGCGCTCACGGATGCGAACGCCGCCCTCGACGACCTGCGCTCGGGCCGCCTCACCGGCGCCGCGGTGCTGGTGCCGAATTGAGACGGGCCGCCCCGCGGCCCAGAGAGTAGGAGACCACCATGAAGCTTCGGATCCCCCACGACGCCGCCGTCATCGTCTGCGACGGCCAGAAGGCGCTGTTCCTGCGCAACGAGGGCGACGAGGAGTTCCCGAACCTGAAGGTCGAGCGCGTCTCGGAGGCCGAGGAAAAGGGCCGCACCAGCGACCTCGGCACTGACCGTCCGGGCCGGACGCAGAACGCCGCCGGGCCGACGAGCGCGATGGAGCCGACGGACTGGCACGCCCGGGCCGAGCGGCACTTCGCCGAGGAGACGGCGCGCGCGGTCGCGGCGATCCACGACAAGGACCACAAGCGCAAGATCGTGCTGGTGGCGCCGCCGAAGACGCTCGCGGCGCTGCGTGAGACGCTCGGCGAGACGCTGCGGCCGAGCATGCTGGCCGAGATCGACAAGGACCTCACCCACCACCCCGTCCACGAGATCGAACGGCTGCTGACGGCCGCCTGACGCGGACGACAGGACTGGCGCCTCGGGTGCCGACTGACGGAATGAGGCTGACGCCCGCGGGCGCCAGCCTCTCATGCGCTCTGCGGCGGCTCAGGCGCCGGCGCGCAGGCGGACGCTGACGCGGCCCACGCCGGCGATCTCGAAGGCGACTTCCGTGTCTTCCGGGGCGAGGAAGATCGGCGGCACGACCGAGCCCAGGATGACGATGTCGCCCTTGCGCAGCCGCTCGCCGCCGGCGGCCAGCGTGTCGGCGCAGGTCCGCAGGATCTCCACGAACCGGCCGGTGTTGGCCTCGACGTCCTCGACGCTCGCGTGGGTCTCGCCGTTGCGTCGCACGGTTCCCCGCAGCCGCGACCAGTCGAAGCCCGCGCCGGCGGGCCGGAAGGGTCCGGTCAGCACGTGGCGGTGGAAGATGTTGTGGGCGAGGATCTTCTCGGCGTCCTCGGGCGGGAAGAACAGGTCCGCGAGCTCGATCGCCGGCGCAAAGGCCTCGATGGCGACGCTGGTGAACGCCGCACCGTCGGCCACGTCGGCGCCGATGCGCACCGCAATCTCCGGCTCGGCCACCGGCTTCACCCAGCCGGACAAGTCGGCCTCGGCGCCGGAGGCAAGGACGCTCGCCTCCATCATGTAGCCGACCAGCGGGCCGGAGAGCGAGAACTTGGCAAGCGCCGCCGGCGTGCCGAAGCCGAGCTTCCAGCCGATCGGCCGTTCGCCCGCCGCGATCCGGGCGGTCCGCTCGGCGAACTGGGGCACCATGCCGGCGGCGACGGATTGAGTTTGATAGGTGGGCACGGGGTCGCCTCGCCGGATTGGGGGAGCATCGGTCTTCAACCGCCCGGAGCGGACGATCAGCGCGGCAAACGATTGCCACAGGAGTTCTGTCCCTGGCAACCGGCCGCCGTCGGCGAGCCTTGATGGACAGGCGCCGTCGCCGGTCGGTGGCTCAGACGACGGTGGGGCGTGCGCGGGCGGTGGAGCCGCGGACGACGAGGTCGACCGGCAGCATGGCGCTGCGATCGAGGCCGGGTTTACCCTCGATCAGATCGACGATCATGTCGGCGGCGCGCGCACCCATCTGGTGCTTGGGGACGCGCACGGTGGTGAGCGGCGGCGTCAGCCGGTCGACCATGATCATGTCGTTGAAGCCGGTGACGGCGACGTCCCCCGGGCACTCGAGGCCGCGGCGGCGCAGCGCCGTGATGGCGCCGACGGCGAGGCGGTCGTTGGCGCAGACAAGCGCGGTGAAGGGCGGGGCGGTGGCGAGCAGCGTCTCGGTGCAGCGCTCGCCCTCTTCCTCGCGGTAGCCGCGCGCCACCGCCACGGGTGGCGGGCCGCCGAGGCCGAGCGCCTCGCAGGCGGCGAGGAAGCCGCGCTGGCGCAGCACGCCCGTCGACAAATGCTGCGGGCCGGCGATCGCCGCGATGTTGCGGTGACCGAGGGCGACCAGGTGGGTGACGATGGCATCCATGCCGGCCGCCTCGTCGGCGATGACCGAGGGAACGTCCGAATCGAAGACCTGGCGGTTGACGGTGACGACGGGCGTCGCGTCGCGCCACTCCTCCCGCGACGGGTCGGCATTGATCTCGACGCTCGCGAGAAGCAGCCCGTCGACGCCACGGTCGCGCAGCATCGTCACCATCTCGCGCTCGCGGCGGGCGTCTCCGTCGGTGTTGGCGACGATGGCGACATAGCCGCGGCGGGCGAGCGCATCCTCGATGCCGCGGATGATCGGCGGGAAGGCGGGGTCGGTGATGTCGGGGATGATCACGCCGATCATCCGTGTGCTGTTGGTCTTCAGCGAATAGCCGGCGCTGCTCTTGCGGTAGCCGAGCGCCCGGCTCGCCCGCTCGATCCGCTCGGCGAGCTCGCCCGAGACGCGGTGCGGGGAGGACGGATCGAGGGCGCGCGACACCGTCGACAGGTGCACGCCGACGGCGTCCGCCACGTCCTTCAGGGTTACGCGCCTCTTCATGCCGTCATCGAGACTGGGACCGGGATCGAGAGAAGGGACGATGTCGCTGGACGCTAACGGAGTTCCTCGTTTGCGTCGATGCGACGCGCACTGTCGGACCCGGGATAGACACCCCGGCGGATGTATGGCAATCGTTTGCACGGAATTTGCCGGCCGGCAATGCCTCCTGTTCGAGGCGATGGAGCGGTGCGGCGAGGAAGGCTCGGAGGTGACAACGTGAAGGTAGGCTTCATCGGTTTGGGTGCCATGGGACAGGAGATCGTCCCGAGGCTTTTGGCGGGCGGCCATCAGGTCGTCGGCTGGAACCGCTCGCGCGACAAGGCCGAGCCGCTGATCGCGCTGGGCATGGGCTGGGCCGAAAGCCCGAAGGCGCTCGCCGAGGCGTCCGAGGTGGTGCTGTCGATCGTCACCGACGCAAAGGCCGTCGAGGCCGTGGCCCTCGGTGAGAACGGCGTGCTCGCGGGACTTTCGCCGGACGCCGTCTATGCAGACATGAGCACGATCGCTCCCGACGCGAGCCGCCGCATCAGCGACGCCTTCCGCGCCGCCGGCAAGATCATGCTCGACGCGCCGCTCTCCGGCAGCCCGGTGACGCTGCGCCAGGGCCTCGCCTCGATCATGGTCGGCGGCGACAAGGCGGCGATGGAGAAGGCGGCACCCGTCTTCCTGTCGATCGGCCCGAAGCTGACGCACATCGGCGACAGCGGCCTCGCCGTGCAGATGAAGATCGCCATCAACCTCTGCCTCATGGTCGAGGTCATCGTGTTCGGCGAGGCGATCGCCCTCGCCGAGAAGGGCGGCGTCAAGCGCGAGGTCGCCGTCGACGCGATGCTGAAGAGCGTCGCCGCCTCGCCGGTGCTCGGCTACCGCGGCCCGTTCATCATCGAAGGCCAGATGCCCGATGTGCCGCTGGCAGACGTGACGCTGCAGCAGAAGGACATGATCCTGGCGCTCGACCTCGCTCGCAAGCAGGGCAGCGTCGTGCCGCTCGCCGCCGCCGCCAACGAGATGATGAACGCCTGCCGCGGCCTCGGCATCGACCATCGCGATTTCGTCACGGCGTTCGACGTCTATCGGCGCCTGGGAGGAGACAACTCGTGACCGTGAAGCCCTATCGCACCCGTATCGAAGACGTGCCGCTCGTCAAAGGCCTCAAGGAGGAGGACGGCTGGTACGACATGCAGGTCCGCTTCTGCGTCGACAAGGCGACCGTCGGCACCGACAACGTGCTCGGCTGGACCGTGCTGCCGCCGGGCGCCAAGCACGACAAGCATCGCCACTTCCACTGCGACGAGTTCCTCTTCGTCATCTCCGGCAGCGGCTACATCTACACCGACGAGGGCACCGAGCCCTCGAAGGCCGGCGACGTGGTGTTCACGCCGCGCGGCCACTGGCACGGCTTCAACAACACCGGCGACGTCGACGCGGTGCTGGCCTGGGGCTGGATCGGCGCGGGCTCGCTGGAAGACGCCGGCTACGAGGTGCCGTCCGAGGAGTGATCCTCCGGGCCTTCGGGCCCGCAGTTCCTGACGCGATCGCAACGACGGCGGGCTTGCCCGCCGTCGTTTGCGTTTGAGGGGAGGGAGCCGGAACGAGCGGCGCGCGGCACCGAGTTGCTGGTCTGGAGCCAAGCTGCTGCACCCTTGAACGCATACCCCGGGCAGTATATGGGGGTACTGCCATGGGTACCCCAAGGGCGCCCCCGGAGAGGCAATGCCGCATTCACCAGACGACAAGAAGCGTGCGCTCGCCCGCCTGCACCGTATCAAGGGGCAGGCCGAGGGGCTGGAGCGCGCCATCGAGGCGGGAGCGGAATGCGGGCTGCTGCTGCAGCAGATTGCCGCCTTGCGGGGGGCGGCGGGCGGGCTGATGGCGGAGGTGCTGGAAAGCCACCTGCGCGAGACGCTCGGGGAGGCCCCTGACAACGGCCGGCCGGCGCTCGCCGCCGACGATCTCGCCGACATCACCAAGATGCTGCGGACCTACCTGAAATAGCCGACACACTGCGATCTGAGGAAACAGTCCATGCAAACGCGCGCCGCCGTCGCCTGGGAAGCCAAGAAGCCGCTCACCATCGAGACCATCGAGATCGGCGGGCCGAAGCCCGGCGAGGTGCTCGTCGAGGTGATGGCGACGGGCGTCTGCCACACCGACGCCTACACGCTCGACGGCTTCGATTCGGAGGGCAAGTTCCCGGCGATCCTCGGCCACGAGGGCGCCGGCATCGTCCGCGAGGTGGGTGCAGGCGTCACCTCATTGAAGGTCGGCGACCACGTCATTCCGCTCTACACGCCGGAATGCCGGCAGTGCAAAACCTGCCTGTCGCAGCGCTCGAACCTCTGCACGGCGATCCGCGCCACCCAGGGCCAGGGCCTGATGCCCGACCGCACCAGCCGCTTCTCCTGCAACGGCGGCGAGGTGTTCCACTACATGGGCTGCTCGACGTTCGCGAACTTCACGGTGCTGCCGGAGATCGCGCTGGCGAAGGTCCGCGAGGATGCTCCGTTCGACAAGATCTGCTACATCGGCTGTGGCGTGACGACCGGCATCGGCGCCGTCGTCTACACGGCGAAGGTCTGGCCCGGCGCCAACGTCGTCGTCTTCGGGCTCGGCGGCATCGGCCTCAACGTCATCCAGGGCGCCCGCATGGTCGGCGCCGACAAGATCATCGGCGTCGACATCAACCCGGCCAAGGTCGAGATGGCTCGGAAGTTCGGCATGACCGACTTCATCAACCCGACGGACGTCGGCTCCGACAAGGTCGTCTCGGCCATCCAGGACCTCACCGACGGCGGCGCCGACTTCACCTTCGACTGCACCGGCAACGTCAACGTCATGCGCCAGGCGCTGGAGGCCTGCCACCGCGGCTGGGGCACCTCGATCGTCATCGGCGTGGCGCCGGCGGGTGCGGAGATCGCGACGCGGCCGTTCCAGCTCGTCACCGGCCGCAACTGGCGCGGCTCGGCCTTCGGCGGCGCCCGCGGCCGCACCGACGTGCCGAAGATCGTCGACTGGTACATGGAGGGCAAGATCAACATCGACGACCTGATCACCCACACCATGCCCCTCGACGAGATCAACACCGCCTTCGACCTGATGCACGAGGGCAAGTCGATCCGCTCCGTCGTGATCTACTGAGGGCGCGGGTATGGAAACGATCTCGAAGGCGAAGGCCCACGGCGGCGTCCAGGGCGTCTACCGGCACGAGTCGACCACGACAAAGACCCCGATGACGTTCGCCGTGTTCGTGCCGCCGCAGGCAGCTGACGGCAAGGTGCCGGTGCTCTGGTACCTCTCCGGCCTCACCTGCACCCATGCGAACGTCACGGAAAAGGGCGAGTACCGGGCGGCGGCGGCGAAGCACGGCGTCATCCTGGTGGCGCCGGATACGAGCCCGCGCGGGCCCGGCGTGCCGGACGAGCCGGACAACTGGCAGTTCGGCTCGGGCGCCGGCTTCTATGTCGACGCCACCGAGGCGCCCTATGCCACGAACTACCGGATGGCCTCCTACATCCTCGACGAGCTGCCGGCGCTGATCGCGGCGGAGTTCCCCGCCGACCTGAGCCGGCAGGGCATCTTCGGCCACTCGATGGGCGGCCACGGCGCGCTGACGATGGCGCTGAAGCACGCCGACCGCTTCCGCTCGTGCTCGGCGTTCGCGCCGATCGTGCAGCCGTCGACGGCGGAGTGGTCGCGGCCGGCGCTGACGAAGTATCTCGGCGCCGACGAGGGCGCGTGGCGCGCCTACGATGCGGTAGCTCTGATCGAGGACGGCAAGCGTTTCCCGGAGTTCCTCGTCGACCAGGGCACGGCCGATTCGTTCCTGACGACGGGGCTGCGGCCGGCACTGCTGGAGGCGGCCTGCCGGAAGGCCGGCATCCCGATGACGCTGAACATGCGGGAAGGCTACGACCACTCCTACTACTTCATCTCGACCTTCATGGCCGACCACGTCGCCTGGCATGCCGAGCGGCTGGCGGGGTAGGGCGGCGGTCGACGGCGCGGCAGAGAGTGAACACCGGGCGCATTCGCCGGGTGTTCACTCTGACGAGCCGTGTGGCCGCAACAGGTTGTCGGCAAAGGCCGGCTCGATATGGGGCAGGGTGAGTTCCGGCTCGCGGCCGAGCAGCAGTGCGAGGACGCGGGGCGGGGTCAGCGGCAGTTCCTGCACGCGCCGACCCGTGGCTTTCGTCACCGCACAGGCGACCGTCGCGCCGACGTTGAGGATCGGCACCTCGCCCGCGCCCTTGATGCCGAGCGGCCCGAGCGAGGGCGCGCCCTCGTAAAGATCGACCTCGACCGGCACCACGTCGCCGGCGAGAGGGACGCGGTAGGTCTCGAAGCCGCACTGGCGGATGCGGCCTAGATCGTCGACGGTCACCTCCTCGTGCAGCGCATAGCCGAGCCCCTGCACCACGCCACCCTGAATCTGGCCGCCGATGGCGCTTCGGTTTAGCGCGCGACCGACGTCCTGCACCACGCGGTAGCTCAGCACCTCGACGTGGCCGGTGTCGCGGTCGACCGCCACCTCGCAGTCGTGGACGGCGAAGACGGGGATATCGATCGCGTCGATGAAGTGACCGGCGACGCAGCCCGGCAGGGGCGGGACGCCCGTGCGCGTGGCGGCGCCGGTGCCGCCGATGGGTCCGAGTGCGGCCTGGGCCCGCGCTGCCACCTCGGCGATCGTGAAGCCCTTGCCATTGGGGCCGGCGATCTCGATCCGTCCGTTCGCCATCACGAGATCGTCGGGGGTGGCCTCCAGCAACCCGGCCGCGAAGGCCAGCAGCTTGGTGCGCACGTCCTGCGCCGCCGCGAGGCTGGCGGCGCCGAGCGAGGTGGTCTGCCGCCCGCCCCCGACGCCGACGTCGTAGCCGGCGGCATCCGTGTCGGCCTGGCGCACGATGACGTCCTCGGGGCGGATGCCGAGGGTCGCGGCGACGATCTGCGGCAGGCCCTGCATCATCGAGCCGGAGCCGATCTCGACGCCGGAGGTGACGAGGGTGGCACTGCCGTCGGCGTTCATATTCACCGTCGCAGCCGACGGTCCCGTGAACACGAACCAGGTGCCCACCGTCGTCGCCCGACCGTAGAGGCGCCCGTCGTCGACCTTCTGCGGCGTCGCTCTGGCGCGCAGCGCCTCCATGCGTTCGAGCATGGGGCCCAGCACGTCGCCCTCGAACACCTGACCGGTGGCGCCGAGGTCGCCGTCGCCAAGGACGGCGCGCCGGCGAAAGGCTAGCGCGTCCATGCCGATCGCGGCGGCAATCTCGTCGGTGTGACGCTCGAGCGCGAAGGTGTTGTAGACGCCGTTGCAGGCCCGGAAGGCGCCGTTGGGTGCGGTATTGGTGTAGACGGCGCGCGTGGCGAGGCGGACAGCGCCGAGCTTGTAGTTTCCGCCGAGCGTGTGGGCGGTCATGGTTGTGAGGAAGATCTGCTCGCCGCCGTGGGCGCCGCAATCCATCAGCACGACGGCCTCGCGACCGGCGATCTCGCCGTCGCGGGTGACCGCCGAGCGGATCAGGATCTCCGCGTTCTCGCGGAACAGGCACGTGAGCATCTCCTCCTCGCGCGAGTTGACGAGGCGCACCGACCGGCCGCTCTTTTTCGCCAGCAATGCGGCGAAGGGTTCAATGGCGATGTCGAACTTGAGGCCGAAGGCACCGCCGACCGGAGGCACCGTCACGCGCACCTGCGAGGCGGGCACGCCGAGGAAGCGCGCGGTGGCGTTGCGGATCGTCCACGGGACCTGGGTGGAGGTCTCGATGTGGAACCGGTCCTCCTCGTAGCGCGCCACCACCGCCCGCGGCTCGAACGCCATGTGGTTCTGCCGGCCGACGCGAAAGGTGCTCTCGACGATCGTGACGTCCGGTCTGGCGAAGGCGGCGTCGACGTCGCCGCGCACGACGGTCGCCTCCCAGGCGACGTTGCCGGCGCGGGCGCCGCCGACCGGCAGCACCTCGTAGTCCTGCCACTCCGGATGCACGAGGGGCGCGCCCGGGGCGAGGGCGTCGGCCATGGTGACGACGGCCGGCAGCGGCTCGATCACCACCTCGATCGCCGAAAGCGCCGCCTGCGCCTGTTCCGGCGTGTCGGCGGCGACGGCGGCGAGCGGTTCGCCGACATAGCGCACCTGCCCGTCGGCGAAGAGCGAATGATCGGAGACGCCGATGCCGAAGCGCCCCGGCGCATCGGCTGCGGTGGCGACGGCGCGCACGCCCGGCAGCGCGGCGGCCTTCGACGTGTCGACACTCACGAGACGCCCCGACGCGACCTCGGCGCGCAGGACGGCGGCGTGCAGCATGCCGGGGGCGCCGCGATCGATGGTGTAGCGGGTGCGCCCGGTCAGCTTGTCGCGGGCGTCACGGCGGCGGAATTCCATCACGGCATCGACGGTCATCGGCGCACCTCCGCGCGGGCGGCGGCAACGGCGAGTGCTGCCTCGACGATGCGCTCGTAGCCGGTGCAGCGGCAGATATTGCCGGTGAGCGCTGCCCGGACCTCGTCCCGGCTCGGCCGCGGCGTGTGCGCGAGGAAGTGGCTGAGCGCCATCACCATGCCGGGAAAGCACATGCCGCACTGCACGGCGTCGCCTTGCTCGAGGCGTGACTGGATGTCGGTGAGGCCGCCGCCGGACGAGATTCCTTCGATCGTGACGACATCGCAGCCGCCGACTAGGCCGACGGGGGTGAGGCAGGACACGGTCGGCTCGCCATCCACCAGCACGGTGCAGGCGCCGCAGAACCCCTCGCGGCACACCGGCTTCGCACCGGTGAGGTGGAACTCGTCCCGCAGCACGTCGATGAGCGGGGTCAGCGGGTCACGGGCAGATCGCCTCGCCTCGCCGTTCACTGTCATGTCGGTCGGCATCATGACCCTCGTGATCAAAGAAGCGCTGCGACGGCGCGCCGGGCCAGGGCCGGCAGCACGGCGACGCGGTACCAGCCCGGCGCGTCGATGCCGTCGCGCCCGTTGAAGTCCTCGGCGAGATCGGCTGCGGCTCGCTCGGCCGACCTGGCGTCGAGCGGGGCGCCCGTGAGCGCGGCCTCGAGCGCAGGCCAAAGACGGGCGACGGGCTCGACCGATCCGACGGCGACGCGCACCCGGGCGACGTGGCCGGATCCGTCCCGCGTCACCGCTATGCTCAGGATTGCGACCGGATAGTCCCCTGCCTTGCGCAGCGGCAGACGGGCGTGGGCGCTCCGGGCCGCCGAGCGCGGAACCCTGATCTGCGTCAGCAGCCGCCCCGGTTCCAGCGTGTCGCGTGCCGCGAGGAATGCCTCCAGCGTCAGGCGCTGCACCCCCGCCCGCGAGGCGATGTCGACCTCCGCTTCCAGGCACAGCAGCGCTGGGACGAGATCGGCGGCCGCAAAGCCGGCGGTGCTGAGGTTTCCGCCCACCGTGGCGGCCCGGCGCACGGCCGGGTTGGCGGATCGGCCGGCCGCCGTCGCGAGCCCCTGCAGGTCCGGGACGTCGCGGAGGGCCTCGGCGAGGCGTGCATGGGTGACGCCGGCGCCGATGACGACGTGATCGTCATGCACCTCGACCCGGCCGAGTTCCGCAACGCGACCGAGACCGACATAGGCCGGGCTCATGGCCTCGTGGCGAAGCGGCGCACGCATGATCCAGGTGCCGCCGGCGAGGGGCGCCCCGCCAGCGCCGCGCTCGGCCAGCGCATCGAGGGCGTGCGCCAGGGAGGGAGCGACGTAGAGGGAGGGATGGGAGGATGGCGTCATCCAAATTCCTCTGTCGGTCACCACGCGTGCGTCGG
Organism: Pseudoxanthobacter sp. M-2; assembly: GCF_046156265.1. NCBI lineage: Bacteria > Pseudomonadati > Pseudomonadota > Alphaproteobacteria > Hyphomicrobiales > Segnochrobactraceae > Pseudoxanthobacter > Pseudoxanthobacter sp. M-2. The sequence goes on from NZ_JAWDIR010000043.1 coordinate 285,025, forward strand.
GCGAGCTTGCGGGGCGCACAAAAAGTCCCGTTCCCCAATCGGTCGGATCGCGGGTTCGGCGCACACGATCTCGCGGCATGTCCGAAGGGTCGGTGTGGCAGAGGGATTAAAGCCCGCTTCGCCGCAATCCCTCTTGGCGGAGAGCGCAGCGAGTTTTGTGCCAGAGAGCGAAGCGAGAGGATTCCCGGGAGTGGACGGGGGGCGCCGCAGCGGGCTTGCTGGGCTACCGACGCGTCATCAGCGCCCAGCGCCACACGCGGCGCTGCGGCAGTGCCTGAGCGAGCCGCGCTCGCCGGACGGCCGATTGGTTGCTGACGGTCTTTGGGGAATTGGCGCGCCCTAGGGGAATCGAACCCCTCTCTCCACCGTGAAAGGGTGGCGTCCTAACCGATAGACGAAGGGCGCGGCCGGCCGGCGGGCTCCGCAAAGAACCTGCCGGCGCGGTCTTATAGAAGCGGCGGCGCGCGTCGGCAAGGCGAAGCGGGTGCGTTAGGACGTCTTGCGGTGACCGACGATCAAGAGCCCGTTCTTGCGGGCCTGCAGGGCAGTGGGCCCCATCGCCCCCGCCCTCACCAGTGGCCGGTGTTCGGCATCGACAGCCACGGCTCGGCCGGGGCCTTCGCCTCGCCCTTCTGCAGGAGCTCGACCGACTGGCGGTCGGGCGAGCGGACGAAGGCCATCCGGCCGTCGCGCGGCGGGCGGTTGATCGTCACGCCGGCCGCCTGCAGACGGGCGCAGGTCTCGTAGATGTCGTCTACCTCGAAGGCGAGGTGGCCGAAGAAGCGGGCCTCGCCATAGTCCTCCTCGCTGCCCCAGTTGTAGGTGAGCTCGACCAGCGGCGCCCGTTCGGCCGCGGCCCCGCGGGCCTCGTCGTCGGGGGCGGCGAGGAAGACGAGGGTGAACTTGCCGGCTTCCGACGAATGGCGGCGCACCTCCTTCATGCCGAGCTTGGTGCAGTAGAAGTCGAGGGCTGCGTCGAGGTCGCGCACGCGCAGCATGGTGTGCAGGTACTTCATGTCGATCTCCCGTTCACCCGCGGCGCCTCGGCGCGCGGGCCATTCGGCGGGGAGGTCAGCACGGAACCCGGATACCGGCAAGACGCGGCGGCGGACGGAGCGGCACCGGTGCGAGGCAGCGCCACCTGTCGTCCCGCCTCAGCGGCCGGCGCGTCGGATGAGCGCAGCGCCGAAACAGGCGGCGAGCGTGATCGAAGCCGCGGCGAGGCCGACGCAGATGACGCCGGCCGGCGTGATGCGTGCCGTCGCCCGCATGGAGACACGCTCCCCGAGCCGCAGCTCGTAGCTTGCGCGCATCTCCTCGGGGTGCGTCGCCGGGTCCGCTAGCGTCTCCAGGGGCGCTCCTGTCGTCGCAACATTCGTCCCCATCGGTTGTTCCTCGCTGGCCTGCGCCGCCGCGCGTGACGTCGAGGGTCAGTGTGGCCGATGGGGAAGGAGGCAGCCAGTCCCCCGCGCCCGGCGGATCGGCCAATCAGACGGCGGGCACCGTGCCGCACCGGCTTGCCGCCGGCGCCGTTGTCGGAAACGATGCATCCGGCGGGGACGATCGGGAGCGACGGGATGCGGGTCTTCGAGGAGGTGGATGCGGCGCGGACGCGGCTCGGGGAGATGATCGCCGAGGCGAGCCGGATCGTCGTCTTCACCGGCGCCGGCATCTCGACCGAATCCGGCATCCCTGATTTCCGCAGCCCCGGCGGCATCTGGTCGAAGATGAAGCCGATCATGTTCGACGAGTTCATGGCCTCGGAGGAGACGCGGCTCGAGGACTGGCGGCGGCGCTTCAAGATGGCGCGCGAGTTTACCGCCGTGGCGCCGAATGCCGGCCACCGGGCGATCGCGGCGCTGCTCGCCTCGGGGCGGGCGGGCGCGGTGATCACCCAGAACATCGACCGGCTGCACCAGCGCGCCGGCGCGCACGACGCGGCGGTGGTGGAACTGCACGGCAACGCCTTCGGCGCCGCCTGCCTCGAATGCGGGCTTGAGACGACCCTCGCCGCGGCCGAAAAGACCATCGCCGAGACGGGCCGGGCGCCGCGCTGCACGGCATGCGGCGGCATCGTCAAGTCGACCATCATCTCGTTCGGCCAGCCAATGCCGGCCGACGCCATGCGGCGGGCCCAGGCGGAGGCGCGCGACTGCGACCTCTTCCTGGCGATCGGCTCGTCGCTGGTCGTCTATCCCGCGGCGGGAATTCCCCTCGTCGCCAAGCAGGCGGGAGCCCGCTTCGCCATCCTCAACCGCGAGGCGACGGAACTCGATCCGTTGGCCGACGCGGTGCTGCGGGGCGGCATCGGCGAGGTGCTCGGGCCGTTCGCGCTCGGATGACGACGGTATCGAAGATCGACGCGGTCGTTCTCGGTGCCGGCATCGTCGGCGTCTGCGCCGCCCTTCACCTGCAGGCCCGCGGGCGATCGGTGTTGCTGGTCGACCGGCGTGGGCCGGGGGAGGAGACGAGCTTCGGCAATGCCGGGCTGATCGAGCGCGCCAGCATCGTTCCCTATGCCTTTCCGCGGACGGTGCGCGAGGTGCTGCGCTACGCCTCCAACCGCGCCTCGGCGGTGCGCTACGATCCACTGTTCCTGCCGCGCATCACGCCGTGGCTGTTCGCCTACTGGCGCCACTCGTCGCCGAGTAGGCTCGCCGAGGCGGCGAGCGCCATGCTGCCGCTGATCGAGCGGTGCCTCGACGAGCATGATGTCCTCATCGCTGCCGCGGGAGCGGAGGACGTGGTGCGCCGGGACGGCTGGATCGAGGCGTTCCGGACGCCGGCGGCCTTCGACCGCGCCGTCGCAGCCACATCGGCGGCGGCTGCGCTGGGGCTGCGGTTCGAGATCCTGGACTCCCGCTCGCTGCACGAGCGCGAGCCGGGCCTGACGGGCGCCCTGCGTGGCGCCGTGCACTGGCTCGATCCGGTTGCCGTGCGCGATCCTCATGCGCTGACAATGCGTTATTTCGATCTCTTCATCTCGCGTGGCGGCAGCTTCCAGACGGGTGACGCACAGACGCTCGACCGCCAGGCGGCCGGCTGGTCGGTCACGACCTCGGCGGGGACCACCGAGGCCCGTGATGCGGTCGTGGCGCTCGGGGCGTGGTCCGGCAGGCTGGCCCAGCGCTTCGGCCATCGGGTGCCGCTGGCGGTGAAGCGCGGCTATCACATGCACTACGCGGCCACGCCCGGTGCGGAGCTGACCCGGCCCATCCTCGACGACGAAGGGGGCTACGTGCTCGCGCCAATGACGCGCGGCATCCGGCTCACCACCGGCGTCGAGATGGCGGCCGCCGATGCGCCCGCCTCGCCGCTGCCGCTGTCGCGCTGCGAGCCGCTCGCCCGTCAGATCCTGCCGCTCGGCGCGCGCCTCGACGCGACGCCCTGGATGGGACTGCGACCGGCGCTGCCGGACATGCGGCCGGTGATCGGGGCGAGCGGGCGCCAGCCGGGCCTCTGGTTCAGTTTCGGCCACGCGCACCATGGGCTGACGCTGGCGGCGGTGAGCGGGCGGCTCCTCGCCGAACTCGTCACAGGGGAGGAGCCGGTCGTCGATTCCAATCCCTATGCCATCGCCCGCTTCGGCTGACCGACCCGTCCTGCCGAGACCCGGCGTTAACGGCTTTGGACGCCGCCTCAAGATTTCCGGTGGCCTGAACCCTGACGAATGCTATCGTGCACCATCACGCATGCCTGCGGGGGCTAGCGTTCGATGGGTGGGATCGTTCGACAGGCGGGGTTCGGGCGGTGAATATGGGGGCGAAATCCTCGGGCGTCGCACACGCCGAGGCGAACGGTCCGGACCCGATGCGGTCGGAGGGCCAGACGCCGTCCTTGCACGGCGGTTCCGCCGGCTTCGGCGGCTTGCACGAACACGACGCTGCCGAGATGACGCCGCTCGACGGCGCGGGCGCTGATTCCGGCCTCGATGTGATCGAGATCGCCGGGGCGATCAAATGGTTCGACGTCTCCAAGGGATACGGGTTCATCGTTCCCGACGACGGACGTCAAGACGTCCTGCTGCACGTCACCTGCCTGCGCCGCGGCGGTTTCCAGACCGCCTATGAAGGCGCGCGGGTGGTGTGCGAGGTGCTGGACCGGCCGAAGGGCCTGCAGGCGCTGCGCATCCTGTCGATGGACGAGTCCACGGCACCACATCCGGCCCAACTTCCGCCGCAGCGGACGAATGTACAGGTCACGCCGACGAGCGGAATAGAACGGGTACGCGTCAAGTGGTTCAACCGGGTGAAGGGTTACGGGTTCCTGACCCGGGGCGAGGGCACGGAGGACATCTTCGTGCACATGGAGACGCTGCGCCGTTTCGGGATCACGGAACTGCGGCCGGGGCAGATCGTCCAGGTGCGCTTCGGCAACGGGCCGAAGGGCCTGATGGCGGCGGAGATCCGCCCCGAGAGCGGCGGCCACATTCCGGCCTCGCACTGAACCGTCGCGACCAGGATCGGCCTTTCACCGCCGGCTACGGCCGCAGGGTGACGCGGGCCACGGCCGCCTTCACCCTCCCGGTCTTGCTGGGACTGACGCTATCGCTGGCATTGCCGGCGTCGTCGAGCCTTGCTGGCACCGCTGCGGCGCTCGTTCAGGCGACGGAGGCGCGTCCGGCGCCGATCGCTCGCCTCGTGCAGGCTGATGCGGCCGAAGACCTCGTCGCCGTCATCACGTCCGCGGGCGGCGAGCATCGCTTCACCATCGAGGTCGCTGACACGCCGGACGAGCGGGCGCAGGGCCTGATGTTCCGCGAGACGATGGCGGCCGACGCCGGCATGCTGTTCGACTATGGCAGCGACCAGGACGGCGTCGCCTTCTGGATGAAGAACACGCCGCTGCCGCTCGACATGATCTTCATCCGCGAGGACGGCACGATCACCCAGATCGCGGCGGACACCACGCCCTATTCGCTGGAGCCGGTCGCGTCGCGGGAGCCGGTCCGGTTCGTGCTGGAAGTCAACGCCGGCACGGCGGCGAAGCTCGGGATCGTGCCGGGCGACCGCCTGCGACACCCGCGCGTCACTGGGCCCTGAGGACCAGTTACCTCGCCTGACGGCACCGATTGCGCGCCGCCGAGCGGGCCCACGTCCGTCCGAAGCGCTCGGTCCGGCGATGGTGCCATGCGAGCGGCGCTGCGCGCGACCGCGCCGCTTGATCGGGGAGGGCGGAGGGGCTACGGAAGCAGACGACCGATCGGGGCATAGCTCAGCCTGGTAGAGCACGCGCTTTGGGAGCGCGGGGTCGCAAGTTCGAATCTTGCTGCCCCGACCAGACCGCAGGGTCTGGCCGGGACCCGTGGGCACCGGAGAGGTGGAACCGGCGGGAACGGCGGTCGGTTGAGCGGTGGATCCGCCGTCGGGGCGTCGAGTGCCGACGCGGTCACGCGGATGAGGGGATCGACGATGGTGACGAAGCCCGCAGTGGCCCGCATCTTCCGGCCGGCGAAGACGGCCATGCAGTCCGGTCGCGGCAAGACGCACCGCTGGGTGTTCGAGTATGCGCCCAACGTGGCGCGCACGGTCGAGCCGCTGATGGGCTGGACGTCCTCCAGCGACATGACGAGCCAGGTGAAGCTGTTCTTCGAGACGCGCGAGGAGGCGATCGCCTACGCCGAGCGCAACGCCATTCCGTTCGAGGTTTTCGAGCCTCACGACAGCAGCCCGAAGCGGATTTCCTACTCGGACAATTTCCGCACCGATCGCCTGGTGCCCTGGACGCACTGATCGACCCGTCCGGTGGGTGATCCCCGGAGCCGACCCGTCGGGTTGGTCATCGGCCGGGCGGCCGGTGTTGCTGCGGCCCCGTAGCTCAGAGGATAGAGCAGCAGCCTTCTAAGCTGTTGGTCGCAGGTTCGAATCCTGCCGGGGTCACCAACGATTACAACAGCTTAGGAGAATGCCGGCTAACGGTGTTTCACCTTCTGTTTCGCCACCTGTTTCCTATTCCGTTCCCTTCGCCCGGTGATGCCGCCGCAGCGACGCCACCGTCGAGGTCTGCTCTACCGACCCGCGGTTGTATCGGCCGGTCACCTTCGGGTCGGAATGCGTCGCCATCTGGCGGACGTGCTCCAACTCGGCGCCGGCGTCGAAGGCCTCTGTGATCGCGCCCGCGCGGGTGTCGCGCGACCAGATCGCATCCGGGATGCCCGCCTGCCGGGCGATGCGGCGCCAGAGGGCGGCGAACCAACGGTGCCGATAGGGGCGGCCCGTCTGCTCGTCGATCACCATCGGCCCGATGCGCCGTTCCTCCGGAACACGGGCGATCTCGGCCGCCACCAGGGGGAAGTCGGCAACGGTGAAGTTCGCCTTGGCGCCCGTCTTCGTCGTCTTCTTCGACAGGCGCCCGCCCGTGATGTCCTGCCACAACACGCCACCGCTCCAGCGGCGCCCGGCGTAAACGTGACCCCCAGTCACCTTTGCGTCCGGCGCTGGCTCCCATTTTCCGATGACGTCCGTCTGCCGCAGCGAGGTGTCGAACATCACCGCCGCCGCCATCGCCAACGAGGGACGCTTGGCCTCGTGCGCCGCAGCGATAAAGGCGAGCACCTGGCTATAGGAGGGTGCCTGTTCGCGCGGAGCCGGCATGGTGAAGCGCATCTCGGCGAGGATCTCGCGAAGGTCGCGGCAGCCGGGAAGGCGCATCACCACGCCCCACGAGACTATCCGGCGCAGCGTCTTCATCGCGCCCTGGGCCCGCCGGATCCGCGGTGACCCGTCCGGCGTCGCCGGCTTAGCGAAGTTCGTATGCCAGCGCCGGAGGTCGGCACCGGTGATGCGGTCGATGCGGCGGTCGCCCACGGCATCCACCAGCACCTTCGCCTCGACGTCGTAGACCCGCCCGGTGGCGAACGAGACGGTGCGCCGCGGGCTGTCGGGGTGCGTCTCGTAGATGCGGTTGAGCGACCGGATGGTGCCGTCGAAGCGCAACAGGCGAGCGCCGCCGCGGGCCTCCGATTCGCACCAGCTGGCAAGCTCGGCCGTCAGCTCGCGGCACTTGGCGGCGCGCTCGGCCTCGTCGTCCTGCCGCAGCCGCACCGTGCGTGGCCGGAAGGTCTTCGCCTCCGGCCGCTTGCTGGCGCGGGCCGCCGACCACCACCATTCGGCGCCGCGGACCTTCATCAGGCCTGGCGCCTCACCTTTAGTTCGCATTGTCGTCTCCCCAGTTTTCCGGCCCATCGGGAGCGAGGGGCAGGGGAGCCGAGTGGACGCCCAAGCCGGCGCGGCGGTCAAGGAAGGCGCGCACGGCGGGGAAGTAGCGGCGGCCGAAGATCGGGTCGCGCGCCGGGAAGCCGTCGCGCTCGAGGGTGCGGAAGATGGTGCGGGCCTTGTCCTCGCCGATGCCGAGGACGGCCGCGAGCTGCGCGTCGCTCACGAAGAGCGTCGCAGCCTTGGCTTCGGTCCTGGGGCTCGCGTCGGACATGGTCGTCACGCCTCCTGAAACAATCCCGGCCTCGCCACCCTTGACCCCCGTTATCCCACCGCGGCGCGGGGAGGATGGCTTTCGTCCCGACCGGCCGGGTGGCCGAGGTCATGGAGCGCCGCGGTAGTCTTTGAGCCGGACGGAATTCGTACGGCTGGCCCTAGAATCCCTTCGACGAGCCCACCCTGACGGTGTGGACGCGCCGGCCCTCGGCGGCAGCGATCTGCCGCTCGAGGTCGGCGATGGCGGCGGCGAGGTCGCGGTCGTTCTGATAGACCACGCGCTCGTCGCCGTTCTGGACTTCGCGCACGCCAGCGGCGCGCGAGGTCCGAAGTCGGTCGAGCTGCTCGCGCAGCTCGGTGGTCGTCGTCATCGTCAGGTGCCCGCGTTGCGGAACCACCCGCGCCAGTCGACGAAGCCGGCGCCGAAGTCGAGGCGGACGCGCACCTGAACGCCGTCCACCTCGAAGCCGGCCTTGCTCTCCACCTGCGGCCCCTCGACACCCTCGAGGTAAGCCCATTCCAGCCCGTCGATCGCGGCCGGGTCGGCGGCGATCATCCATGCGTCATCGTCCGCGAGCCGCGGCTCGACGACGAGGACGAGGTTCGAGAACGGGTTGACGTCCTCGGCCCGGGTCGGGGTGAAGGCGGCGAGCGCCTTCTCGGCGTCGGTCTCGCCGGCGCTGGGCACGATCAGGTAGCGGGGCGTCACGGCGATCAGCTCGCCGGAGAGGCCGACTTGCTTGCGCATCGCCAGCCGGCCGGCGGCGATGAGCGGCGCGAAGGCGGGCGGCGTCTCGCCCTTCCACGGTGTGCCGAGCACGGTGGCGACGTTCTTGTGGGTGGTGTGGAAGAGCGGCTGACCGTCGCTCATCGTCGGCCCGGCGCCGGCATTGGCGGCGAACAGGTCGGCGAGCAGCTGCGCCTCCGTCGCCGCGGCCGCCTGGCCGAGGCGGCGGGAGAGGTCGGTGAAGGCGCCGAGGTCGTCGTTGACGAGGGCCTGACGGCTGATCGGGATGATCTTGCCGTAGGTGGCGACGGCGTAGCTCTCCTTCGCCTCGACGAGCGTGCCGCTCCGGAACTCGCCGGCTTCGTTCACCTTCTCGAGGCGCGGACCCTCGGAAATCTGCAGCCGGTGCTTCGCCCGGAAGTCGCGGGCGTTGCTCTGCCGGGCGATCTGCTTCAGCGCCGACGGCACGGCCATGTAGGTCGCCCGCAGGGTGCGGTTGACGAGGTCGCCGAGCAAGAGCGGGAAGTCCGACGTGGTGTGCAGCGCGCGTTCGATCGTCGCCGTCGGCGAAAGGCCGGTGGTGGCGATGCTGCGCACCCGAAGGCAGTCGCGGGCAATGTCCAGCGTCGTCATGTGGACGTAGGGCTTGGCCGCGTCCGAAGGCGTCACGCCCGGCGTGTGGCGCACGTAGAGCGCCTCGCCGATCGTCCGCGCCCGGAAGGCCGGGTCGGTGTGGTCGACGCCCACCTCGACGACGGTGTTGCGGATCGGCGCCGGCGGGGTGCGCGAGCGCAGCGCTTCCACGGCGGCGACGCTGGCGCGCTCGGCAGTGTCGCCGGCGTCGATCCGCTGGTCGATCCACGACTGGTCGAGCCCCGCCACGGTGGCGATGCTGCGGATCTCGGCGTTGACGGCGGCGCGGTCGGTGGTCTGCACGGTGTTGGCGGCCGGGGCGGGGGGCGCCGGCGGCGGGTTGGTGCTCGGCTCGGTGGCCGAGGCAGTGGAATCCGTCATCTCGGCGTTCCTTATGCCGGTGAGACGGTCGGCGGGCACGATGACGAGGGACACCTCGACCAGGTCGATCTGCGTCGCGATCTTCTCGCGCCGCTTCGTCCTGGGGTTCGTCCGCTCGGTATGGGCGAGCACGATGTAGCCGATGCTGAAGGCGTAGGTCTGGCCGTCGGACAGCTCGGCTGCGATGCGCTGCGAAAGGGGGTTGTGGCGGGAGAGCGTCGCCCGGCCCCGGAGCTGCCCGCCGACCGTCACGAGACTGTCGACACTCCCGAGGCGCCGGTCGACGCTCTCCCTTTGATGGCTGTCGAGCAGCGGCACGGTGGCCGGCCACGTCTGCGACAGCTGAATGATCTCATCGAACTCGCCGGCGAAGTCGTAGCGCCGCACGGCGGCGCCGCTCGACAGCACGGCTTCGAACGTCATCGTCTCGGCGTTCCACGACCGCGGCGAGGCGGTCGCAAGCCGCGTCAGGATCTCCGCCGGCGCGGTGGTCGTGGCGGGCGCGTTCAATGGAGCACCTCGGTCGCCTCGAGCACGACACCGTGCAGCCCCGGCACCACTTCGCCTATCACCGCGCTCACAGTCTCGCCGAGCATGGCGTAGGGCACGCCGAGGGCGTCGGCGACGTTGCCCATGGTCATGGGCTCGCCGGCAACGAGACGGGCGGCGATCTCGGCGCACGTCAGCCGGAAGGCCGGCGTCGCCATATGGGCGAGCGCCTCGGCCTCCGTCATTGCCTCAGTCTGCTCGCGGCTGCGGCTCACCGGCATCGCCGGTGCCTCGCGGGCAATCGGCGAATCGTCGGCGCCGAACACGGTGAGGACACGGAAGAGTGCCATCCGGACGGTGGCAGCGACCAGCCAGGGCACCTCGTCCGCGGCGATTGCGAAGGCGACATACTTCCGGCCGTTCATGGCGTGGTCTCCGGGATCTGCGGGGCAAGGCCGAGGCTCGCTTCGCGGGCGCGGTCGGCGGCGATCTCGCGGTCGAGGGCCTCGACGTCGAAGCCGCGAGCGGCAACCGCCTGGCGTCGGCTCATCAGATTCGCGCCGATGGCCGCGATCTCGGCCTCGACGTCCTTCTTCGGGTCCACCCATTCCGACCGCGGCGGGGTGAAGGTGGCGGCAAGCCAAGGCGCCGGCTGGCGGGTGAAGTCGTTCCGGGCGAGCCGGCCCGAAAGGGCCTCGAGGGTCACCCATCGCCGCCAGACGGGGCGGAGCAGCTGGAAGCCGAAGATCGCGTGCTGCAGCGCCTCGGCGCGGCGGCGATGCTCGACCTTGCCCTCGCGCAAGCTCGAGTAGTTCGCCTCGGAGAGGTCGCCGTCGAAGAGGTGCATCGGCAGACCGAAACCGGCCGCCATCTCCATGCGCGTGGTGCGCAGGAACTCCATCGCCTCGGCGCCGATGTTCGCCGGGTCGCTGAAGCGCACGTCCTGGCCGGGCAGCAAGACTTTCAGCTCGCCGGGCTCCATGCTGACATCGACGATGCCGGAGCCCGCAGGCGTGCCGTCCATCGGGGCGGCGGAGCCTTCAGGGTTGACGATGAAACCGGCGAGCAGGCCGGCGATCTTCAAGCGAACCAGGTGAGCGTCGGTGGCGGCGTCATAGTCGGCGAGGCGCAGCAGCACCGGCGCGCCCCACGGCACGCCGCGCAGCTGGCCGGCGGTGTCGCGGCGGAAGACGTGCAGCACGTCGCTCGCCGGAAGCCGGACCGTCGAGAGATCCGAGACCAGCGGCAGGCCGGGGTTCGTCCGCCTGAAGTGGTAGGCGACGACGCGGCCACCGGCGTCGATCTCGATGCCGTGGATGATCGCCCGGCCGCCGCCGAGGTCGACCGTCATCGAACTGTCGACCATGTCGGTGTCGTGCACGCGCAGCCGAAGCCGGCCGTCGGCGGTCGTCTCCAGCACAACGAAGCACTCGCCGTCGCGGACCATCAGCCGGGCGATCAGCGCCTGCAGCCCATAGAAGTCGGTTCTGCCGTCGGTGTCGCTCTCGTCGGTCCAACGCTCGAAGGCATCGGAGAGTGCCTGGCGGGTGGCGGCGTCGGGATGCTGGGGCGAGATGCGGATGCCGGAGCCGACGAGGCTCGATTCCCACGAATTGATCGCGGCCCGGAAGAGCGCGTTGGAATGATCCTGCTGGCGCGATCGGGCGACGGTGACGACGCGGCCAGCGTGCGCCACGGCGAGGGAGGAGCGGGTCTCCGGATAGGTCGCCCACCGCCGGCCGCCGGCGGCGGCGTCCATGCTGCGGGTCGCCGGCTGCCGTCCGGCCACCCGGTCGGCGAGGCTTGCCACGGTGCGGCGGATGCGGCGGGCGAAGCTCACGCGTCGGGCTCCCGCGGCGGGAAGAAGGCGGGCAGGCCTGCCTTGACGCGCTGCGCCCGCTTCAGGACGTGCAGCGCCATCACGTCGATCTCGACGGTGATGTAGGTCGTCGGCAGGAAGTGCAGCCGCATCGTGTCGCTCGACAGCGCATCCGACGCCCGCATCTGCGGGCCGTCCTCGGCGGTGCTGTAGATGTAGCCGCGGCGATACTCGCCCACCTTCCACGCCTTCAGCGAAATAGGGTCGTCCGGGTCGGGCGTGAACTCTTCCGGCGCGGACGCCCAAAGCTGTCGCACCCGCTCTTCGATCATCATCGCCATGCCGAAGGCAGGCGCTGGCGCAACGCCGAGCCGCACCATCTGAGTGACGAAGGTGAGGCGCACGGCGTCCATCGGCGAGTAGAGCAACTGCCCCGCCTTCCCCGGCCGTGCGCCGCCCACGTCGAGCAGGTGCCGCTCGATCCAGTTGCGGATGCTGGCGGGCTTCAGGCCGGGCACGAGCTCGAGGAGCTTGCGCTGCGGAAAGTGTTTGGTGTCGAGATCGAGTGTCATGCGATAATGAGGCGCATGGCTCGCCCCATAGTTCAAGCTGTTCCCGTTTCGTATCCCCGGGTTTTCCCCGGGTTTTCCCCGGGGAAAGAGGATCAAGCCATTGATCTGGCTTGGGAAACTTTTTCATCAGAACAGCCGCTCTTCCCACTCGCCACGCTTCCACGCCATGACGTGGAACTCGTCGCTCACCGGACGCTCTGCCCACCGCCGCCGCATCTCCCCAATATCTTGAGTTGAGCCAACATAGTTGAAGTAACCGGCCATCCGACGAGGTCTCTCTCCCGGCACTTCGACGCTAAAGTAAGTTCCAGCAACCATATCGGCGAAGAACAGACGAAGGCCGTTGAAGGTTCGGGTGTGGAGCAGGCTACGGAAAATGATCTGCCCGCGTTCGTCGATGAAGGCATCACCGTCCATGATCTCGTCCGGTTTCGCCATCAGCGCCTTCAGCCGCGGGATGATCACCGCGAGCGCATCGGCCCGGCGGCGTGAACGGGCGGCCTTGCGAGCGGCGAGGACGGCGGCTTCCACGGGTGGCAGCTTCGGCGGGTTCGCCCACGGCGAGGTGTTCGGGGTGACGTTCATTGGTTCACCTTGTCGTTCCGGTCGAGTGCGGTGTTGATCGCGCCGGCGGCGCAGCCGGCGACGAGGCTGATGGCGGCGGCGTCGTGCCTGTCGAGGGCGGCGCGGTCGTCTGTCGCCAGCTCGATCACTCGCAGGAAGCAACGCGCCTCGATCAGCGCCGCTTCGAGGTCGGTGTTCTGCGCAAAGCAGTTGGCTGGCGGATCGCGCGGAACGGCCGGCATCACTGCCACCCCCGCACGATGCGCTCGACGGTCGCGAGGAAGTCGAAGATTAGGGCGTCATCTTCGCCGTCGGGTGGCGGGGGGCGAAGATAGAACGTGCGTTCGAAGGACCATCGCAGCGCGCGCGCATGAACGGCGAGGCCGGCGGGGGTGGACGGCAACAGCGTGCGGATGAAGGTGGCGAGCCGGTCGATGCTGATCGACGCGTGCAACTCGGCTTCCGCCGCTTCCATCGCCCCGAGGCGCTCCTCGAGCTTGCCGATGTGGTGGAGGCCGCCGGGCAAGTAGCTCTGCAACTCACCCTTCGGCGTGATGGTCGCCCAACCCTCGGAGTGCGCCAGGCGGGCAACCTCGCGGGAAAGCTGCTCGTCGCGCAGCGCCAGCGGCACCCACCGTTCGATCAAGGTGTCGAGAAGCGCGCCGGCGGCGAGAAGGGCGTGGTCGGGGTGCGGGCCTTCCGGCTCCGGTGCAGTCGTGCTATGCAATGCGGGCATCTTCTATCCCCCCATGATGGTTGAGGCATTGGCCCGGCCGAGGTTGCCGCCTCGAGCCGGGCCGCTTCGTTTTCAGGCCTGCCGCTGCTGTGCGTAGACCTCCTTCTCGATCTGCTCCCAGACCTGGCAGACGCCATGCGCGAAGCCACCGGCCCACGGGTCGCTGATCGCACTTTCGTCGGTCTCGTCACGCCAGTTGAGGGCGTAGGCGATCAGGGCGTCGCGCTGCTCCTCGTCTTTCACGAGATCGCGAAGGACGGCGAAGGTCAGGCGCGGGTCGTCCTTCGCGCCCTGATTGGCGATCTCGATGATCTCAGGCTCTTCGCCCTCCTCGATGGTCCACTGCCTGCCGGCGCGGCATCCATCGTCGAACTCTTCGGCTTTCCGCGCCGAGCTGTATTCGACGATGCGGGCGGCGGCCGTCTTGATTACTTCGGGGCTGAGTGCTTCGTTCTTCATGTCCGTCTCTCCGGTTGTCCCCGGCGCAACGACCGAGGGGTTGAAGTCTTGGCCGAGGCGCCGAAGACTACTTCCGGCGCTGTTCTTCCTCGGCAATGCGCTGCTCGATCTCGTCCAGCTCGGCGTCGAAGTTCACGCCGGCGCGCACGGTGTTCGTGTCGTCGATCAGCTGGAACAGACCCTGGTGATTGGTGTCGAAATCCTTCCGGGACGTCTCGACACGCCATCCGAGCTTCTTGGCGCGGCGGCGAAGGGCGGCTTCGGTGGCCATCGTCGTTCTCCGAGGTTGTTCGGCCGTCAGGCCGGGGAGGTCTCATCGGTGCGCTCACGCGCATCGAGGGTGCGGGCCTTCGTCTCGGCCGCCCGCTCGCGGCGCCGGGCCTCGGCGTGGGCGGCGATGACGTCGGAGGCCATCTCGGCACGCTGCTTCATCTCGCGCACGGCGCGGACGATGACGCTGTTCTGGCTGGAGACGTAGTAGCGGGCCTCACCTTCGATGAAGGCCTTCAGCTCCTGCGGCAGCCGTACCCTGATGATCGGATCTCCGCTTGCCATCTGACGATCCTTCGCTGCGTCAACCAAGTGGCATATTTGTTCCACTTAGTGGCATTGCGGTCAAGCCGAAAGTGCGGCATCGGTGCGGCATGGCACGTGATGATCTCCATTTCCGTCTGCGCATCCCCGAGGACCTGAAGGCGAAGATCGCCGAGGCGGCCGAGAGGAGCAGGCGATCAATGACGGCCGAGATCATCCTTCGGCTGGAGGAGTCGTTTGAAGGTCCTCCGCAGCTAACGGATGAAGAGATTGCCATCACCGCAAATCGGTTCGAGGAAATAATTGAAGATGAGTTTGAGCGAGATTATAGGCAGCAGCGCGACAAGCTTCTCGGGAATCTGATCAAGAAGCACAAACTGGTTTTCGTCCCTTATCCAAAGCTGGATAAGCCGACAGAGCCCAATAAGTCTCCAGAGCCGCCGCCTAAGCCAAGGCGCAGGAAGTAGCCGCCCGCCTCGCCAGCTCGATCAAACTGACAAATTGTCAGTTAGTTGGCCCTTCAATTCCCCAGCGCCTTCCCGAGCGGCACGGCCTTCTTGCCGCCGAAGCTCGGCCCGGCCGGCTTCGCCGCCGGTTGCTCCGCCTCGGCGGCCGCGATGGCGTGGGCGGCGCGGATCGCCTGCAACAGCGCGTCGATCGCCTCGCCGGCCCGCGCCGCCTGGCGGAACCACGCGGGGTTGGCGATCACGGCCGCGTGGCCGGCGAGGTGGTCGGCGAGCATCTCGCGGACGATGAAGGCGGTGTGCATCGCCTCGTGCGCGCCGGCCGTTCCGGGGGCGAACTCGGCCATCAGGGCGGGGAAGGCGGTGCGCTTCTCGCCGGTGGCGGCCCAGTCGTCCTCGATCCCCTTCAGCAGCCGCAGCCGCAGCGCCTCGATCTCGTCGTCGGTCTTCATCGTCACCTCCGGTTCATCTTCAGGTTCGCCTGGCGCGCCACCTCGACGATGATGCGGCCGGTGATGCCCTCGGTGCCGCGGTCGAAGGCGGCGCGGCTGTCGTCCTTCAGCATCTCGGCCGGGATGCTCGGCCCCCACAGCTCGGCGATCGGCGTGCGCCCACTGCCCTCGCGCTTGAACACGCCCCGGTGACCGCTCTTCATCGTCGCGAAGAAGGTGGAGGCGAAGATCTGGCGCGTTCCCCACGGCGCCGCCGACACCCCGCGTTTCGTCTCCCGCGGCTTGAAGGCCGTGAGGGGCAGGTATCGGCCTTTGGCGTCGATGCGATACTCGAGGCCGCTCGGTGTCGTGCCAAGGCCGCCCTTGGCGCGGCGCGTGCCCTCGTAGCTCAGCGCCTTCAGCACGGCGTGGCGGCCGGCGCCGGTCTGGCGGACGAGGGCGTTGACGACCTGCGTCCGGACCTTGTTGCCCTCCCGCCGCACCGCCCGCCCCATGATGACGTGCGCCTGCTTGCCGGAGATGCCCTGCAGCGCCTTTTCGAGGTCCGGCAGGCCCCGACCCCGGCGGATCATTTGCAGAATCATTGGTTGCTCCTCAGTCGCCAGGCGGGGGGCCGCTGAGGGCGCCACCGGGCTCGACTTGCGTGTGCTGGTGGGTGTCGCCGATGAAGATGCCGTTGTGGGTGAGGTCGTCGCCCTCGATCGCCACGCCCTCGCCGCTCACCTCCAGAACGGTGCCGCCGGCGGTGATCTTCAGGCCGTCGCCGGTCAGCTCGATCCGCACCGAGCCGAAGGTCAGCACGTTCTCCTCGGCGCTCTGGCTCGGTGCCGCGTTGGCATTCGACCAGGTGAACGGCACGGCGACGCCGGCCGCCATCTCGCCGCCCGGCGAGAACAGCGTCATCGTCTGGCCGACGCTCGGCAGCGCGTGCACCTTCAGGGCGCCCGCCATCTGCGCCGGCCGCACCCATGGCGACAGCATTGGCGCCTCGTCGGTGCCGCCGATCTTGAGCCGCACCCGGCTCGTCGCCGGGTCCACCTCGGCGACCGTGCCGTGGCGCTGCATGTTCTCGACGCGGCGCTCGAGGTCGGCGTGCGCGTGGGCGAGGGTCTCGATGATATCGGCCAAGTTGCTCATGTCATGCGATCCCATAGTCGGCGAAGATGCCGCGCATCCGCTCGGCAATGTCGGAGGTGATCATCCGGTCGATCGCCTCGGCCGTCTGCCGCGGGTCGCCCGCGCCGTTGATGACGAAACGCGGCGATGCGTTGATGGTGATCGGCCCGCCGGCCATCGGACCGGATGAACCAGCGGCGCGTCGAGCCGCCGGCGCGGCCCCGGCAACGCCCGCGGCGGCGGCCGCCATCTTGTTCGCCGCCCGCGCCACCGGCGCCTCGTTCATGCCCTGGGCGAGCTGTTCGCCGATCTTCGCTCCCATCGACACCAGGTGCCGCAGCGGCCCCTCGCGCGCCGGCGACTGCGGGAACTTCGCCGCCACCGCAGAGGCCGCTTCCGTCGCCGCCGCGCTCACCTGGGGGATGCCGGCGCGGATGCCGGCGGCAAGCTGCAGCGCCGCCTCCAGGCCGGAGGCGTGCAGCTGCGGCGGCAGGGCCGAGAAGGCACCGGAGATCCGGGCGTTCGCGGCGTCCGCCTCTGTCGCCGCACCGGTGACGCCCGTGGCGATGCCGGCCTTGAAGGCCTCGCCGGCGGCCCGGCCGGCCGCGCCGAGCTGTTCCGGCCTCGGCACGGGCAGGGCGAAGCCGCTGGCGTCGCCGCCGGTGCCGACGCCGCGAGGCGAGGGGGTGGCAAAGTCACTGCCGCCGGCGCCGGTCGCCCGCATCCGCGCCGCCGCCCGCGGGTTCGGCCGTTCGTTCCGGCGGGTCATCCGGTTCAGGGCCGCCTCGAGGTTGCCCTGTCCCGTGCCGCCCGTGGCGCCGCCGTGGGCGCGGTCGAGGCGGTCGACGAGGTACTGGGCATCGTCCGACGCGCGGTCGATGAGGGTGTCGACGAGGTTGCGGGTCACATCCCACAGCCGCGCCGCGCCCTTCCTGTCCTGAACGTGGCCGGGCGGGGTGCGCCCCTTCGCGGCCGTGCCCGCCGCCGCTCGTTCGTTGCCGGCTTCGACATAGGCCATGTCGCGGCCGCCCATGCGGCCGGCGAGGCCCCGGGCGTCGGCGATCGTCGCCTCGAGCACCCTGATCTCGGCGCGCAGCGCATCCGCCTCGGCCTTCGCTTCGGCCTTGGCGGCGCGCGTCGGCGCCTCCAGCGCCTTCAGCTCGGCGGCGGAGATCTTCTCGCGAGCGGCGGCGACTTCGCCCTGCAGCCGCTCCATCCGCTTCAGCGCATTGGCGGCGACGTCGCGCGACGGGTCGCCGGACACCGCGCCGCCGAGCAGCCATTTCTCCACCACCTCGTTGGGCGGCGGCAGGCCCAGCACGTCGCGCTCGAAAGCGTCGATCGAGCGGCCGAAGTCATCGACCACCTTGCCAAGCTCGCCACCGACTTGAATGGGTCCGTCCTTCCCGATGCCGTTGCTGGCGTCGCGTAGCCGGTCGAGGATCCCGTAGCGACGCTCGGCGTCGTCGAGGAAGCCGCCGAAGTTGGTGGCGATGCGCTCCACAGCGTCGGCCGTCGCGCTCATCGCCGGGGCGAGCTTCGTCCCCAGCTTCTCGGCCGCGTTCTCGATCGCCGCCCCGGCCCGGTTCCAGGCCTCGCGGGTGGTCTCGGCTACGCGCTTGAAGTCTTGCTCGACGGCGCCCGTCGAGGCCCGCACGTCGGCGCGCAGCTGCTTCGCCTGATCGCTGTTGGCGATCATCGCATTCAGGAAGTCGCGGGCTTGCTTATCCTCAAACAGTTCGGAGATGACGAAGGGGTCACCCTTGGAAACTCGCTCCACCTCGTCGATGATAGCGTCAGAAAACGACCGGCCGTCGCGCTTCGCATCCTCAAAAACCTTGCGAACATCAATTCCGAACTTGGCAAACTTCTTCCTTGTGATCGGCGATGACAACTTATCGAAGAAGTTGACCATGTTGTTCGCCGCCTCAGCGCTGGAGGCGGAGGTCTTACGGGCAATCTGTGCCATGGCGGCGAGGTCGGCGACTGCCTCGGTGCCCGTCATGCCGACCCGGGCGGCGGCCGCGGCCATGGCCGGGAACTCGCGGGCCATCTCCTTCAGCTCGAACGAGCCCATCTTGCCGCCGGCGACCATGTAGTCGAAGGCGCGCTGCATCTCGGAAGCGGCTACGCCGAGGTTCTGCCCGACGGCGAGCGACGCCATGGCGACGTCTTCCATCGGCGTGGCCGAGGCCTTGGCGGTCTTCACGACTTTCGGCAGCACCTCGAGGGCCTGGCCCCACGACATGCCGCCGGCGATGAGCGTTTCGAGCACCCGGTACAGCTCGCCCTGCGCCACGCCGAGCGCGGGCGCCATGCCCTGGATCTCGGCCTTCGCCGCCGCCAGGCGGTCGGCCGACACACCCGCGACGATGCCGAGGGAGGTGAGCGCCGTTTCGGTGTCCATCGCGACACCGACGATCCTCGCGCCACCGTAGCCGGCCGCCAGCGGCGCCAGCACTCGGCCACCGATGCCGAGCGCGGCCGCGTTGAGGCCGCGCGTCGCTGCGGCCATGCGGTCGATGCCGCCAATGATGCCGCGGCGTCCGCTCATCGAGCGGTCGAGGCCCGCGAGTGTCTTCCGGATGCTCGACGCCGGTCCCGACACGCGGTCGAGCAGGCGGATGATGAGGCTGCTCTCGTAAGTCGCCATGGTGTCAGGTTCCTCTCTGGCCGGCGGCGATCTTCGCGTCGATCGCCGCCATGGCGGCCGGGCTCAAAGGTTCGATCGGTTCCAGCCGTCCGGCTTCGGGCGGCAGCCCGAGGCCCTCCGGCCATCCGTCGCCGTCTTCGTCCGGCGGCGGCTCGTCGCGGGGGGCGAGCCGGGCGGACCAGCGCCCGAGCTCCTCCACGTCGAGGTTCATCAGCTCGGCGTGGCCCCAGCCGGTGGCACGGGCGACGAGGATGACATCGACCCACCAGTGGGTGGGGCTTCGTCGAAAAAACCCTCGAGGGCCTCGACCACGCGGCCGTAGTCCGCCGCGTCCAGCTCCTCGAGCATGTCGTGCGGCACGTCCGACAGGCGGCCGAGCAGGAACACCTCCCGCCGGCGCGGCTTCGTCCCGGGCGGCAGGTCGTCGAGGGCGTTCAGGTCGGCGACCTTCACCCGCCGCAGCTTCAGGGTGCTCACGGTGACGCTGCCCTTGCGCAGCGGGTAGGCGAGGGGAACTTCGATGGACTCACTCATGGTCTTCTCCTTCGGGGGTGGTGGCAGGAACGGGGCGATGAAGCCCCGCAGGGACTGAACGGGGGCGACGATCCGGGCGGTCGCCCGGTCAATCGCGGCGACGGCGGTGGTGATGTCGGCTTCAGAGGCGGGGCGCTTGCTCATCGCTGCATCCATTTCGATTTCGAGGCGACGATCGTCGGCGCCGGGGCGGGCACCTCGAGCTTGAAGCCGATGGCGTAGAGGCCGTGCAGCGCGGCGGTCGCGTAGACGCGGCAGTCGAGCGGTTCGTTGCGCACGCCGCGGTCGACGAGCCAGTCGATGCGGGCGACGCCCTTGTGATACCGGCGGATCGGCCGCTCGGCGGTGAGGCCCCGGAACCAGTCAAGATCCCGGTCGCGCGGGGCGTGGACGTAGCCGGGCCCGGCGCTGTCGAGCCGCAGCCGCGCGTAGAGCGCCGCCTTCAGGCCGTCGACACCGACGATGAACGGTTGCGGATGCGCACCGGCGGCCCGTGGCGGCCGTTTCGGCCACGGCTGCACGCCTTCGCCACCGCGACCCTTGATCGGCCACACACGGCGCCCGGCGCGCGCCTGGGCATAACGCATCACCTCCGGAGTGCGGCTGCCGCCGCTGTCGATCGCCGTCGCCGCCACCCGCAGCGGCTGGCCGCCTCGGACCGAGATGAAGCGCCGGTCGAGCAGCTGGTCGAGCTGGCCCCACACCTCCGTCGAGGCGGGGTCGCCCCACAGCACCACATAGTCGAGGCTCCAAGATTCCTCGCCGATCCCCCAGCCGACGAGCTCGGCCTCGAGGCGGTCGCCCTGCACGTCGACGCCCGCGGTGATCGCGACGATCTCGGAGGGAAGCGGTTCGGCCCAGTCCTCAGCGCGGGCGGCGAGGATCTCGGCGACGACGGGCGCGGCCGCTTCGTCCTCGAAGGCCTCGCCCAATTCCATGTTCGTCCACGCCTTCAGCCTCTCCGGCTGGCGGTAGGAGTCCCGGAAGGCGATGGCGATCTCGGCCCACGTCCGGAAGGGCGAGCAGAGGGCGGAGACGTGGAAGCCGGCGGTGCGGCCGTCGCCCGGCGCCGTCGCCCGCCACTCGCCACCGGCGAGCAGCCGCGGCTTGTCGCGTTCCTCGATCACCCCGCCGCAGGTCGGGCAGGCGACGAAGGCCTTGTGGTGCTCGCCTTTCGGCCACTGGACGTGTCGCCAGGCGAGGACGAAGGCATCGCCGCAGTGGGGGCAGGGGACGTAGAAGCGGCGTTGGTCCGATTCGGTGTAGGCGGCTTCGATGCGGCTCGCGCCCTTCACCGTCGGCGTCGAGCAGAGGAAGACCTTGCGCCTGGCGCCGAAGGTGGCGGTGCGCTGCACTGCGAGCGCGATCGGGTCGCCCTCGCCGTCGGCGTCGGCCGGGAAGGCGTCCACCTCGTCGGCGAAGATGAACCTGCAGGGGGTGGACCGGAGGCCCGTCGGCGCGTTGGCGCCGGTCATGACGATCTGACCGCCGGGGAACTCCTTCGCCATCACGGTGTTGCCGGGCTCCCGGCTCTTCGCCTCCGGCACCAGGCGCCGCAGCTCCGGGGTGCTCTCGATCATCGGGTCGATGCGGGTGCGGGTGTTGCGCCGAAGCATGTCGATGGTCGGCATCACCAAGAGCGTGTTCGCCGGCGCGTGGCTAACGATGTATCCGAGCCAGTTCAGGCCGGCCTCCGTGCCGCCGATCTGCGCCGCCTTCATAAACACCACCCGCTCGACGGCCGACGAGGTAGACAGCGCGTCCATGATCTCCCGCAGGTACGGCGTCCGGTCGGTGCGCCAGCGGCCCGGCTCGGCCGAGCTCGAGGGCAGGCGGCGGTAGCGGTCGGCCCAGTCGGACACCAGCATCTGCGGGTCGAGGGCGAGGCCGCGCCGCCAGGCGGCATCGACGATCGCGCGGGCGTCGGTGGTGACGAGGTCGGCGACGCTCATCGCTCGAGATCCTCGATCGGGGTGTCGGAAAGGTTGGCGAGTTGGGCGCGCACCAGGCGGTCGAGGGTGGCGTAGGCGGCGGCCGGTTCGGCGCCGAGGTCGGCGGCGAGGGCGGCCGATGCCGGGCCGATCCAGCCGATCCACGCATCCCGCTCGGCCCGGGCGCGGGTGAAGGTCTCGCGCTCGACGGCTTCGCGGTCGACGAGCTGGCCACGGTCCACGGCGAGCTTCAGCGTCTCCCGCTCGGCGCGCACCCGGTTCAGCTCGGCCGTGGCACCGCGGGGGGCGGAGCCGTCGCCAATCGGCGCCTGCACCGTCGCCTTCCGGCGGGCGGGATCGGTGTTGTCCTCGTACCAGGCGAGCGCCTCGTTCAGGTCGACGCGGCCGTTCGGCAGCACCGGCAGGCCGCGGTTCACGAAGTGCGACACGCGCCCGGCCGTCACGCCGAGGCGCTTCGCCAGCTCGCCTTTGCTGATCGACGCGCCGCCACGCGCCGCCGCCGGCGGCTCGCCGAACAGTCCACCCGGAATAGTATTCTCCGCCGCGGCGCCCACTTGACTGTTAAACCCCATCCACTTTATGATAAACGGTTGATCTGACTAGCGAAATCCCGGGCTGCTGCGTGCCCGCACCGGGTCAGGGCGGGAAGGACCCGCAGGGGCGCGGGGCAGGCCCGCCGCCGCCTCACGCCCCCTCGCCGGGGCTGGGGGTGAGGGCCGCGAGGGTCCACGTCTCGCTCGACCGCGACTTTGCGAGCTGCCCGACCACCTCGAAGCGCGCACCCGTCGTCGTCTGCACCACCACGTCGCCGCGGCGAAGCTCGAAGGGGATCGCGCCGAGCGCCAGCTTCAGGCTGCACTCGCCGGCCATGGTCGGCCGACGGGAGAGGGACTGGGCATCCCAAGCGTTCAGCACGGCCGGTTTCTCCAGGCGCAGCCGCAGCACGGCGCGCTCGACGGTGGTGACCGGCCGGCTCGTGTCGGGCATCCGCCCGGCATGGTCGTCGACCAATTGGGGATGGATGGCCACCGGCTCGCCGAACGTCGCGAGGACGTTCGGGAAGGCCATGGCCGCAAGCTCACCGAAGGCTGTCATCGCATCACGCTCCCGCACCCACTCGCGCGCCCTCACCCCTCCCTGCGAGGGGGGCAGGCTCTGTGGGCCTGCCCCCCTCCGTAGGAGGGGGCAACACCCCCCGCTTTTTAAAGTCTAATGAAATCAAGGACTTCCAGAACACCCCCCGCCTCATCTCGAACACCCCCCGGTCTAATGATTTCAAGGACTTGCAGAACACCCCCCGGTTAGCCGGCTTACACATCAGGGCTCCTCCCCGCGCTTCTTCGGCTGGTTCGTCTCGGGGTCGCGCTCGTCTGGAAGGGGCGGCATATCGGCCGGTGCGAGCACCCGACGCCGAGCGTGGCCGGTGCCGAGGATGGCCTCCCGGAGGTCGCGGTTCGCGATCATCCTGTGCATCGTGTCTTCCAGCTGCTTACGGTTATACTTCCGCAACTCAGGGTATTGCCTGAGCTTAATCACAGCATATTCCGACGAATGCTTAGACGAACTCGGATACACGCCGTTTCGGATGGCAGCTCGAAGAGCTGCGAGGAAGTTCACCTCGATCGTCAAGTCGTCCCACAGACCGCCGGTCTCAGCGGGCGGGTGATCAGCAAGGAACACGCCGTTGACGTAGCGAAGCCGGATCTCGACGTCGGTGGCAGCGAAGTTGCTCTTCGCGCGCTCGAGGACGCGCAACCGCTTCACCTCGCCATCGCCGGGGGCGTCTTCATCCTCGGCCCGCCGCAGGTAGAGTGCGGACCGGACAGCGTTCACCCAAGCGTTGGAGCCCGAAGCCGGCCGGCCATCCTTCATCCCTGACACGCTGGGGTGCCCGATGAGCAGTACCGCGCCGTCCATGTCGACGGCGAGCTTCTGGTGCTGGCGGATGAACCGCGTCACCTGCTGGCGGTCGATCTCGAGGCCGCCGAAGGTGTCGGCGATCGTGTCGACGATGAGAAGCTGTCCGCCGAACACCTTCAGGACGAAAGCGTGAAGGTGCTTGGAGAGCTTCGTCTGTTGCGGGTGGCCGGCCTTGTCGAAGGTGAGGAGGAAGGTATCCTCGCCGGCCACGCTCACCCATGCCAGGCGGTCGAAGAGGTCGGCGAAGTCGATCTCAAGGGCGCGGTTGATGGCGTCCTGCCGGCGCCAGGCCTCCTCGAGGTCATCCTCGGCGAAGAGGTAGACGACTTTGCGTGGCGCGATGTCGAGCCCCATGAAGGGCAGCCCGACGGCGGCGCACGTCGCCAGCGTCATCGCGAGGATGCTCTTGCCGGTGCCACCGTCGCCGCTCAGCAGCGTCACGGCCTTGTCGGGAATCCAGTCCGGTACGCACCAGCGGCGCGCCGGGATTGGCTTGCCCTGGAGGTCGGCCGGATAGAAGACCGGGAAGTTCTCTGGCACGTCGGGGCTGAAGCGCTTTGCACCCTGCACGGCGCGGGCGATCGGATTTTCGCCGCTCCCACTCATGCCGCGCGCTCCATCCGGCGGGCGAGGCTCATCAGCTCGGAGGCGATGTCGTCCTTCTCGGCGTAGATCCTCTCAGGCGAGGCGCGCAGTGGGTCCGGGAGGCGACGCACCCGGTATGCTAGGTCACGCAGCTCACCGGCCGCGGTTGCACGGGTGGTTGTACTCACAGCGGTCGTCACCACCCGAACTCCTTTCGGTGTCCGGTGGCGAAACGGAGTGAAACACCTTCAACCTACCCGCGACTTACCCTTTTGTTCTCAAGGGTTTGTCGGAGCCTTCTAAGCTGTTGGTCGCAGGTTCGAATCCTGCCGGGGTCACCAATACGGCGCTGGTTGTGCTGTTTCCCGCAGGCAGCGTCCGTACGCTTCGTGGGCGCCCGCGGGATCACGGGAGGGGGCCGCATTCAGCCAGAGAAGCGCGTCGCGCAGGCTTTCCCCAACTCTTGCGAGTGTCCAGGGACTCGCGGACAATGCCGCAGTCGGCAAATGATGACGCCCGACGACTGCGGGATGGGGCTCATGAAGGGACTTCTGGTAGCGATCTTCGGCCTTGCCGCCGTGCTTTCCGTCACGACGAACGCACACGCCTGGGGTGCCTTCGCTGCAGGACAGAAAGAGTTCGGATGGGGAATGGCGTACAACTACGGCTCTAAGAATGACGCGATCAGCAAGGCGCTCCAGCTCTGTCGGAGGAACGGCGAGCGCTGCAAGCTCATCACGACGTTCCGTTCGCAGTGGGCAGGTCTCGCGGTCGGAAAGGTGGACCGCAACACCTCGGCGTGGGGATTTGCGAAGGGAAAGTCCCAAAAGAAGGTGAGGGACGAAGCCCTTCGCCAATGCCGGATTGTCGGTGGCCGGAACTGCAAGATCGAATTCCTTGAGTTCGACAAGACGAATTAGCGCCGCTTGCGCCGCGCCGAACGCGGGTCGGATCCGCATCGGCCATGTGGCGCCGTCGGTGCGGCCGGACGGGCGCGTCAGTTCGATTGGGCCGTCCCGATGCCTGGTGTATCCGCGCTGGGACCGCGCTCCGGCATCAGCGCAACGGGCGCGCCGCGGCGCGCTTCGCGGAAGGTGACGAGGCGACGTTCTCCCTCGTCCCAGAGCGCCAGGCGGACGGTGGACAGGCTGCGCCACAAGGTGAGCCGGCCGATGCTGCGCAGTTCCGGAAAGTCGCGGAGCACCTCGGGCAGGCGGTAACAGGGGATGCGGCTCGCCAGGTGATGCACCTGATGGACGCCGATGTTCGCGGTGAACCAGGCGAGCGGGGCGGGAAGATCGTAGTGCGAGCTGCCGTGGAGCGCCGCCGCGTGGACGTTCCAGGTTTGCGCGTCGTCCCACTGTGTGCCTTCGAACTGGTGCTGCACGTAGAACAGCCACACGCCGATCGCGGCGCCGATCAGCAGGATCGGCAGGTGGACGAACAGAACCGGACCGATGCCGAAAGCCCACATCAATAGACCCAAGGCGCCGATGATCGCGGCGTTCGTCGTCATCGTGCTGACCCACGGCGCCCAGCCCTTGCGCATGAAGCCGAGGGGCAGGCGGTGCTGCAGCAGGAAGAGATAGGGCGGGCCGAGGCCGAACATCACGACGGGGTGGCGGTAGAGCCGGTAGCGCAGTCGCCCGAAGCGTGAGAGCGCCGCATATTCGCGCACCGTCAGCGTCGTGACGTCGCCGATGCCGCGACGGTCGAGGTTGCCGGCGCCAGCGTGGTGGATCGCATGGCTACGGCGCCACAGGTCATAAGGGGTCATGGTGAGGACCCCGAGGACGCGGCCGGTCCAGTCGTTCGCCCAGCGCGCCGGGAAGAACGAGCCGTGACCGCAGTCGTGGGCGATCATGAACAGCCGCACCAGCAGCCCCGCCGCCGGCAGCGACAGGATGGCGACGAGCCACCAGAGCCCGAGATCGAGCAGCGTCAGCATGGCCGCCCACAGCAGTGCGAACGGCACCAGGGTGACGGCCAGTTCGAAGATGCTGCGGCCGGCGCGCGGCTCGCGATAGGCCCGCAGGACACGCGACCAGTCGCGGGCGCCGGCAACGGCCGAGCTTTGTTCCTGAACCGACATCGCCGTCACGCTCCGCCGGGGACGGGCAGGCGCCACGCCTCTCGGGTGGATCGCCGCGCCCTCGGTCAAACTGAGGAAAACAAAATGGCCCAACGGCCGCTCATCGCCGATGAGGGCGCAAAATCCAGACCGTCCGGCGTTCAGTAACCAATGAAGCCGGGGCGCTTAAAGTTGCAGATCATCCTGGCGATTTACATACATCCGAAACGTCCCGAGAATGAGGCGACAACTCGGCGGCGGGACGAACGAGGTTCGCAGCCGCGGGCGGCTTCGGGAGAGCGGCTTCGACGTCAGCGTGGAACGAGCCGGAGGATCTCGGCCGAATTCTCGTCGGTGCCGAGGTAGACGGCACCGTCCGGCCCCACCGTCACGGCCCGGATGCGCTGGCCGCGCTCCGTCAGGAAGCGCTGCTCGCGAACCACACGGCCGTCCTCCAGGTCGATACGCACGAGGCCCGTGGCCGTGAGGCCGCCGATCAGCAGGTCCCCGCGCCACTTGCGGAAGCCGCGGCCATTATAGAAGGCCATGCCCCCGGGCGCGATCACCGGCGTCCAGTGGCGGATGGAGTTCACCATGCCGGGCGCCCGGTGTCTCCCCGTGCCGACGGGGGAGCCGTCGTAGTTCACCCCCCAGGAGACGACGGGCCAACCATAGTTGCGGCCCTTGCGGATGACGTTGAGCTCATCGCCGCCGAGCGGGCCGTGCTCCACCGCGTAGAGCCGGTCGCTGGAGGGATCGAAGGCGAGGCCCTGGGGGTTGCGATGCCCATAGCTCCAGATCGCCGGATCGATGCCCTGCGCGCCCACAAAGGGGTTGTCGTCGGGCACGGACCCGTCACCGTGCAGGCGGACGATCTTGCCGACGGTGTTGTCACGACGCTGGGCGATGTCGTCGGACGGATATTGCTGCCGGTCGCCGGTGGTCACATAGACGTAGCCGCGGCGATCGAAGGCGATGCGCGAGCCGAAGTGGCCGGCGCCATCGAAGCGCGGCCCCGACGTCCACAACACCCGCACCTGACGGAGCACCTTGAAGTCCTCGGACAGGACGCCACGGGCGAGGGCGGTGGAACTGCCGCCGTTGCCGGGCCGGGAGTAGGTGAAATAGACCCAGCGATTGCCGGCGAAATCGGGATGGACTGCGACGTCCAGAAGGCCACCCTGGTTCTCGTAGACGACGCGCGGGACGCCGCGGATCGGGGCGGAGACGGCACCGCCCGCCGTGATGCGCCGCATGCGCCCGGGCTTTTCGCTCACGAGCATGGAGCCGTCCGGCAGGAAGGCGATCCCCCAGACATATTCGAGACCGCCCGCGACCGTTTCCACCGTGAAGGGCTCGGCAGCAGGTGGCACGATCTCCGGCCCCGAGGCCGATGCCGCGGGCGCGGCGGCGAGCAGGGCGACGAGAGCGAAGGCCGCAGCGAGCTTCATGGTCACGTTTCTCCCTCGGCGCCGATCGCGGTGCGCCGCCGCCCGGACCGCTACTTCGCGAAGATGGCGTAGAGCTTGGCCATGAGCTCGCCGATGTGGTCGTCCGAGGGCCGGCTGTTCAGGAAGACGGTCACGACGAGATCGTCCTTAGGGTGGCAGCTTGGGGACCCGAAGCCACGCCACAGTGGTAGCACCTCGAACCGAGGCGGACCATCGCGTGTGGATTGCGAGCGCAGTGCCGGCACCACGCGGTTTGCCGGCGGAAGAGGCGCTGCTTCCCGGGCCGTCGAGGGAACGCGGGGGCGTCGGCGCGCATTCTGTCGTGACGCACTGAAGCGGGTGGAGCGGTGGGATGGCGGGGCGCGCGAGCTGGAAGGGCTTCCTGAAGATCGGCGAGCTCACCTGTCCGGTGGGCCTCTACGCCGCCGCGTCGACGTCCGAGCGGATCGCCTTCCACACCCTCAATCGGAAGACCGGCAACCGCGTGCAGAGGGCGTTCGTCGACGCGGTGACGGGTGAGGCGGTCGAGCGCGATCAGCAGGTGAAGGGCTACGAAACGGGCAAGGATGAGCACGTGCTGCTGACGCCCGACGAGGTCGCGTCCGCCGTGCCCGACAGCGACAAGACCCTGTCCGTGACGGCTTTCCTGAACTGCGACGACATCGATACGCTCTATCTCGACCGGCCGTACTTTCTCGCGCCGGACGGTGCGGTGGCGGCCGAGCCCTATGCGCTGATCCGCGACGGCATGCGCGCGAAGTCGGCGGCGGCGCTCGCCACGACGGTGCTGTTCCGGCGGGCGCGGACGCTGCTCGTCCGACCGTTCGAGGACGGTCTGATCGCGACGACGCTGAAGTTCGACTACGAGGTGAGGGCGGCCGACGACGCCTTCGACGATCTGCCGGACATCAAGATCGAGGGCGAGATGCTGCAACTCGCCGAGCACATCATCGCCTCCAAGCGCGGCAGCTTCCGGCCGGAGGAGTTCGACGACCGCTACGAGGCCGCCCTCGCCGACCTGGTGAAGGCGAAGCTCGAGGGCCGCAAGATCGCGCCGAAGAAGGTTGAGCGGACCGGCAAGGTCGTGGATCTCCTCGATGCGCTGCGACAGAGCGCTGGCGCCGCCGGGGAATCTGGCTCGTCTGGCGGAGACAAGACGGCCGCGAAGGGGTCGACGTCCGAGGGAGCCGGCAGCAAGACGCGCGCAAAGAAGGCCGACGCCGGCAAGAAGCGTGCGGCCTCGGCTACGTCGGAAACGAAGACGCCAACGCAGGAGAAGGCCGCGGCCGGAAAGGCTGGACCGCGGGGGCGTTCAGCGGCCAAGTCCGTCCCGGCCGCGCCGCGGCGCAAGGCGGGGTAGGCGGGGATGGCGCTCGATCTCTACCGGCAGAAGCGCGACTTCTCGAAGACGGCGGAGCCGCGGGGCGCCGCGCGCCGCCGAAAGGAAATGGGCGCCTTCGTCGTCCAGAAGCACGACGCGCGTCGGCTGCACTATGATTTCCGCCTCGAGATGGGTGGCGTCCTCAAGAGCTGGGCCGTGACGCGCGGGCCGAGCCTCGTCGCCGGGGAGAAGCGGCTGGCGGTGCACGTCGAGGATCATCCGGTCGACTACGGCGACTTCGAAGGCACCATACCGAAGGGCGAATATGGCGGGGGCACCGTCATCGTCTGGGATCGCGGCCGGTGGACGCCCGTGGGTGACGCGAAGAAGGGCTACGCCAAGGGTCACCTCGAATTCGAGCTCGAGGGCGAGAAGCTGCACGGCCGCTGGCATCTGGTGCGCATGCAGAAGAAGCCGGGCGAGAAGCGCGAGAACTGGCTCCTGATCAAGAGCGAGGACGACGCCGCGCGGCCGGCCACCGCCCCGGACATCCTGGAGGAGCGACCCGAATCCGTCGTGACGGGACGGGACGTCGCGGAAGTGGCCGGCGAGGCCCCGGGCTGGTCGTCGAAGACCGGCCGCATTGCGGATCCGGCGCCACTCCCGTCGGACCCTCCGGCAGCCGAACCTGCGGGACGGGAGCGGAAGGCCTCCGTGGCGCAGAAGAGTCCGGCAAAAGCACAGGCCAAGGCTCCTGCCGCTGGGCGCGCCATTCCGAAGGGCGGCAAGCGCGCGAGCTTGCCGGACTTCGTGCCGCCGGCGCTGGCCACTTTGCAGTCGAAGCCACCCGCGGGTGCCGCGTGGGTCCACGAGATCAAGTTCGACGGCTATCGCATCCAGGCCCATATCGAGGGAGGTCGCGTCCGGCTTCTCACCCGAACCGGCCTCGACTGGACGGATCGCTTCGGCACCGCGGTTGCCGAGGCGCTGGCTGGCCTTGATGTCGAGAGCGCCCTGATCGACGGCGAGATCGTGGTCGAGACCGCGAACGGCGCCTCGGAGTTTTCCGCCCTGCAGGCCGACCTCAGCGAGGGGCGCAGCGATCGCTTCCGCTACTACGCGTTCGACCTCCTGCACCTCGACGGCATCGACCTGACGGGGGTCGGGCTGATCGAGCGCAAGTCTCTGCTGGAGGGACTGATCCCGGCGGAGGGAGGCGTCGCCTACAGCGCGCATTTCGGCAACGACGGCGATCTCGTCTTGCGCCACGCCTGCCGTCTCAGCCTCGAAGGGGTGGTCTCGAAGCGGCGCGACGCTCCCTACCGCTCTGGCCGCGGCAAGACCTGGGTGAAGTCGAAGTGCGGCCATCGCCAGGAGTTCGTCGTCGCCGGCTACCTGCCGTCCTCGACCACCGCCACGGCCATCGGCTCGCTCGTGCTCGGCATCTACGACGAAGGTCGCCTGGTGCACGTCGGCCGGGTCGGCACGGGCTACACGGCCGCGGTCGCGCGCGAGCTGCACAAGCGCCTCTCTGAGATCCCGGCGAAGAAGAGCCCGTTCGCCGCCGGCCTCACGACGGATCAGGCGCGCGGCGTGCGGTTCGTGCGGCCGGACCTGGTGGCGGAGGTCGAGTTCGCCGGATGGACGGGAGACGGCCACCTGCGCCACGCGTCGTTCCGCGGGCTCCGCGAGGACAAGGACCCGGCAGACGTCCGCCGTGAAGGAGAGGGGCAGGGCGGCGCCCAGGCGGTTGCGAAGCCCGCGGCGAGGTCGGCCGTGAAGCTCACCCACCCCGACCGGGTCTATTGGCCCGATGCCGGCGTCACCAAGCAGGGGCTCGCCGACTACTACTCCGACGTCTGGCGGAAGATCGCGCCGTTCGTGGTGGCGCGGCCGCTGTCGATGTTGCGCTGCCCGGGCGGCACGACGGAATCCTGCTTCTTCCAGAAGCACTTGTGGAAGGGAGCCAACAAGGCGATCCGCGCCGTCGCCGATCCCGGCGATCCGTCCGGTGAGCCGATCGTCGTCATCGACGACCTCGACGGCCTGGTCGGTCTGGTGCAGGCGGGCGTGCTGGAAATCCACCCGTGGGGTTCGACGCTCGCCGACATCGAGCGGCCGGACATGATCATCCTCGACCTCGACCCGGGCGAAGGCGTCTCCTGGGACGCGGTTGTCGCGGCGGCGCGCGAAGTGCGCACGCGCCTCGACGACGCCGGGCTGACGGCGTTCGTGAAGACCACCGGCGGCAAGGGCCTCCACGTCGTCGCACCGGTGAAACCGAAGGCGGAGTGGCCGGCGGTGAAGGCCTTTTGCAAGGCGATCGCCGACGCGATGTCGGCGGATGCTCCCGACCGCTTTGTCGCGACCGTCAGCAAGGCGAAGCGCCAGGGACGCATCCTCGTCGACTACCTCCGCAACGGCCGGGGCGCGACGGCGGTGGCACCGTACTCGACGCGGGCGCGCGCCGGAGCGCCCGTCTCGATGCCGCTCGCGTGGGAAGAACTCGGCGAGGTGGCGCCGAACTACTTCACCGTCGCCAACGCCCCGGCTCGGCTCGCGAGCCTCGAGACGGATCCGTGGGAGGGCTTCCGGGAAGCGGCAGTGGCCTTGCCGGCGGAGAAGGCGAAACGGCAGGGCCGTCGCAGCGCCCGCTGAAGACGCCGCACGCGGGAAAGCGCCCAGGCGGCGCATAGCGCAACGAAGGTTCGGGCGGCTTGCGCCGTCAGCGACGCTTCTTCGGGCCGCCCTCCGATTCGAGGCTGCGCTTCAGGGCGTCCATGATGCTGATGACATTGCCACCCTCCGAGGGCGCGGCGGGCTCCGACTTCGTCGCCGCCTTGCGCCGCCCCTTCTTCTTCGACGCGATGAGCTCTTTGAGGCGGTCCTGCACCGGGTCCTGCACGAGGGCTGGCTCCCAGTCGCGTGTCCGCTTCTCGATCAGCCTCTCGACGAGGGCCCGGGCATCCTTGTCGGTGTGTTCGTCGGCGACGGCGTCGAAGGCGCCGCCGGCGCTCCGCACCTCTTCGCCATACCGCAACGTCCACAGCACGATGCCCTTGTCGCGGGGCTCGAGCATCACGGCGCGCTCCCGGCGATAGAGTACCAGCCGGGCGATGCCCACCGTCTTCGTCGTCCGCATGGCCTCGCGGATGACGGCGAACGCCTCCTCGCCGACACCGCCGCCCGGCATCAGGAAGTGCGGTTTGTCCTGCCAGATCCAGGCGATCGAATCGCGCGGCACGAACGTCTCGATGTCGATGGTCCGCGTACTATCGAGGGCGACCGCGTCGAGGTCCTCGTCCTCCAGCATGACGTACTCGTCGTCACCCCGGGGGTAGCCCTTTACCTCGTCTTCCTCGTCCACGACGTCGCCCGTCTCCGCGTCGACATAGTGGCTCTGGACGCGGTTGCCGGTTTCGCTGTTGAGGGTGTGGAAGCGGATGCGCTCGCTTTCCGTGGTCGCCGGCATCATCGAGACAGGGCACGTGACGAGCGAGAGCTTCAAGTAGCCCTTCCAGAACGGTCGCGGTGCCATCGATCCCCTCCGTCGGCCCGATCGGGGGCCTGCGCCGCAACGCGCGGCGACCGCTCCCGTTCCATGCGATCCGCCACCCGAGGGGCGCTGTCTCATTTTCGCAACAATGTTGTAATCGGGTGACGCGCCTTTGGGCGGCTGACGGGGATCGAATGGCCGTGACGAACGAGGCTCTGCCTCGCGTGAGTACAAACAGCAGCGTCGCGTCGACGGGCAGGGACCGTCTGCGGCTGCTTCGGCGCGTCGGCCTGGTGACGACGATCCTTGCGCTCGTCTCCGTCACCTTGACGTTCCTGGTGCTGACGGGTCTGACGCCGGTCGCGCCGACGCCGGACATCGTGACGGCTGCCCTGGTGGTCAACGTCGCGCTCGTCGGGATCCTCGTCGCTTCGGTCGCGGTCGAGGTCCGGCTGCTGTGGCTGGCTCGCCGCCGCGGCCGAGCAGGCGCGGACCTCCATGTCCGCATCGTCGCCCTGTTCAGCGTCATCGCGGCGCTGCCGGCCGTGCTGGTGGCGATTCTCGCGACCATCACGCTCGATCGTGGCCTCGATCGCTGGTTCGAGCAGCGCACCCGGGGCATCGTCGACAACGCAGTGGCGGTGGCGAGCGCTTATGTCGAAGAGCACGGCCGGGTGCTGCGCGGCGACCTGATCGCGCTCGGCGCCGAGATCGACCGCGCCCGCACGATGTACGACTACGAGCCGGTGCAGTTCGACCTCTTCCTCAGCACGCAGGCGTCGCTGCGCCAGGTGCCGGCCGCCTTCCTGATGAAGGGCGACGGCACTGTCGTCACCCGCACCATCCTCGACCTCAACCAGACCTTCGAGCTGCCGCCGCCGGAGGCGTTCGCCCGGGCGGCGGAGAAGGGTCCGATCCTGATCGCCCCGGGTGATACCAACCAGGTAGGCGGGGTCGCCAAGCTCGCCGCCTATGACGACATGTACCTCTACGTGACGCGCTCGATGGATGCGCGCGTCGTCGACTACATGCGGCTCGCCCAGGAAGGGGCGCTCGAGTTCCGCGATCTCGAGGCGTCGCGCACCGGGGTGCAACTCGCCTTCGCGCTCGTCTATGTCGGTCTGGCACTGGTGCTGCTGGTGGCGGCGATCTGGCTCGGCTTCGGCTTCGCCAACCGCCTCGTCACGCCGATCCGCCGCCTGATCACGGCGGCAGACCAGGTCGCGCACGGCAACCTCGACGCAAAGGTTCCGATCGAGAAGGGCGACGGCGATCTCGCGCACCTCGGCGAAACGTTCAACGCCATGACGGACCAGTTGCACTCGCAGCGCGAGGAGATCATCTCGGCGAGCGAGCAGATCGACCGGCGCCGGCGCTTCACCGAGGCGGTGCTCGCCGGCGCAACCGCAGGCGTCATCGGCATCGACGAGACCGGGCTGATCTCGCTCGCCAACCGCTCGGCGCAACTGCTGCTCGCCGCCGACGAGGGCGACCTCGTCGGCCAGCACCTCACCGACGTCGTCCCCGAGATCGCGCCGGCCCTGCAGCCGGCGGGCCGCGAGCCGGCGGACCGGCCGCGGCAGCTGCAGATACGCTTGCTGCGCAACGGCCAGGAGCGGATCGTCAACGTGCGGGTGACGACGGACAGGCGCGCCGACGGCAGCGGCCAGGACCGCGTCGTGACACTCGACGACATCACCGAACTGGTGACGGCGCAGCGCACCTCCGCCTGGGCCGACGTCGCCCGCCGCATCGCCCACGAGATCAAGAACCCGCTGACGCCGATCCAGCTCTCGGCCGAGCGCATCCGCCGCCGGTACGGCAAGCGGATCGAGGACGACCGGGCGATCTTCGACCAGTGCGTCGACACGATCATCCGGCAGGTCGGCGACATCGGCCGCATGGTCGACGAGTTCTCGTCGTTCGCGCGCATGCCGAAGCCCGTCTTCGAGCCGGGTGACCTCGGCGAGGCGGTGCGCGAGGCGCTGTTCCTGCAGAGCGTCGGCCATCCCGAGGTGCAGTTCGTCTCGCGGCTGCCGAGCGACGCCGTGATCGGACGGTTCGACCGGCGCCTGATCGGCCAGGCGGTCGCCAATGTCGTCAAGAATGCCGTCGAGGCGGTGCTGGCGGTTCCGGCCGACGTGCGCGGGCCGGGGCGGGTGGAGGTGTCGGTCCACCGCGCCGGAGACGATCTCGTCATCGACGTCGTCGACAATGGCATCGGTCTGCCCAAGGACGGCCGCGAGCGGCTGCTCGAGCCCTACATGACGACGCGCGAGAAGGGCACAGGCCTCGGCCTCGCCATCGTCGGAAAGATCGTCGAGGAACACGGCGGGCGCATCGAACTGCTCGATTCGCCCGCCGTCGCCGCTGGTGGCCGCGGTGCCTGCGTGCGGCTCGTCATCCGGGCCGACGGCGACGGCCCGGTCCTTCACAAGCCCGAATCGGGGCCGTCGCCGGAGCCGCCTGTCCAGGCGCCGCCCGTTTCGATCGAGCCCCTCGAAGTTCTCGGCAGCAACACTGCCGCCCCATCGTCCGCCCCGTCCTCCGAAAGCATTCGAAGCACCCATGGCGACTGACATTCTCATCATCGACGACGAGGCTGACATCCGCGATCTGATCGCGGGCATCCTCGAGGACGAGGGCAACGGCACTCGTACGGCCGGCGACAGCGACCAGGCACTCGCCGCCATCCGTGACCGCCGCCCCTCGCTCGTCATCCTCGACATCTGGCTGCAGGGCAGCCGGCTCGACGGGCTGGCGCTCCTCGACGCGATCCGCGAGCAGCATCCGGACCTGCCGGTCGTCATCATCTCCGGCCACGGCAACATCGAGACGGCCGTATCGGCGATCAAGCGCGGTGCCTACGACTACATCGAGAAGCCGTTCAAGGCGGACCGCCTTGTGCTGGCGACCGAGCGGGCGCTGGAGGCGTCGTCGCTGAAGCGCGAGATCCGCTCGCTGAAGGAGCGGATGACGGAGGCGACCGACCTCGTCGGCGCTTCCTCGTCGATGAACCAGTTGCGCCAGACGATCG
Source organism: Pseudoxanthobacter sp. M-2 (assembly GCF_046156265.1). Classification (NCBI taxonomy): domain Bacteria; kingdom Pseudomonadati; phylum Pseudomonadota; class Alphaproteobacteria; order Hyphomicrobiales; family Segnochrobactraceae; genus Pseudoxanthobacter; species Pseudoxanthobacter sp. M-2. Next base: position 320,421 of record NZ_JAWDIR010000043.1, read on the forward strand.
AGCGGATAGCGCCGACCAACAGCCGGATTCTGATTTCCGGGCCGTCCGGCAGCGGCAAGGAGCTGGTGGCACGGACGATCCACACGCTGTCGCACCGGGCGACGGGGCCGTTCGTGATCATCAATGCGGCGGCGATCACGCCCGACCGCATGGAAGAGGAGCTGTTCGGCATCGAGGGCTCGGACGGCCGCTCCCGCAAGGTCGGAGCCCTCGAGGAGGCCCACGGCGGAACGCTCTATCTCGACGAGATCGCGGACATGCCGCGGGAGACGCAGGGCAAGATCCTGCGCGTCCTCGTCGAGCAGACGTTCCTGCGCGTCGGTGGAGCCACCAAGGTGAAGGTGGACGTGCGCATCCTCTCCTCGAGCGCGCGCGACCTCGAACTCGAGATCGCCGAAGGCACGTTGCGCGAGGACCTGTTCCACCGCCTCAGCGTCGTGCCGATCCGCGTTCCCGCCCTGGCCGAGCGGCGCGAGGACATACCCGAGCTCGTCGGCTTCTTCATGGACCAGATCGCCCGCACCGCCGGTCTGCCGATCCGCCGCATCGGCGACGACGCGATGGCCGTCCTGCAGGCGCACGACTGGCCGGGCAACATTCGCCAGCTGCGCAACAACGTCGAGCGCCTGATGATCCTGACGCGCGGCGACGCGGAGGCCGTGATCACGGCCGACCTGCTGCCGACGGAGATCGGCGCCATGGTGCCGGCGCTGCCGACGGGGGCGGGGGGCGAGCACCTGATGGCGCTGCCGCTGCGCGACGCCCGCGAGGTCTTCGAGCGCGACTATCTGAAGGCCCAGATCAACCGCTTCGGCGGCAACATCTCCCGCACGGCGGAGTTCGTCGGCATGGAGCGCTCGGCACTCCACCGCAAGCTCAAGTCGCTCGGCGTCGCCTAAAGCGCCATCAGGCGCTTTCGCACTGCGGCAGATGCGCTAGAACACGCTTCGGGGCCGCGCATCGGCGCGAACGGGAGCACTCATGCGCATCGTCATCTGTGGCGCCGGCCAGGTGGGCTATGGCATCGCCGAGCGGTTGGCCGCCGAACAGAACGACGTCTCCGTCGTCGACGCCCAGGCGCGCCTCGTGAACCTCGTTCGCGACAGCCTCGACGTTCGCGGAGTCGTCGGCCACGGCTCCCACCCGGACGTGCTGGCCGAAGCCGGCATCGACCAGGCCGACATGCTGATCGCGGTGACGCTGTCGGACGAGGTCAACATGGTCGCCTGCCAGGTGGCCCACTCGCTCTTCAACGTGCCGACGAAGATTGCGCGGATCCGGGCGCAGAGCTATCTCGCGCCGCACTGGCAGGACCTCTTCCGTCGCGACAACATGCCGATCGACGTGATCATCTCGCCGGAGATCGAGGTCGGCGAGACGGTGCTCCGACGCCTCGCCTTGCCGGGCGCGGTGGAGACCGTGACCTTCGCGGACGACGAGGTCGTCGTGCTCGGCATCGACTGCACGGCGGACTGCCCGATCGTCGACACGCCGCTGCGCCAGCTGACCGAGCTGTTTCCCGACCTCGGGGCCGTCGTCGTCGGCATCCTGCGGCGCGCGCGGCTGTTCGTGCCGCGCAGTGAGGACGCCATCCTGGTCGGCGATCTCGCCTACGTTGTTGCCAAGCGGGATCAGGTGAAGCGGACGCTCGCGATCTTCGGTCACGAAGAACCCGAGGCGACGCGCATCGTCATCGCCGGCGGCGGCAACATCGGGTTCTTCGTGGCGCAATCGCTGGAGGCCCGGTTTCCCAACGCCCGCGTCAAGCTGATCGAAGAGAACCGCGATCGGGCGGTCGCGGTGTCGGAGGCGCTGCACCGGACGGTGATCCTCAACGGCAGCGCGCTCGACCAGGTGATGCTGCGCGAGGCCGACGTGCAGGACGCCGACAGCCTGGTGGCGCTGACGAACGACGACGAGACCAACATCCTGTCGGCGGTGATGGCGAAGAACCTCGGCTGCAAGCGCAACCTCTGCCTGATCAATTCGACGAGCTATCCCGCCTTCACCCATGCGCTGGGCATCGACGCCTACGTCAATCCGCGGGCGGTGACGGTCTCGCGCATCCTGCGCCACGTGCGTCGCGGCCGGATCCGCAGCGTGCAGTCGCTTCAGAACGGCGCGGCGGAGCTGATCGAGGCGGAGGCCCTGCAGACGTCGCCGCTGGTCGGGCGGCCGCTGCGCGATCTCGATCTCCCCGACGGGGTGCGGATCGGCGCCATCTACCGCAAGCGCGCCGTCATCGTGCCCTCGGGCGAGACCCAGATCCTGGCGGGTGATCGGGTCGTCATCTTCGCCGTCGCCGAGCGGGTGCGACTGGTCGAGCAGATGTTCCGCGTCAGCCTCGAATTCTTCTGATCTCCCAGCAAGTTCCGTCTTCTCCTTCGTGTCCCATCGGAGCCGTCATGAGCCGCATCGCCTATGTCAATGGTCGCTACGTCCCCCATGCCGATGCCGCCGTCCACGTCGAGGACCGGGGCTATCAGTTCGGGGACGGCGTCTATGAGGTGTGCGAGGTCTTCGACGGGCACCTCGTCGATGCGACGCGCCATCTCGCCCGGCTGGCTCGCTCGCTCTCCGAACTCAAGATCCGCGCGCCGATGAGCGACGTGGCGCTGCGCCAGATCATGCGCGAGGTCGTGCGCCGCAACCGGGTGCGCGACGGCATGATCTACATCCAGGTGACGCGCGGCGTGTCACGGCGCGACCACGTCTTCCCGAGTGCCGACGTCCCGCCGGCGGTCGTCATGACGGCCCGCTCGGCTGACTTCGCCAAGGCGGATCGCCAGGCGGCCGAAGGTGTCGCGGTCATCACCGTTCCCGAGAACCGCTGGGACCGCGTCGACATCAAGACCGTTGGCCTTTTGCCGAACGTGCTGGCCAAGCAGCAGGCGAAGGAGGCGGGCGCCCGCGAGGCCTGGTTCGTGACGCCGGACGGCATGGTGACCGAGGGCGGCTCGACGAATGCCTGGATCGTCACGGCGGAAGGTCGGCTCGTCACCCGGCCGGCGACCCGCGGCATCCTGCGCGGCATCACGCGCGAGGTCGTGTGCGAGGTAGCGGCCCGCCAGGGCGTGCCCCTCGAGGAGCGGTCGTTCTCCGTGGCGGAGGCGAAGGCGGCCCGCGAGGCCTTCATTACGGCGGCGACGACGCTTGTCATGCCAGTCGTCCGCATCGACGGCGACGTCGTGGGGAATGGCCGGCCGGGCCCTGTCACGCAGGCGTTGCGAACCCACTTCCACGAGGCCGCCGAGTTCGTGGCGGTTTGACGCACGCGGGAGAGAAATCCGTCCCATTTCTTCGCAGGTGCGGTATAACTTGAGCCGACGATGCGGATGCTCGACTGCGCAATGCGGACGGATAGTTCCCCAAACGCCTCCCTCTCACCGGCTGTGCCTCGGCCGATTGGAGGATTTGCTGCGGACGCATCGTCGGCTCGTAAGAATAGGAAAAACATACCATGGCGGACCGCGCACAAAATCTACAGGACACCTTCCTAAACTACGTCCGCAAGCACAAGACTCCACTGACCATCTTCCTCGTCAACGGCGTCAAGCTTCAAGGTGTTGTGACTTGGTTTGACAACTTCTGCGTCCTTCTGCGGCGCGATGGGCACTCTCAACTCGTCTACAAGCACGCGATCTCGACCGTCATGCCGAACCAGCCGATCCAGCTGTTCGAGCCGACGGAAGAGGCCTGATCCCCGTAGCAATCGTTCGACAGCTACGCTTCGCGAAGCTCCGCGCTCGTCCCGGCGGGCGCGGAGTTCGCGATTGACGCGCCCGCGAGGGCGAGGACGGAACTGCTCGCCGCGGGCCGCGATTTCGTGTCATGAAGGACGGACGGGGGGCCTCATCGGGTCTCCGCCTGAAAAGCATGCACGAAAGAAAGCCGGTCTGCGAATTGAGCGATAGAACCCCAGACGAAGAAGAGGCTGGCCCGGACCGTCGCGACCGCCGGGAGGGAATCTCGCGCCTCGCGAAGCGGACGCGCGCAATCGTCATCGCGCCAGTGCGGACCGAGCGCCGGAGCGCCGATGCCGGGGAGGGGGCTGCCACGCGATCCCCGGAGGCGAGGCTCGCCGAAGCCGTCGGCCTTGCCGGGGCGATCGACCTGGAGGTCGTCGGCGCCTATGTCGTCCGCCTGTCGGCGACCCGCCCGGCAACCCTGTTCGGCACAGGCAAGGTCGAGGAACTGAAGCTCGCCGTCGCCACCGAGGAGGCGGACCTCGTCGTCGTCGACCATCCGCTGACCCCGGTGCAGCAGCGCAATCTCGAGAAGGCTTGGAGCGCCAAGGTGCTCGATCGCACCGCGCTCATCCTGGAGATCTTCGGTGCCCGTGCCCGAACACGGGAAGGCACGCTGCAGGTCGAGCTCGCCCATCTCAACTGGCAGAAGAGCCGGCTGGTGCGAACCTGGACACATCTCGAGCGCCAGCGCGGCGGCTTCGGCTTCCTCGGCGGCCCCGGCGAGACCCAGATCGAGGCGGATCGCCGGCTGATCCAGGAGCGCATCATCAAGATCGAGCGCGAGCTCGAGGACGTGAAGCGCACGCGCGGCCTCCACCGGGCGAACCGCAAGAAGGTGCCGCATCCGGTGATCGCGCTGGTCGGCTACACCAACGCCGGCAAGTCGACGCTGTTCAACCGGCTGACCGATGCCGGCGTGCTGTCGAAGGACCTCCTGTTCGCGACGCTCGATCCGACACTGCGCCAGATCCGCCTGCCGCATGGCGGCTCGGCGATCCTGTCGGACACCGTCGGCTTCATCTCGGACCTGCCGACCCACCTCGTCGCCGCCTTCCGCGCCACGCTCGAGGAGGTCGTCGAGGCCGACGTCATCCTGCACGTGCGCGATGTCTCCCATCCCGATTCGGATGCTCAATCCCGCGACGTGCAGGAGACGCTGACGCTCCTCGACATCGACCCGCACGATCGCGACCGACTGATCGAGGTGCTGAACAAGATCGATCTGGTCGACGCCGAGCGCCGGGCGCGCCTGCTGGCGTCGCCAGAAGGCGAGGGGCCGGTGGCGATCTCGGCGGTGACGGGCGAGGGGGTCAACCGCCTGCTCGCCCGCATCGAGGCGCGGCTGTCGGAAGACAAGTGGGAAGTCCGGCTGGTCGTGCCGGTGACGGAGGGCGAGCTTCTCGCCTGGCTGCACCGCTCGACCGAGGTGATGGAGCGCGAGGACGGCGAGGACGGGGTGCGACTCGTGCTGCGCGTGCCGCCGCGCCAGAAGGTGCCCTTCAAGCAGCGGGCCGGTCGCTACATCCACCCGTCGACACGCGGGTCGCGACGCGCTGGTGCGGCCTGAGCGGACGACAAGGATCGGTTTCGAAACCGCGTCCCGCATCCGCCAGGCGCTGCTGCTCGGCAAAAAAAACGCCTTCCCCAGGCTGGCGGGGGTGCGGGCCAAATGGCAAAACTGCCCCGGGGTCGCGACTGATACCGGGGGACTACGACGTGACGAATGATGGACTGACCCGCAGGGCGACGCTGCAGACGATCGCGGCCGTTGCGGGCATCGCCGGGGCCGCCGTGGCGACCGCGGGTCCTGTGGAGGCCGCCGTCGAGGCGAGCGCGCGGGATACCGATTACCTGCCAGACGGGGCCGACCGGCTGCGCTCCTTCTACCGCGCGCTCGCCGAGATCAAGCGGCGGCGCGGCGCGAAGAAGGCGCCGATAATCCTGACGAAGCCCGGCCAGTGGGACAGCGCGGCGATCGACCTGATCCTCGCCTATGGCGGCCGCCAGAAGCACGTCTTCGACACGACCGACATCGCCGGCACCTGGCTGACGCAAATCCGCAACACGATGAATGCGGAGGCCTTCGCCCTCGGACACCCGAACTTCCTGATGGTGGCGGCGCCGCATGGGCCGGCCCAGTACAGCCTCTACAACCAGGCGGCCTGGGAGAAGTACGACATCGCGAGCCTCACCAGCGGCGCCTTCAAGCGCAACACGATGATCAAGGACCCGAAGGTGACGAAGGCGCAGGTGAAGGACGTCGAGGACCCGACGGGGCTCTACTCCGACACCCTCGGCAACTACATCCCCGTGCTGCAGAAGCGCGGGGTCGTGTTCTGCGCCTGCCACAACGCCGTCTGGGAACTCGCCGGCGCGCTGATCGCCAAGGGCGTCAACCCCGACAAGCGCAGCCAGGGCCAGCTCACGGCCGACCTGACCGACACGTTGATCGACGGGGTCGTGCTGACGCCGGGCAACGAGGCGATCGTCGGGCTTCTGGAGCGTGCAGGGTTCTCCTACTCGTTCGCGGCGTGAGGCGTCCACTCCTGCGGCAGCAGGTGAGGGCAACAGCGCAATCCGCTGATCGGTAAAGAGTTTTCGCGGCTATGGGCTAGCGGCTCTGCTCAGGGCAGAGCCGTCAGCGGCGCTCATCTGCCTTCGCCTCCTGCCAGAGCGCCTCCATCTCCTCGAGGCTGGCGTCGTGCGGGCCGCGGCCGGCGTGCGCCAGCTGTGCCTCGATGTGGGCGAACCGGCGTGTGAACTTGCCGTTGGTGCCGGCGAGCGCGGTCTCCGGATCGACGCCGGCGTGACGGGCGAGGTTGGCGACAGCGAACAGGAGATCGCCCACCTCGTCGGCGAGCCGTGCCGGATCGCCGGCGTCGAGCTCGGCGCGCAGTTCGGCGACTTCTTCCTCGATCTTGTCGAGCACCTGACGGGCATCGGGCCAGTCGAAGCCGACGCGGGCGGCGCGCTCCTGCAGCTTGACGGCGCGGCCGAGGGCGGGCAGGGCGCCGGGAACCCCGTCCAGGGCCCCTGCCGGCGGCTCCGGCGGCAGACCCTGGGCCTTACGCCGCGCGGCGCGCGCCTTCTTCTCTTCGGCCTTGATCGACGCCCACAGCCGCTTCACGGCCTGCGGATCGGCGCCTTCGAGGTCGCCAAAGACGTGCGGATGCCGGCGAACGAGCTTCTCGTTGATGGCGAGCACGACGTCGCCGAAGCCGAAGACGCCGGCTTCCTCCGCCATGCGCGCGTGGAAGACGACCTGCAGCAACAGGTCGCCGAGCTCGTCGCGGAGGTCGTCGAGATCGCCGCGCTCGATGGCGTCGGCGACCTCGTAGGCTTCCTCGATCGTGTATGGCGCGATCGTCGCGAATGTCTGCTGGACGTCCCATGGACAGCCGCGCTCGGGATCGCGCAGCCGCGCCATGATCTCGACGAGCCGCTCGATGTCGCGCGTCGGCGTCATGACGGGAGCCTCCGGGCCATGGCGCCTCGATGCGCCATCATCCGCGCCAATCCAGAGACGGGTGCTGGCAGGGCGAGGGCAGACGGCATCGTCCGGGCAAACCGCTGGAACCTATGGCAGGAAGAGCAACCGCTTAGCATATCGGAATGTCGCATAACATGGATTATGGAACCAAAACCCAGATGCTGGAGCCCGGCGACAACGCCGGCGGCGCCGAGCGAGTCGGCGCCGCCGTCCATCCTATGCTGGAAACCTCAGACCAGCGCCACGATGCGGCTCGCGCCGCCGGTGCCGCTGCAGGTCTTGTCGCCGGCGTATTGCGCTGACGCTGCGTGATGAGGCTTCGGCACGCGGCGTTACGACCGAAGCAGATTTCGCGCCCTCGGCCGCTGGCCTCTCTCGCGCCCAACGTTACGCATCCTGGGGACGATCCGACGTGGCTGATCGGCGATCCGCGAGAATCATCTACTAGTTGATGAGGACCGCGCGCTCCGCGACCCGGTCCCTGAAACCCGCGCACACAGAATGCACGGTGGCAAACGGTCGGGAGACGGTGATGGCGCAAGCAGCAGCGGCCGGCGGTTCGTTAGCCTTCGTTGCGCTTCTGCTCCTGCCTGTCGTCTCGCACGCCGACGAGCTGTCAGTCGCGAAGTCTGCCGACGCGGCGTCGCCGGCCGTCGCGTCGGAACCCTGGCTCTTCGGTGACTGGGCTGGCGAGCGCCTGCGGCTCCGCGACCAGGGCTTCGACTTCCAGTTCGGCTATGTCAGCGAGGTCGCCTACAACGCCACCGGTGGCGACCGGCAGATGGTCCGCTATGCGGACCAGTGGACGGCCGGCGTCACCCTCGACCTCGACAAGCTGCTCGGCGTTCCCGATGCCCGCTTCCAGGTGACGTTCACCCAGCGCGACGGCCGCAACCTCAGCACCGACGCGAAGCTCGGCACGCTGCAGCAGGTGCAGGAGGTGTTCGGCCGCGGCCAGACGGCGCGCCTGACCCAGTTCTGGTACCAGCAGACCTTCGCCGACGATCTCCTCGACTGGAAGGTCGGGCGCATGACGTTCGGCGAGGATTTCGCCGCGTTCTCCTGCGATTTCCAGAACCTGACCTTCTGTGGCGCAAATCCGGGCAACCTCGACGGCGACTACATCTACAACTGGCCGATCAGCCAGTGGGGCACCCGCGTCAAGGTGAACATCCACGACTTCGGCTACGTGCAGGCCGGCATCTACGACATGAACCCGAAATATCTCGGCACGGCGGACGCGCTGCTGCCGGTGTGGTTCGAGGACTCGACCGGGGCGCTTTTGCCGGCGGAAGTCGCCTGGACCCCGAGCTTCGGCGACGGCGCCCTGCCCGGCAGCTACAAGGTCGGCGGCTGGTACGCGACCGCGAGCGCCGACAACGTCGCCTATGACAGGAACGGCAACTTCTTCGCCGTCACTGGCCTGCCGCCGGCGCAGGACCGCGGCCGCTGGGGCGCCTACATCAATTTCCAGCAGCAGCTGTCGGAGCGCGTCAACGTGTTCCTGAACGCCGTCTGGTCCGATGAGCGGACCTCTTTCACCGACCGCCAGGCCGCCGTCGGCGTGGTCTATACCGGCCTGTTCGCCTCGCGTCCGCAGGACGACATCGCCTTCGCGGCCGGCGCCACCCACGTGAACGACAAGGTGGCGAAGTCGCAGCGGGCGCAGAACCGCGCGGGGCTCGGGCCGGTCGCGGTGCAGGACACCGAGTATGCCTTCGAGGTCTACTATACGGTGCGCCCGACGGCCGGCCTGCTGTTCCGCCCGAACGTCCAGTACGTTCACCGTCCTGGCGGTACGGACAAGAACAAGGACGTGCTGGTGCTCGGCCTGAAGACCTCGGCGAACTTCTAGCCCGCGGACACCGCAGAAGGCGCCGGCAGTGACACGACGAGCCCGTCGTAGGCCGGCACGACGTGCGACGGCAGCCGCGCGGCGAGTGTCGCGTAGTCGAGATCGATGTTGAGGTCCGTCAGCACGGCGCGGCGCGGCTTGAGCCGCTCGATCCAGCCGAGGGCGTCCGAGACGGTGAAGTGGCTGCCGTGGGCACGCTCGCGCAGCGCGTCGACGATCCAGACGTCGAGCCCGGCGAGATGCGGCAGGCTATCGGACGGCAGGTCGTGCAGGTCGCTCGAGTAGGCCAGTCCGTCGAAACGGAAGCCGAGCGAGTCGATGTCTCCGTGGTGCTGCAGGAACGGCAACACCGGCACGGGACCCCCTGCCCCATCTATGGTGAATGGCTCTCCCGGGCGCATGCGGTGTTCGGCGAGGATCGGCGGATAGGAAGAACCGGGCGGCGTCCGGAAGCAGTAGCCGAAGGCCTGATGGGCGCGATCGGATGTCGGCTCGTCGAGATAGACGTCGATCAGGCGGCGGTTGCGCAGAGCGAGCCCCCGCAGGTCGTCGATGCCGTGCAGGTGGTCCGCGTGCGGATGGGTGTAGAGGACGCCGTCGAGCGTCGTGACGCCGACCGACAGCAGTTGCTCGCGCACGTCCGGTCCGGTGTCGACGAGCACCGTCGTGGTGCCGCCGGTGCCGATGCGGCGCACCAGCAGCGAGCAGCGAAGACGTCGGTTGCGCGGATTCTCCGGATCGCAGGTGCCCCAGTCGCCATCGAGGCGCGGCACGCCCGTGGACGAGCCGCAGCCGAGGATGGTGAACTCGAGGACGTCCGAACTCATGCGCCGGCCGGCCGGACCGCCCGCGAGAACAGGCGGTAGAAATTGTCCGTGGTCGCGGCCGCGATCGCCTCCGGCGTCACGGCCTTCACGGCCGCGAGCTTCGCCGCCGTGTGGACGACGTGAGCCGGTTCGTTGCGCTTGCCGCGCAAGGGCATCGGCGACAGGAAGGGCGCGTCGGTCTCCACCAGCAGCCGGTCGAGCGGCACGTCGGCGGCAATGGCGCGGAGCTCGGCGGAGGCCTTGAAGGTGAGGATGCCGGAGAACGACACATAAAGGCCGAGCGCCAGTCCACGTCGCGCCAGTTCGGGGCCGGAGGAGAAGCAGTGCAGGACGGCGGTGAAGGCCCCCTTCCCCATCTCCTCCTCGAGCGTGCGCGCCACGTCCTCGTCCGCGGAACGCGCGTGGATGACGAGCGGCAGCCCGGTGATCCGCGCCGCCTCGATGTGGCGGCGGAAGCCGGCCATCTGGTCGTCGCGCGGGGCGGTATCGTAGTGGTAGTCGAGCCCGGCCTCGCCGATCGCCACCACGCGGGGGTGCTCGGAGAGCCGCAGGATGTCGTCGAGTGGCACGTCGGCCTCTTCGCCCGCCTGATGCGGGTGGGTGCCGACCGAGCACCAGATGCGATCATCCGCCTCGACGATCTCGCGCAGTTTGTCGAAGCGGCGCACGCGCGTCGAGATCGTCACCATCGCGCCGACACCGGCCGCCGCGGCGCGCTCAACCAGCGCTGCGCGGTCGTCTTCGAAATCCGGGAAGTCGAGGTGGCAGTGGCTGTCGACGAGCATCAGGTCGCCTCGGCCTCGACATAGCGCGGGAACACGCCCTCCGGCGCCGGCAGCGGCGTGCCGGCGACGAGGCGGCCGGCAGGACCGAGGCTCGCGAAGGTGCGCTGCTCGGGGGCGACTGCAAGCTGGTCTAGGATCTTCGCTGCCGCCGTCGGCATTACCGGCTGTGCCAGCACGGCGACCTGGCGGATCACCTCGGCCGTGACGGCGAGTACGGTCGCCATGCGTTCCGGATCGGTCTTGCGCAGCTTCCACGGCTCCTCGCCGGCGAAGTAGCGGTTCGCCTCGGCGACCAGGGCCCAGATCGCCGCCAGCGCGGCGTGGATCTCCTGCCGGTCCATCGCCGTCCGGCAGAGTGGTAGCAGGGCATCGGCGCGTGCGAGGATCGCCTCGTCGGCCGGGGTGAGTTCGCCGGTGACGGGCACCCTGCCCTCGCAGTTCTTGGCGATCATCGACAGCGAGCGCTGCGCCAGATTGCCGAGGTCGTTCGCAAGGTCGGCGTTGATGCGCTGGACGATAGCGTCGTGGCTGTAGTTGCCGTCCTGGCCGAACGGCACCTCGCGCAGGAAGAAATAGCGCACCGGATCGACGCCGTAGTGCTCCACCAGGTTGAATGGATCGATCACGTTGCCGACCGACTTCGACATCTTCTCGCCGCGGTTGAACAGGAAGCCGTGGCCATAGACGCGCTTCGGCAGAGGAACGCCTGCCGACATCAGGAACGCCGGCCAGTAGACCGCGTGGAAGCGGACGATGTCCTTGCCGATGACGTGCAGGTCCGCCGGCCACCAGTGGCGAAAATTCTCGCCATCGACATCGGGGAAGCCGGCACCGGTGATGTAATTGGTGAGGGCGTCGACCCAGACGTACATGACGTGACGCGGGTCACCCGGGACCGGTACGCCCCAGTCGAAGGTCGTGCGCGAGATCGACAGGTCGCGCAGGCCGCCCTTGACGAAGCTCACCACCTCGTTGCGGCGCTCGTCCGGGCCGATGAAGTCGGGGTGGGCCTCGTAGTGGGCGAGCAGCTTCTCCTGGTAGCCGGAGAGGCGAAAGAAGTAGCTCTCCTCCTCAACCCATTCGACCGGCGAGCCCTGCGGACCACGGCGGACGCCGTCGTCACCGACGGTGGTCTCGCCTTCGCCGTAGAAGGCTTCGTCACGCACCGAGTACCAGCCGGCGTAGGTGTCGAGATAGATGTCGCCCGCCGCCTGCATGCGCTCCCAGATCGCCTGGCTCGCGGCATAGTGGCGGGGCTCGGTGGTGCGGATGAAGTCGTCGTTCGAGCAGCCGAAGGCCGCCACCATCTTCTGGAACAGCGGCACGTTGCGCTCGGCGAGTTCGCGCGGCGTGATGCCCTCGCGCGCGGCCGTCTGCACCATCTTGATGCCGTGCTCGTCGGTGCCGGTGAGGAAGTAGACGTCGAAGCCGTCGAGCCGCTTGAATCGGGCGATGGCGTCCGTGGCGATCGCCTCGTAGGCGTGGCCGATGTGCGGCGCGCCATTCGGGTAGGAGATCGCCGTGGTGACGTAGAACTTGCGCGCGTCGCTCATGGGTCGGGTCCACCGGGCGGAATCGGCCGCCGCGAAGGGGAGCCGACGGGACGCCGCGCCCGTCGTCAGCCGCGTTTCGCCGCCTCGGCGAGATCGCGGAAGACCCCGAGCACGACCTGTCTGCGGTCGAGATTGAGCGCCTCGGCACGGCCGACGGCGCGGTCGACCTTTTCCCATACCTCGGCCCATGCGGCAAGCACGGCGGGCGGAGCCGCTGCGGCCGCATCCACCCGGACGCGGCGGGCGACAAAGTCCCGAACGAGCTCGACGGTCGCGGCGAATGCCGCCTCCCCTTCCCGGCCGCCGACGGCGTCGGCGAGCTTGCCCAGCGCGCGGCGATCAAGACCCGGCAGGCGGTCGAGCAAGCCGGCGACGAGGGTGGTGACGTCGCGGTCGCCCCCGGCCGCGAGCAGGATGGCGGCACGCAGCGATCCCTCGGCGCGGGTCGCGGCGGCATCCGCGGCATCGCCGAGGCCGATTGCCGAAAGGCCGGTGACGATCTCGGCGTCGCGCAGCGGCGCCATGCGCACGAGGCGGCAGCGCGAACGGATCGTCGCGAGCAAGCGGCCCGGCGCGTGCGAGACGAGCAGGAACAGCGAGCGCGGCGGCGGCTCCTCGAGCGTCTTCAGGAGCGCGTTGGCGGCATTGAGGTTGAGGTCGTCGGCGGCATCGACGATGGCGATGCGCCAGCCGCCCAGCGCCGGCGTCGAGCCGAAGAACGGCACCAGCCGGCGCACGTCGTCGACGAGGATGTCGGCGCGGTAGCGGCCAGTGCCCTCGTTGAAGCTGCGCGACAGCACCAGCATGTCGGGATGGGCGCCGGCGTTGACCAGCCGCACGGCGGGCGCGGCCGGATCGACGGCGAGGGAGCCCGAGCGCGGGTCGCCGCCGGCGAGCAGGAAGCGGGCGAGGCGGAACGCGAACGTCGCCTTGCCGATGCCGCGCGCGCCGCCGAGCAGCAGGGCATGGTGCAGCGACCCGGCCCGGAGCGCATCCAGAACGTCCGCCTCCGTGGCCGCATGGCCGACGAAGCGAAGGTGCTCCCGCGGCGCCTCGACGCCGGAGATCGCGTCGGCCTCGGTCGACGGCGGGGCATCACGAACAGTGGCCGCGCGCGCCATCGGGTCTAGGCGCCCGTCACGGTGACGGTGTCGCCGGTCGCGACCGTCAGACGGTTCTCGACCGCGGTCCAGATCGCAGCGGCGACGGTGTCGGCATCGGCGGTGGCGTCAATCACCACGCAGCGTGCCGGCTCGGCCCGGGCGATCGCGAGGAAGGCTTTTCGCCGCGCCTCGTGCTCGGCGAGCGGATCGCCCTCGAAGCGGTCCGGCCCGCCGTCGCCCGAGCGCGCCGCGGCGCGGGCAAGGCCGATATCGGCGGGAATGTCGAGAATGACGGTGAGATCCGGTGCGACGCCACCGAGCGCCACTTGCTCGAGTGCCATCAGCAGGTCGCGCGCCACGCCGGCCGTGCCCTGATAGACGCGGGTGGAATCGGTGAAGCGGTCGGAGAGCACCCAGGCGCCGTTGGCCAGCGCCGGCCGGATCAACCGGTCGACATGGTCGGCTCGCGCGGCGGCGAAGAGCAGTGCCTCGGCAGCAGAGCCGAAGCGGCGCGCCCCGCCCGCCAGCAGCACATGCCGGATGGCTTCGGCGCCGGGCGTGCCCCCCGGCTCGCGGGTGCGCACCACGCGGAGCCCCCTGCCCTCCAGGTGGTCGGCGAGACGAGAGATCTGCGTGGATTTGCCGGCCCCCTCGCCGCCCTCGAAGGTGACGAGGACGCCACGGCGCCCGGTGCCGTGCGGCGACAGCGGCGCCGTCACCGGGTGAGCGGCGCTCCGCCGCTCGCCGCGCCGGTGCGGGTCGGGGCGACGAAGCGGCCGATCGCCAATCCGGTCACGTCGGCGGCGCCAGCCGGTGCAAAGGAGGCCGAGGGCGAATAAGCGGGAGCGGCCGCCGGCGGCGTCGCCAGAAGATCGTCGATGGAGGCCGGCGGCGGGTCGTTGGGATTGCGGACCGGCAGCCTTGGCGTCAGGCCGAGGGTGGCGGCCGCCACCTCGGCGGCGCCATAGGGCGGCAAGGCGGTCTCGGCCCCCGTAGCGGGCACCCCGGCACCCAGCGCCAGCGGCTCCATGACAGGCGCAGCGGCGGCCACGGCAACCGGCTGCGGCGCGACCGCTGCTGCGGGCTGCGGCGCTGACGGGGATGCCGAGAGCGCGGGGTCGAGCGAGGCGACCTGGATGCCGGTTGCAAAGCCGGCCTCCTGCGGCCGTGCCCGCGGCGTCGTCACCAGCATGCCGGCGATCTCGATCGTGCGGATTTCCTCGATCGCCGCAGGCTCAGGAGCGACGGCCGGCGCAACAGCGGGAGCTGCCGGGGCAGCTGGTGCGATCGTCTGCCGGGTGATCGCTGGAGCGGCCCGGGCACCGCCGCGCTCGCCGGAGCGCAGAAGCGGCGCTGTGGAGCGTGTTGCGGTCGGAGTCGTGCGGGCACTGGTCTGCGTGGTCCCTGCGGCCGGCGGCGTCTTCGACGCGATCATCAGCGTCCGCGGCTCGGCGGCCGGCGAGCCCGGTGCCGGAGCCGGACCGGAGTCGGCATCGCGGAATGTCGCCGCCAGGATCTTCCCGTCGCCACCCTCGATCGGCGCGAGGCCGACGTACTGAACCCGCACGCGGCCCATCCCGCGCGCCTTGAAGTCGAGCATCTCGGCGACGCGCCGGGAGACGTCGATGACACGCCGCCCGTGATAGGGGCCGCGATCGTTGATGCGGACGATGACGGAGCTGCCGTTGGCGAGATTGGTGACGCGCACATAGGACGGCAGCGGCAGTGTCGGATGGGCCCCCGACAGCGAGTGCTGGTCGAACACCTCGCCGTTCGCGGTCCGGCGGCCATGGAAACCGGGACCATACCAGGACGCCACGCCCGTGGCCTCGAAATTACCGGGGTTCTCGATCGGCTTGTACCACTTCCCGGCGATCCGGTAGGGCTTGCCGACGTGGTAGCGGCCACCGCCCTGCGGGACCGGTTCGCCCGAGCCGACCACCAGCGGGCTCGGCGCAACGCCGTAGCGAGGGTCGACCGAGGCCTTCTTGGACGTGGTCGATGTGCAGCCCGCGACGGCGACGCATCCCAGCGTAACGATCAGTCCGACCGCCGCGACCGGGCCGCGTCCGCGCCGGACCGGGATCGTCGCCGCGCTGTCTCCGTCGCCACCCACTGATCGCATCCGCACCTGCCTCGCGTCGACATGGGTTGGCGAACGATCGCCGGTCCCGATCGCCCTCGCGAGGGCGGTGAGGCGGCATGGTCCAGGCTGAGCCCGATCATCGCCGCACGAAGGGTCGCACGGGATCCGGACACCCGCAAGGGTCGGTCACCGCTCGGAGCCTGCTCGCCCGATGAAGGACACGGGTTGACGGCTCCGTGTCCCCAATCGGGATCGAATGAGGCGCGAATGTGACCCTGCACCAGGGGCTGTTAAGGATCGATGGTGGCGAAAGGTGCAATTCGACACGATCGCGGCCTCACCCGGCGGGCGCCCACCGGCGCGCGAGGGGCCGAATCGTCGCGGCCGCTCCGCCCTCTTGTCGCGCCCGTGCCCGCGGCGCCTACTCGATGCGCGCCGTTCCGGCGAGCCCGTCGTCCCGAAGCCAGCGCAGCGATTTGTCACCGGTGCGGGTGAGCGTGAAGCAATGGGCGCGACCGTCGTACCATTCCTGCCATTGCTGGCAGAGGCGGTTGCCGTCGATCCACCAGCGTCCCTTGTCGGTCGGCGCCATCATCTTGCCCAGGCCGAGGGCCTCACCGTCACCGTCGACTACCCCACCCGACCGGTAGTTCAGCGGGAACTCGCCGCCGAACGGCGTGGCGAGATAGATGCGCTTGCCTCCGACAATCGACTTGATGTCCGCCGCATCGAGCGGCCCGGACGTGGCGAATGTCGGAGCGACTCCCGCACCGAGCATCGCCGACAGCGCCAGCGCCGCGACAGCCAGCCGTTCCTTGCCACCAATCGGCATCGAGACCTCCTTGCATGCCCCCGCTGCTCCATTGGCCGGGATACGCGCGTGAACCCGTGCCGGATTTGCGGCATGGGCGCGGCTGGTCGCCACGCTGATCGGCTTCGACGCGGCTCATCGGTGAAAGTACGCGCCTGAGGTCAGTTGAGCTCACCGCGGCGACTTGACAGCGACGGCAGGATCGACGGAATGCACGCGGGACGGATGGGTGGCCGAGCGGTTGAAGGCAGCGGTCTTGAAAACCGCCAGGGGTGCAAGCCCCTCGTGGGTTCGAATCCCACCCCATCCGCCATTTTCTGCGCTAACTATCTCATTTCACTTGGTTTTATGCGGGACGGTCAGCGCCGCCCACGCACCCACCCACAAACTGCCTCTGGAATGTCCCGGACGTTCGCGGAATGAAAAGGGCGGCCCTCGCGGACCGCCCTCCATCTGGTTTTGCCACAACCTGTGTCGAAACCGTCCCAAGCTGGGACAGTTTCGCAAGCTCTAGCCATCGCGCCACCTGCTCGTCGCGCTCAAGTGCCGTCAGGTCGCCTCGGCAGTACCCACGTCGCGAGGCTGATCAGCTTGCGGGAGAGCCACATGCGGACCGTCTCGACCACCGCCCGGCGAAGCTGCCGCCAGCCGTCCCGGCGCCGCGGGCGCACCAGCGGCACGCTAGGCCGCATCGCGCGGCACCATGCGGTCGTCGGCTCGCTTGGCCGTGGCCTCCTGCAGGATCGCGTTGGCGTCGCGAAGCAGCACCATCCCCTCACCGAGAACGGTGTTGAGGGCTTCCAACTCGCGCCGGTCCAACTCCCCGTGCTCGCTCGGGCACGTCACGAGAAAGGCGGCGGTTACGAACTGCTCGGCGCGCCGGAGCATGTCGTGCGGGTGTTCTCGTGTGGTCACTGTGCGGCCCTCCTGAGGTAGTCGTGTAGCCGGTCGAGAAGCTGCTCCTGATACTGCTCGCTCAGTGGGCCGCGATGGTCCCGCACGATGTCGAGCGCCTCCACGGCATCGGCCGGCGTCGCAAGGTCGATGCTGCTCAGCCGATCCTCGAGGGGGTCGATGATCTCATCCATCGCGGCATCGAAGTCTTCGTCTTCCAGTGGGCTCGCGTTGAGTTCGGCGAGCGCGTGCCGGTAGCGATCCACAGCGGCGCGGAAGTGGGAACCGGCCCCGCTCGCGCCCGCAGGCAGCGCGGCGATGGGAGCGGCCGCGGCCGCCATGCCGACGAGGAACGTGCGGCGGGATGTGGTATTCAACGGGACAGCTTCGGGCATGGGATAGCTCCTTGCCTGGGGTAGGGCCGAGCTGGAGGCTGCCACCTCTTGCTCGGCTCGCATTTGTGTAGTACGCAATGACCATGACGTCAATAGATGTACCACGCAAAAAACGCGGCCGGCCCGCGACAGGGCAGGATCCGGTGACGGCGATCAGGCTGTCGACGGACTTGCGCGCCGCGCTCGAGACGGCCGCGGCGGCCGAACCCGACAGCCCCAGTCGGTCGGAGATGATCCGGCGGATCGTGGTCGAGTGGCTGCGAGGCCGGGGGTACCTGCCGAAGGAGTAGTGATCGAGCGCGGCGCGAAATTGAGGAGACGTGCGCAGCCTGCGGTTTATGGTGAGCCGAGGGAAACTCACCGCGGGGTTCTTGCTGCAATGTCCGGCATCGCTTGGAGCCCCTACCGTGCGGTTGCGCGATTGGCAGTCGTTCTGGGTTTTCTAGGTGGGTCCGTGCCCTACGGCGCTACCGCAGCCGATGAACGCAACGGTCAATCCGTACTGGCACAGGCTGGAGCTTCCCTGCGCGACGCCAAGCGAACGGGACTGCTCAACGAGGCCGAGAGCGCACCCTATTCCGTAAATTACGAGAAGGCCTGCTCCGATCCCTCCAGCCGCGAGGAGGCCGATCTCTGCCAGCAATGGCGCAACGCCGAGGCTGCGAGTCAACTTGTTGAGCAAGCACACTTGCAGATACGGTTGTCGTTACTGGAAGGCGCTCTGCTCGTTCTAACCGTATTTTTCACCGGTTGGGCGGCGGTCGCCGCATCACGAGCGGCTAAGTCAGCGCAGAGCGCTGTCAACGTAGCGATCACTGCCACGCGCCTGCAACGCACCACCGACCGTCCATACTTAGTTCCGACAGGCGCCTATCCGGAAATCATTTCGTCCGGTAGTCCACAGCACGAAATTGCTCTGCGGATGAACATCCTCAACGTGGGACGCGGGCCAGCGATCTTCACGGGTTTTGGGGTGACCTCTGAGATTGGAGCGTCCGCAACGGGAACCTGCCCTCTACGGAGTGGCGAAATGAAAGGGAGGTGGTTCATTCGCGAGGACAGCACCCGCACATTTTCGGTTCCGTTCGCCTACGTCTTATTCTCAGGTGAACAATACGATCGCTTGATGCAAAATAAAGTAAACCTGTACTTCTATGGATACTTAAGGTACGTCGATATGTTTAAAGTGGCGCGGCGAACGTCGTTTTGCCTAGAATTCGTTCCGAAGCAGAAAGATCTACTGACGGCGGGAGTATTTGTGCAATCTGGTGATTCAAATCTTTGGTATGACGAGGAAGAGTCCGAAGAGTACGGCGGCTAGCACGACAGTCGCCCATCACTGCAGCCGTGTCGTCGGCGCGTTCGGCTCGTCGACGAAGCGGGCCACCTCTGCCAGTGCGTCGACACGCCAGGCGGCGAGGTCCGCCCGGGTCCGTTCCATGTTCGCGGCAATCTCCGCGTCGCTCGCTCCGAGGTCGCGGAACATGGTCTCCGCATTCGACAGCGCCTCTGCGATCACGTCGTCGAGGCCGGCCACGCCCTTCCGTTTGGTCGTGTCGTTCATCGGCCCGCGTCCTTTCCGTCCTTGCCCTTGCGGGCCATTAAGCTCCACGCGTCCGACGCGGCGGGCGCCTCGCCGGCCATCACCTCGCGGATGGCGCACCAACTCTGACCATCGACGACGACGACGGACCCGCGGGCGTAGTCGGCGGCTCGACTGTAGGTGCCGACGAACATCATTCCCTTGGTGGCGCGACGCTCGAGCATTTCGATACGGTCGGCGAGCGGCCCAACAGCCTCGCGGATCGCCTGCTTGGTGACGCTCACGAAGTCGTAGAGAGCCGTCTCGAGTTCCTTGCGGTCCAAATCGCTCATTCCGCGTACCTCGCACCGACGAGCAGCGCGACGGCATCGGCGCGGCGCAGCTTCCAGGCGACGAAACGCGTCATGCGGAACGCGATCAAGTTGCTCATCCACAACGATGCGATCGGGGTCGAGCCGGTCCACGGGCTGTCGGGCGAGTCGTTCAACTGAACATCGCCCTCGGTGAAGGCCGCCACCTCGATGCCGTCGTCGGCGATCAGGAGCTCGGCACTGTCGAGGAGCGTGACCGTGTCTTCGGCCGGGCTGTTGCCGTCGACCGGCGCAGCCTCCGAGACGAGAACGGGCAAGCCCCAAAGGGTGCCGCCGACCGCCGTCACCGTGTCGAACGGCGGACCCATCGAGGCCAGGCCCACCGCGGTGCGCTTGCGCATGATGACGACAGCGCCGGTGAGGTCGCCGGCCACCGCATCGAACAGGCGCCGGAAGTCGAGACGCGCCGCCGCGGCCGTCGACCCGCTCGACTCGATCGTGGTGGCGCCGTAGGTCACCGCGCCCGGCTGCTGCCCGTCCACGGGCGCGAGGGACGGGTTCAGGAACGACACGTCGGAAAACTCGACTGCTACCGCCTCGAGGTCGCGACGGATCAAGGTGTCCGCGGACGGGTCCGACAGACGCACTAGGTCGGTGCTCGCCACCGCAACGCCGCCGATCTTCGCGGGTGCGAGCGTCGTGCTCACGTAGGTGATGGGGCTCAACTGAAAGGCGCTGCCCTCGCTGGTCCACCGCGCCGTTGCGCCTGCCGTCTGCGTCGGAGCCGCGATGTTGAAGGGGACCGGCCGCGCCGCCGGGAGACGGTCGATCACGGTGCGAGCCCTCAGCACTTCGCCGAACGCGTCGGCAAGCTGCCGCTGCGCTGCGAGCTCCGAGCCCCACGCGCCGCCGCCGGTATCGTTGAATGTGCCGGGCGAGACGGCGGAACGGCGGTTCGGGGCGAACGCTGCCTTCTCGACCGCGGGCAGGTTGACCGACCGGCCCCACCGCGACTTGAAGAACGCCAGCGCCTCGTCCGATCCGCCGTTCTGGCCAACGGCCGCTTTGGCGATGGCGAGGCGCAGGTAGTCTTTGGCTCGGTTTCGAACGTCGGTGGAAAGGACAGGCGCGAGGATTTGCATGAGGGGATCTCCGATTTGCGCAGAGCCTGTCATGCCTCGCGGTCCGATGCTGTGACGCGTGACGCGTTCGGCAGTAGAACGACGCGGGCCCGCTGCGCCGCCTCGGCGATCTTCTGGCGATCGTCGGCGTGATGGGGTGCGAGATAGCCGGCCGCGATCAAGGCATCGGCGGTTTCGACCTCGTCTACTTCGATCACCAACACCATGCGACCGCGGCGCTGGCGGTCGCGATAGCGCCGGGTGCGGTCTGCCGCCGGTGATGGGTGGGACTTGCCCCGGTCCTTCATGGGCGAGCCCCCAACAAAACGTTCTCAGTTTTGCCCGCGCAGAAGTTTTCTGACCGCACCGGTCCTAGGAAACGCGCCACTTTGGGCTCAAACACCCCCCCTCCGGCGGTGCTGTCGAAAGGTTTTTTGTCGCCATTTTGGACAGGTTGTCGCCCGCACCGGTCCCAACCATCAGGGGCGCCAGCACCGACCCACCCCCGGGGGGAGTGATTGTCGTCCGTCGCCTTCGCCCTGGGACCGGCGGGGGAGCCGCGCTCTGCAAAAGCGTAAGAAATCGCGTTCCGGGGATGAGCCGCGCGCATCAGTGCAGCACCCGCCCGAGCTCGGCGATCTCGGCCCCGGCCGCCCGCTCTGCGTCCTCTCGGGACAGCCCACCATCAAACTCGAGGATCCCGGCGCGCTCGTCGAAGGCCGCGCGCCAGTCCTCCACGTCCCAAGAGGAGCGCCAAGTCTGCCCTGCTACAGTCGCTACGCTTGCTACACTTTGTTGGGAGTGAGCGGCCGGAGTCCCTGCTACACTCGCTACACTTGCTACACTTTGGGTGGCGCGAGGCTGAACCGTAGCAACTGTAGCGACTGTAGCAGCCTGCGAGGTCGAATAGCGGGTGCGGAAGCGACGGTAGGTCATCGGTCAACGTCCCCCAAGAAACCGAAGGCGCCGCGGCCGCGGTGATACCTCCTCGAGCCACCCGTGTGCGATCAGGATGGCGACCGACTCCTCCATCGCTGCTTTCGTGCGCAGCGCGCTCGGTCCGAGCTGGACCATGTCGCGGAAGGCGATGACGTCGGCGCGGCGGTCGCCCAGCCAGTCAAGCAGCGATTGCGCGCGAATGAGCCTCGGGTCTGTGCGGCTCGCCTGAGCGAGGCGGACAGCTTCGCTGACGTAGTAGTCGGCGATGGCAACAGCACGTTCCATCGCGTCCACGTCGATCGTGGTGGCGTTGCCGCTGTCGACGATTGTGAGCACCCCAGCGATCCGCGCGGCGTGTTCGGCGATCTTCGCCGCGAAGTCCCGGATGGGCCGGAGGGCGCCGTCCGCGCCTACCTGAGCCTCTATCGAGTCGTGGAAGGCGCACCACAGCTTGATGGCGTCGGCGCCGATGGTCAGAGCATGAGGCTGGAGCTCATTGCGCGATCCTGCCGCCAGTGGCGCGGGCTGCTCCAGCAGGGTGAGGATGCGGGCGCCATAGGCACGGATTGCCTTCTCGTCCTCGATCGTCGGTTCGCGGTAGAAGCGGCTCCCGGCGATGGAGTCGGGCGCGACTACGAGGATGCGGGACAAGAGCCCCTGATCCCGCAAGAGGGTGTCGGCGAGGAATTGGGCCGCGACTTCGCTTTGCACCATGACGTGAAGCGAGAGGCGCCGGCCGTTTAGGATCGAAACACCGTCCTTTGCCCGGATCCTCTTGATTGGCTTCCCGTCCCAGAGCTCCGACAACGCCGCGGCTGTTCGCAAACGCGACTCGTCGCTCAAGCCGTGCCCGCCGGTGAATGTGCCACCTTCCGCGGTGAAGATGCCGAGGGATGCGTGTGCGTTCGGCCAGGCTGTCGCCAGCCCCTCGAACGTGAAGTCGCCTGTCGTGAGGAACGCCTGTAGCGGCTTCTCGGGCTCGTCGCCGAGCGCCGACAGGCTACTCCGGCGCCCGGCCAAGTCCAACTTGCCGTTGGCCTCGATCTTCCGCTTTTCGGCGGCCCAAGCGGCGAAGGAGAGGCGCCATTCCTTCATGTCTTCGACGTACTGCTCGCGGAGCACCCGTTCGCGCTTCGCCAGAGGCCAGAGCGCCTCATTGTCGGCGGTCGACTTGCGCTCGCCAGATCCTGCGATAGTCACGAAAAAGCACGAGAGCGGCCGCGCCTGGCCGTAGGGGAGCAACACGTCCGCGTGGGCCTGAGCGGCCAGAGCCGTTGTCGACAGCACCGATTGCGCGGCGATGGCGTCCGGGACTTGCACCTTTTCGGCAATCGCGCGGACCGCGCGCGAGAGCAGCGGGCCCAGAGCGTCCACGGGGAACGGGTCTGCCTTCGGCATGGGCGGGAACAGGGGGATGGGTCCGCTCTCGGCAGTGTCAGCCGGGCCCTCACCTATCGGCACCGCCTCGGCGAGCATCTGCCGCAGATCGTCGAGGGTGACGCCCGCCGGCGGCTCGTCAGCGAGGTCCCACGAAATCGGAAAGTGGTCCGGGATCGCTACTGCGTGAACGGACTTGGCGCCTGCCGCGAGCGCGCGCCGGCAAATATCGTTCTCATAGCGCTCGCCCGGCTCGTCGTTGTCCCGCCAGATGGTGACGTCTCGGCCGGCGAGCACCGACAGGTCACTCTTGCCGGCTGCTCCGGCGCCGCCACTGGTCGTCGTAGCGATGAAGTCTGTGAAGAGCTTCGCCGCGGCATTTGCCGTCCGCTCGCCCTCGCACACGAGCACGGGAGCGGCAAGGTGATCCGTGAGCTTGTCGAGGTTGTAGACGATGCGAGGCGCGGGCGGCGCCTTCGCTACCCATTCCACACCGGCGGCCCGCTCGACGAGACAGCACGGCCTCATGGTCTTTCCGCCGGGACCGTCGTAGCGAACAGCGTAGAACATCGCCTCGCCATGCTCGTTGCGGAAGACGTTCGCCTCGGTGAAGGTCGTGCCGCGCGGCGCCAGCCGCTCAAACGTCGACTTGGTGGGCCTCATGTCCGCAGGCACGGGCATCACCACGCGCTCGTCACGATCTCCAGCGATGGACATGGTCGCCAAGGCGATCTCGGCCGGTGCCAACGGGCGGAAGGGGTCGGTCGCTGCCATCTCACCCATGCGACGTCACTCCGATCGTGTCGGCGAGCTTTCGCGCGGCATCGGCCTGCGAAAGCGAGAAGAGGAAAGCCACGAGGCTGACGGGATCTCCGCCGCGGTCGCTGGTCGCGAAATCGCACCATGCGCCTGTCGTGACGTTCACCTTGAAGCTCCCCGGGCGCCGGTCGTCGCGGCGCGGGTTCCTCGCCGTCCATTCCCGGCCGACGAGGCGACCATCTGGAAGCCATCGAGCCAGCAGCGCCGGCAGCGCGTGAAGCGCGGCGGCGTTCACGGCGAGGAAGTCGAGGCGCGGCATCTGCTAAGCCGCCTGCTTGCAAGTGTTGTCGCGAGCAGCAACGCGGGACGCTTGCCAGGCGGCGATCTCACTCTCGAGCCACCCGACAGCGCGCCCCGACAGCGGAACAGGCTTCGGAAACCTGCCTTCGGCGATGTGCGCGTAGATCGAACTGCGGCCTAGTCCGGTAGCTCGCTTCACCTCGGGGAGGCGCAAAATCTGCTGCATGGGAAACCACCCTGTCCTTCCCGAACACTGTCGGGTTGCATCGGATGGCTTCGGATTATGCACACGCGGCTGGTGGGCGCATCAACTCTGTACGGACATTTCCCGTCGCGTCATTCCGCTATTTGTCCGCGGAACGTGAAGGCGCCACGCTAGCCGACTTCGCCTTCCGCAGTCCGAATGCATTCTGAAGGAGCTTTCGCACTTCAACGGGATGTTCTACCGTGCTTTCCCCTAGTCCCTCCAGAACAAGCGTGACGAGGCGAAATAAATCTCCGCCGCCTTTTGGCGTCGGCGTGATGCCCGCGTCAATCAATCGCTGAGCCATAAGGCGCACTAAGCGCTCGCGCGGCGACACTTGCCGGCCAGCGGGAATATGTTGCTTTGCATTATCAAGCAACTGAATGGCCTCCATGAGGTCAGTCTGTAAATTGCTGAGATGCTTCATTCCGTCCGTATCCTTTGCCGCCGCCACGAAAACGCGCTCCAGCTGTAGAAACTCCGGTGACAAAATTTGCGTGAGCGCCGCCACTAGTGTGGCCCGCGTATCAGAGATAGTCGAAATAACATCGGACGGTGTGCGGTTGTCAGCGGCGCCATCCCGCTGCACAACATAGAAGAATACATCTCGTTCAATGTCGTCAGGATCAATCATCGGAAGGTAGTTCTTAATCTTAATCTTCGTGTTTTCTGGCAAACTCGTGTCGCTGCCATTCCACCTCACTGGTAGCCGCCATTCAGATTTTTCCATCGGAATACCTCTCTAAGGAACGGGCGTTTATTGTCGGCCTGTGCAGTACATTCCCCACGCCTCCATCAGCTTTCGGCGCTTGGGAAACAGGTCACCCCGTCGGTAGGCCGCTTCCACGTCAGACGTGATCGCATGCGCCAAAGCCATTTCGACCACCTCGTTCGGGAATGCGGTTGTCTCCGCCGCCCAATCCCGAAAGGTCGATCGGAAGCCGTGCGTGGTGAGGTCTTCTCGCCCCATCCGGCGAAGCACGGTGAGCAGCGCCATGTTCGACAGCGGCCGGCCCGCCTTCGCGCCCGGAAACACAAACTCGCCTTCGCGCGGCAGCGCAGAGAGGATGTCAACGACGCGAGGCGACAACGGCACGCGATGTTCGCGACCGCCTTTCATGCGACGAGCCGGGATGGTCCATGACGCCTCGGCAAGGTCAATCTCACTCCAGGTCGCCTCTAGCGCTTCCGAGGTACGGACAGCGGTCAGGATCACAGCCTCGAGGCACCGCGCACTCGTGCCATCGCGCTCGCGAAGCGACGCCACGAGCGCTGGGATGTCTTTGAACGGCAGCGCCGCATGGTGCTGGACCGGTGCCACCTTGGATTTGGCAGGGAGGAGCTTGTCCAAGTGCCCACGCCAGCGTGCGGGGTTTGCGCCGTCCCGGTAGCCACGAGCGGCCGCCCAGTCCAAGACGAGTTCGACGCGCCCCCGCAACCTGGCGGCCGTCTCGGTCTTGGTCGACCAAATCGGCTCGATGACCTTGAGCACGAGCCCCGTGTCGATGTCCGAGACCGGGAGGCCACCGAGCACCGGAAAGGCGTAGGTCTCTAGCGTGCTTGACCACTGCGCCCGATGCTTCGGATTTTTCCAACCGGCCTGGTGAGCTTCGATGTAGCGCTCTGCGCACTCACGGAACGAGGCACCGCGCGCGGTCTGCAACATGGTTGCCTGTCGATCGGCGTTTCGGGCGTCGATCGGATCCACGCCTTGCAGCAGGAGGCGCCGGCTATCCCTCGCCGCGTCGCGCGCCTCCGAGAGACTGACGAGGTCGACGGGCCCGAGCCCCATCTGACGCGCGCGCCCTCTCAGCATGTATCGGAAGAGCCACGAGCGGCTTCCGGTGGATGTGACCTGCAGCCACAAGCCGCCGCCGTCGCCGTACCGACCTGGCGCCGTCAGCTTGCGGACCGCGACAGCCGTCAGTCGGTTCGAATCCCGAGCCATCCGCCACAGCCACTCCCGAGGCACCCACAATCCAGCCCACAAATCAGTGATGGATTGTGGCGGAAGTCAGCGGACGTGTCCAGACGCGTTGACCCACGGTTTCTGTCGACCTATACCGCGCACTGGACAGAGACGGACGGCCCTGGAGCTATGGCGGACAGACACCCCATCCGCCAGTTTGGTGCGCCTTGCCACGCGACCTTTGCAGATTGCCTCAAGGTGACCGGTCAGCGCTCGCCGAGGCGGGAACGGCCTGATCCGGCTACGCCACGGGCCGCTCGGACGCCTTCCAGATGCCGCGGCCGACGAGATCTGTCACGACCTCGCGGATGATCAACTGCAGCTTGCGCGCCGCGAGGCTCTCCGGTCGTGCCTTGTTGCGGGCGAGATAGACCGGCCGGGTCAACGGCGGGTCGACGATGCGGGACGAGACGAGCTCACCGCGGTCGACGCAATCGTGCGCCGCGGCGGGCGCGAGGATGGTGAAGGCGCTGCCGCGCAGGACGAGGTCCTTGATCTGGCTGAGCGCGTCCATCTCGAGGAACACGTCGAGCTCGAGACCTGCGTCACGCACGAAGCGGTCGATGGTCTTCCTGAGCCCGTGCCGCTGCGATGGCAGCACCAGTTGGAGCTTGGCGACCTCCGCGAGCGGCACCGGCTCGCCGGGCGGAACCGCGAGCGGCCAATCCTCCCGCGCCGAAAAGAAGTGGAGGTCCTCCGACATCAGGAGCTCGATCTCGTGATGCCGGACTTCCTCTACGTCGTAGAGGAAGCCGAGGTCGACGGTGCCGTCGTCGAGCCACTTCTTGATGAAGCCGCTCATCGCCTCCATCACCTGCAGCTTCACCTGCGGCAGCGTCAGCCGCACCGTCTGGGCGAGAGGCACGGACAGGACCATCGACACGGAGGGCGGTAGTCCGAGGGCGACGAGGCCGTGCGGCGTGCCGCCGGACTGACGCACCGCGTCCATGCAGGCGGTCATCGAGGCGCAGATCTCCCGGGCGTGGCGCAGGAGTACCATGCCGGATTCCGTCAGGACGACGCCGCGCGGCGAGCGGTCGACGATCGTCACGCCGAGCTCCTGCTCGATGCGGATGACGTGCTGGGACAGTGAAGGCTGGGCGACGCCGAGGCGCTGTGACGCCGCCGAGAGCGAACCCTCCTCGGCGATCGCGATGAAGTAGCGCAGATGCTTGACGTCCATGGACCACCTTGCAAGGGCCACCCTGCAACGGCCACCGCGCGGGCCGGGACGCTAGAGAGAAAAGCTCTAGCCTGTCAAGGAACGCCGTCTTTCTCCCGCCGGGGTCCCCTCCTCTATTCTCGCCCGGGACGCGGGAGGTTTCGGATGGCGGATCTCGAGGGGTTGCTCGTCGTATCGCTCGAGCAGGCGGTGGCCGCGCCCTATGCCTCCTGCAAGCTCGCGGACGCCGGGGCGCGCGTCGTCAAGGTGGAGCGCCCGGAGGGCGACTTCGCCCGCGGCTACGACAGCCTGGTGGAAGGCCAGAGCGCCTATTTCGTCTGGCTGAACCGGGGCAAGGAGTCCGTCGCGCTCGACCTCAAGTCCAAGCCTGACCTTGCCCTGTTGCAGACGATCGTGGCCGATGCCGACGTCTTCATCCAGAACTTCGCGCCCGGCGCGGTCGACCGGCTCGGGCTCGGGGCAGCCGAACTCTGCGCCCTCCACCCTCGCCTCGTCTACTGCTCGATCTCCGGCTACGGCGACCAGGGCCCCTACCGCGATCAGAAGGCCTACGATCTGCTCGTGCAGGCCGAAAGCGGCCTGCTGTCGGTCAACGGCACACCGGACGCCTCGGTGCGCGTCGGTATCTCGGTCTGCGACATCACCGCCGGCCTGACCGCCTACGCCGCGATCCTGCAGTCGCTCATCCAGCGCGGCCGCACGGGCAAGGGACGGCACATCGAGGTCTCGCTGTTCCATGCCATCGCCGACTGGATGAACGTGCCCTATCTGCAGACGCGCTATGGCCACAAGCCGCCGCAACGGGTCGGGTTGCGCCATCCGACCATTGCGCCCTACGGGGTCTTCACCTGCGGCGACGGCAAGCAGGTGCTGCTCGCGATCCAGAACGAGCGTGAGTGGGCACGCTTCTGCGCGGACGTGCTGCAGGACCCGGCGCTGCAGACCGATGAGCGCTTTTCCACCAACATCGCCCGCGTGGCCAACCTCGAGGCTCTCGAGGCGGCGGTCCACGCGGTGCTGGGGACCCTGACGCGCGAGGCGGCGATCGGCCGGCTGCAGGCCGGCGGCATCGCCTATGGCCGGCTCTCCAGCCTCGACGATCTCGTCCACCATCCGCAGAACAACCTGATCACCGTCCGCACCGACGGCGGCGAGATCGAGCTTCTCGCCCCGGGTGCGAGCTTCCCCGGGGAGGCGCCCGTGAGCTTCGGCCCGGTTCCGGCCGTCGGCGAGCACACGGAGGTGCTCAGGCGCGAGTTCGCAACGCGGGCCCAGGCGGCCGAGCGCAAGCACGTCGTGGCCGGCGAGTGATCTGGCAGGCCTTCAGAACGAAGCCGTTCCCGCCATGCTGACGCCGCCGGCTTCGGGCCGGACCGCGAGGGCCATCTCGCCGTCTTCCGTCCAGTCCGCCTCCACGGCGAAGCTCTCGCCCGCATGGAGCGGCGCCAGCCCGCGATAGGCGAAGCGCGCCGGCTCCCGACCGGCTGCACGGGCGGCGAGGTTCAGCATCAGCGTCGCCTGCAAGGGACCGTGCACGACGAGCCCCCCGTGACCCTCGACGCCAGTCGCATAGGCGACGTCGTAGTGGATGCGGTGGCCGTTGAAGGTCATCGCCGAATAGCGGAAGAGCTGCGTGGTGGTCGCCGTCCGCACCTCGCGGAAGGCCGCGGCCGGCCGATCCGAAGGGCGCTGTGCGGGATCCGGGCGCCGCGTCCCCGCCTGCCGATAGACGATGTCCTGGCGCTCGGTGACCACGACGCGGTCCCCGACGGCATAGGCGTGGCGCACGGCGACGAAGCAGAGCGGGCCGGTGGAGCCGTCCTTGAAGGCTATGCTCTCGATCACCGAGGTCTTCGTCACGCCGTCGCCTGCGGCAAAGGCACCGTGAAGAACGACCTCGCCGCCCGCCCACATCCGCCGCTCGAACGGCAGATCGGGCAGGAACAGCCCGAGCCGCGGATGGCCGTCTCCTCCGAGGTCGCCGGCGCCGACGATCTCCGGCGCGAGGCACCAGAAGACGCCGGGCGGGACAGGCGCTTCGGCGAGTGCGTCACCAAAGGTGGCGCGGTACTCGTCGAGCAGTCGCCGGCTGACGACGTCCTCCCGCACGGTCCGCCGGCCGATCCAGTGGGCGTACCGCTCGGCGAGAGAGGCCGATGGCGCGCTCACGCCGGATCCACGACGAGATGGGTGGCGAGCGTCCGGGCCGTCAAGCCGTCGAGGGTGTCGACCGCTGACCACAACTGGTCGGCCGCCGCGCCGCCGATCACAGCCCGCGCCTTTGCCAGGAGCCCGGCGGCGATCACCTCGGCCGGCATCGGATCGGCGAGATCGTGGAACATCTCGGCCGTGCCGGCCTCGCCGGTGATCGAAACCACCGCACCGGTGTCGCTCACCGACGGATCGCCGACGACCCGCACCTTCGCCGCGAGCGCGGCGAGGCGCGGATCGGCCGCGAGCGCGTCCGTATAGGTCGACTCGGCCGCGGTATCGACGTCGTCGATGACCATTGCGGCGAGGTGGCCGTAGGCGAACTTCACTTCGAGACCGGTGCGCGGGTCCTTGATGTCGCAGACCTTCAGCCAGCGCGGGTTGGTGCGCAGCGTGACCTGCTCGACGCCCACGGTGGCGCCGTCGCGCCGCAGCCTGGCGAGCGCCTCGATCATCGCGTGGGTGCCGTGGCAGCAGGCGTGGAACTTGTACTTCACGTCCTCGAAGACGAACCTCTCCGGCGGCGGATCGGCCCAGGCGGCGGCCTCGTCGACGGTGTCGGCATGGGTGTCGACGAAGCCCTGCGGGCCGCCGACGCCGTCACGGGCCGAAACGAAGCCGCGGGTGGCGAGAAGCGCGGCCTCGACGCCATTCGCGGCCGAGATGCCGGCGTTGAAGGGCTTGCCCATGGTGCCGAACTGCGACTTCAGGCCGGAGGCGCGGGTCGCGACGAGGCCGAGGGCGTTCGCCATCTGCCCCGCGTCGAGCCCGAGCAGCCGGCCGGCGGCGACGGTGGCCCCGAAAGCACCGGCAGTAGCTGTCTGGTGGAAGCCGCGCTCGTAGTGGCCGCGCCCGAGCACCATGCCGATGCGGCAGGAGGCTTCCGCCCCGACGAGAAACGCCTCCACCACCCGGGCGCCGGGAGCATCGACCAGTTCACCCACCGCGAGGGCGGCGGGATAGATGCCGACCGAGGGATGGCCGACGTGGGCGAAATGGGTGTCGTCATAGTCGAGCGCGTGCGAGGTGGTGCCGTTCGCCAGCGCCGCCGCCCTGGGCGGCACCTTCCCGCCTGTGCCGGCGAGCGTCGCCTGCGGGCGGCCGCCCTCGTCGAGCACCATGTCGCGGACGATGCGGGCGGCGGGCTCGTCCGCACCGGCACGGGCGCAGACCATCCAGTCGAACAGCGAGAAGCGCGCCATCTGCAGCGCCCTCGCCGGCAGCGACGACGCATCGACGATGGCGAGGGCGACGAGGCGGTGAAGGGTCTCGGGGGCGATCATGGGGGGCTCCGCGGCCGTGGGGTCAGCCGTAGGACTTCGGCAGGCCGAGCACCTTCTCGGCGATGAAAGAGAGGATCAGGTTCGTCGAGATCGGCGCGATCTGGTAGAGGCGCGTCTCCCGGAACTTGCGCTCGACGTCGTATTCCTCGGCGAAGGCGAAGCCGCCATAGGTCTGCATGCAGGCCTCTGCCGCCTCCCAGCTCGCGTCAGCGGCGAGCATCTTCGCCGTGTTCGCCTCGACGCCGGGGTCGTGGCCTGCGTCGTACATGCCGCTCGCGCGGTAGACGATCGCCTCGGCGGCAAGCATGTGGGCATAGGCGCGGGCGAGCGGGAACTGGATGCCCTGATTCTTGCCGATCGGCGCACCGAAGACGACGCGGTCACGGGCGTAGGACGAAGCCTTCTCGAGCAGCCACTTCGCATCGCCGATGCACTCCGCGGCGATCAGGATGCGCTCCGCGTTCATGCCCGAGAGGATGTAGCGGAAGCCCTGCCCCTCGGCGCCGACGAGCGAGGAGGCCGGAATGCGAACGTTGTCGAAAAAGACTTCCGTGGTGGAGTGGTTGATCATCGTCCGGATCGGCCGGATGGTGACGCCGTGCCCGACGCATTCCCGGAGGTCGATCAGGAACACCGAGAGCCCGTCGGTGCGCTTCTTGACGTCCCCCCGCGGCGTGGTGCGGGCCAGAAGCAGCATGAGGTCGGAGTGCTCGGCGCGGGACGTCCAGATCTTCTGGCCGTTGATGACGTACTCGTCGCCCTCGCGCTTCGCTGTCGTCTTCAGGGCAAGGGTGTCGGTGCCGCTCGTCGGCTCGGTGACGCCGAAGGCCTGCAGGCGCAGGTCGCCTGAGGCGATCTTCGGCAGATAGGCCTCCTTCTGCGCCTCGCTGCCGTGCCTGAGAACGGTGCCCATCGTGTACATCTGCGCATGGCAGGCGGCGGCGTTGCAGCCGTTGCGGTGGATTTCCTCCAGGATCACGGCCGCCGCAGTCAGGTTGAGGCCGGAGCCGCCGTAGGTCTCCGGGATCATCGCCGCGAGATAGCCGTCGGCGACCAGCGCGTCGACGAACTCCTTTGGATAGGCACGTTCGCGGTCCAGGACCCGCCAGTATTCCCCTGGGAATTGTGCACAGACCTGCGCTACGCCCTCGCGGATCTCGGCGTAGTCGGCCGTCGGGTCGAAACTCTTCATCATCCCTCGAACCTTGATCTGGTGCCTTGGAGACCGGGAGCCGGGCCTGCCGCTGCCCCGCCGTTCGTCCGCCTGTCCTCGTCTTTCTTCCACACGGGAAACCGGGCCGGAACGAGCGATTTCCTATACGGGCGATAGCGTCGCGTGATGGCTGGCCGGTTGGTCATGCCGTCGCTACCTCGGGCTCGAGCTGTCGGCTGTGCGCCGCGACGAACGCCGCGATGACGTCGGCGCCGCTGCGGTTTCGGGCAGCCGCTGGCCGAACGATGGCGATGGTGCGCCGCATCTCCGGATGATCGAACGGTCGGCAGAAGAGCCGCCCCGCCTCGACGTCGGCGCGCACGCTGTGCTCCGGCAGGATCGTGGCGTAATCGCCGGCGCCCTCTGCGAGCACACCCTTCACGGCATCGAGGGAATCGAGCTCGAGATCGGGCACCAGCGACGCGCCCGCGCGGGCGGAAACGGTGTCGATGATGCGTCGAAGCTCGTGGATGCGGCTCGGCAGGACCAGTTTGCGGCGCGCCGCGGCGGCGAAGTCCACCTGACCTTCCAGCGGGCGGGCGCAAACGAGCGCCAGTTGCTCGGTGAAGAGATCGATCACCTCGCAGCCTCCGCGGTCGCGGGGGCTGTAGGTCAGGGCGATGTCGAGGCGGCCGCCCTCCAGGAGGCTCTGCAGATCGCCGCTGTAGGCCTGGATGACCGACAGCGACAGATTGGGATGGGCTTCCCGCAGATGGGTGATGACCCCCGTGAGGAAGAACGGCGCAATCGTCGGGCACACGCCCAGGACCACGGGGCCGCCGACGTCCGAAAAGCGCCGACGCAGTTCGCGCACGATGCCGTCCAGTCCCTCGAGGTGCTGACGCGCGTGCGCCAGCAGGTAGCGCCCGACCTCGGTGGGCTCTGCGCCGCGGGCCGTGCGGATGATGAGGGGCAGACCGACCTCGCCCTCGAGAAGCTTCACCTGGCGGGTGAGCGCCGGTTGAGCGACGCCGATCACCGTCGCCGCGCGCGAAAAGCCACCGGATTCGCAGACCGCCACGAAGTAGCGCAGCCGCCGGAGATCAAGCCCGCTCCCCTGCTCGCGCGCGCTCATTGGGTCGTCCCGCCGGTCATCGTCTGGCAACCCGCGCCAGCGTCCGCTCGATCCACACCGGCGCGCGGCGGTGGAACGTCGACGGCGGCCCGGCATCCAGGGCAACCCGTCGGGCGGGGCCGGGTTCGATCACGGCCATCCGGCCGTGGTAGGCGAGCCACCAGATCAGGAACACGCCGACGAACCAGAACAGCACCTGCCAGACCCACAGCGAGGGCAGTCCGACCTGCGCCGGGCCGCCAGCGAAGATCGGCTCGGAGAAGAACGTGTTGCCGAGGATCGCCGCAGGCCCGAGCGCCAGGAACGCCCACAGCAGCACCAGCGACCACTTCGCGCTGCGCGCCGCGCCGCTGCCGAGATCGGCGGGATAGGCGGCGCGGAAGGCATCGTGCAGGCGGTCGCGGTGATCCCGTTCGGCCCCCCCGCGGGTGAAGATCGCGACGAGGAGGGTCGCCGCGAGGTTGAAGGCGAGGCCCCAGGCGGCCGCGTGGATGGTCAGCGGCCAGCGCCCCCACGGCAGCTCGACGAAGAGGCCGTCGAACAGGACGAGGCCCGGAGGCTCGGTGAAGACGACCATCAGGCAACCGACGACGAGGCCGGCGAGGACGGCGCTGCGGCTGAGCCAGGGCAGCCAGCAGAGCCCGAGCACCGCCGGCAGCACCTGAATCGACAGCGGCAGCGCCAGCGACGCCAGGATCGCCGACGGCAGCGGCGCGAACACCGCCATTGCCGTCAGAAGCGCGAAGACGACGGCGAGCGCGATGCGGGTGGCCAGCCGCTCGCCCTCGGGGGACAGCTGCGGCAGCATGTAAAGGACGACTGCCTCTTGGGTGAAGATGCGGGCCGCCGCCCCCGCGAACAGCGCGACGCCGATCTGCACGACGCCCACGACGAGGAGCAGAAGGCCAACGCCGAGCAGTGGCTCGGTGGCCGCGAGCCGTTCCGCCAGCCCGGCCATCGCCGCGGCCGGATCGGCCCCGACGGACGTAGCGAGGGCGGCCGCGAGGATGGGCGTGCCGACGACGAGGAGCCCGGCGGCGATGCCGCCCGTCACCCAGGTCTGGCTGAAGGCGATGGCGGTGCGGGCGCGCGTTCCGATCGCGAGC
The DNA here is from genome assembly GCF_046156265.1 of Pseudoxanthobacter sp. M-2. Lineage (NCBI taxonomy): Bacteria > Pseudomonadati > Pseudomonadota > Alphaproteobacteria > Hyphomicrobiales > Segnochrobactraceae > Pseudoxanthobacter > Pseudoxanthobacter sp. M-2. The sequence continues at coordinate 354,603 of NZ_JAWDIR010000043.1, forward strand.
ATCAGGTAGGCGGGGCTGAGGACGATGCCGGCGAGTGCGAGTGCGGCCGAAAGGATGCCGGTCGTCGTCCAAAGGCCGCCGATCGTCGCCTCCTTGCCGATGCCGGCGGAAGCCTGGAACACGCCCGGTATCCGGTCGGCCAGGATGCCGGCCGCGGTCGGGATGGCGGCGCCGAACAAGGGCACGCTCTGATCGGCGGAGACCGCCACCGCGAGGAAGGCGAGGAGTACGAGGACGATCAGCGACTGGCCGGCGGCGACATAGACGATCGCGCGCCAGCCGCCGAGCACCGAGGGCAGGAACAGGAAGACCGCGACCACGGCAATCACGCCGGCGCGCGGCAGAGCGCCCGCCGTGGCGTTCGAGAGAAGGTCGCCGACGCTGGCCAGCGCGGCTGCCGAGAACGGCAGTGCATAGAGGGCTGCCAGCATCATAACCGCGATCCGCAACGTGACGCTGCCGTAGTAGCCGCCGATCAGAGCCCCGGGCGAGGCGATCCCGGTGAGGCGGGCGGCGAGCACGACGCGCTTGACCACGAGCACGCCGGCGAGGGCGACCATCACGAGGCCGACCGCCAGGTGGCTCGCCTGCAGGCCATAGCGGGCGGCGAGCGCGAGGTGGTTATCGAGGCCGAGGCCCGCGAAGACGATCCCGGCCGATCCGAAGATGAAGGTCCAGGCAGGAAGACCCTCCGCCTCGAAGACCAGCGTCTGCCGCCGCCGCGCGCACAGAGCGGCGATATAGACCGCGTAGGCGGCCGTGACACCGAAGAGGACGACAAGGAGGCTGGTCATCGGCGGAAGTCGCGGATGACGTCGAAGGCGTCGAAGGCGCCACGCACGCCGTGGCGGATCAGCATGTAGACGACGACCGCCGTGGCGAGGCCGATCAGACCGAGGCTCGCCGGCAGGAAGCCGCTCGCGCGGAACTCAGGCGAGACGAGACCGCCGAGGCCAATCGCCACCAGGCCCGCAACAGCGGCGACGAGGCCGAGCCCGAGCTCGCGCGAGGTGAAGACCGTGCGGAACACCTCGTTGACGATGACGTGGCCGATGAAGGCGGCGAGCGCCGCCCCGAAGGCCGAGAGCGTCAGGACGAAGGACCCGCGGTCGAGCCCGATCGACAGCAGGGTGGCCGCGACGAAGCCGCCGGCGAGCCACACGGCGACAACGAGCGCGTGGCGGTCGAGCGGATCATCTTCCGGTCGCGAGCTCATGACGCTCCTCCCTCCTCAGTCCGCGGCGAGGCTCAGTTGTCGCCGTCTTCCTTGCCGGAGAAGTTCCGGAACTGCATTCCGCCGGCGCTGCCGAGGGTCTCGATCGGCAGCCCGAGGTCCTTCATCAGCCCGTCCACGAAGGCGACCTGGGTGCGGTATTTCATGGCCGAGTTGACCACGCGGTCGGTCATGTTGCCGCCGCCGCCACCGCCACCGCCGCCGGCGCCCGCCGTCTCCGACGGGCTGTTGAGCCCCGGCAGCCCGTCGACCTGCAGGATCTTGATCGACTCGATCTTCTCCATCGGCCTGACCGTCTCGCGGATGATGCTCGGCAGGTTGTTGACGAGGCTCTCGTAGACGGCGCTCTTGCGGCTCGCCTCGGAGCGCATGTTTTCGGACTCGTTGAGGGCGCGCTGGCCCTCCGCCTCCTTGACCGCGCGCACCTCGAGGGCATTGGCGGTGGCGATCTCTCCGGCCGCGCGGTGTTCGGCCGCCTCCTTGTCGGCGGCGGCGATCGTGATGAGGCGCACGGCCTCGCGCTCCGCCTTGGCCGCGGCGTCGATGAGGTCGACCGTCTTGGCGCGGGTCGCCACTTCCTCGGCGCGCACCGAGACGACCTGCTCCTCCATCGCGGCGAGCGACTTCAGCGCCTCGGCGGCCTTGGTCTTGGCGTAGGCCTCCTCGATCGACTTGTTGATGACGGCGATCAGCCGCTCCTTGTCGACGATCTCGACCTCGAGCTCCTGCTCGATCTCGAAGCGGTCGACATACTTGCGGGCGGCGATGCGCAGCTCGTCGACCTCGCGGTTGGCGACGATCGCGGCGTCCTCGACCTTGCGGAAGGCGGAGGTCTCGGCGAGCTTGATCTTCTGGTTCTTGGCGATCTCGCGAGACGTGTACTCCTCGTCGCGGCTGAGGCGCTCGGTGTCGATGGCGAAGCGCTTGGCGATCATCGCCTTCTCTTCCTCGGCCGCGGCGAGCTCGTTGGAGATTCTGAGTTCCTTCGCCTTCTCGACAGACAGGAGCTCGATCGCATTCGTCGTCTCGATGCGGCTCTGGGCGACCGCCCGCTCCTTCTCGAGCTTCGCCTCCTCGATCTCGGCGTTCGCCTCGGTCTCGCTGATCGCCACATCCTGGCGCGACCGGATTTCCGCCTCGCGGACGAGGCGGTCCGCCTCGATCCGCTCCGCCTCGACCTTCTGGCGGGTCTGCAGCCGCTCGGTCTCGAGGCGGGTACGGGCGCCGATCTCGGCGAGCTCCGTATCCTTCTGACGCTCGATTTCCAGCGTCTTGATCTCGTTCTCGGAGTTGATGCGCTCCGCCTCGACGAGCTTGTCCCTGGCGATGCGGGTGCGCTCTGCTTCCTGCTCGGCCCGCACCTTCGCGTTGGTGATGCTGATCGTCGAGGACGAGCGCTCGGCCTCGATCTCCGCGAGTTGCGCCGCCCGGCGGATCTCGATGCTGCGCGTCTGCTCGATGCGGGCGTACTCGAGGTCGCGGTCGATCTCGAGAGCGCGCTGCTCGGCCTCGTAGTCCTTAAGCTTGATGTCGATGCGCGCCTCGTTCTCGATGCGGTTTCGGATCTTCCGCCGCTCCTCGATCTGCTCGGTGAGCTGCGTCAGGCCCTCAGCATCGAACGCGTTCGACGGGTTGAAGACGGAGATGTCGGTCTGGTTGAGGCTCGTCAGCGAGGCGTTCTCGAGCTCGAGGCCATTCGAGCCGAGGGTGCGGGCGGCGACGTCGGCCACCGCCTGCATGTAGCGCGCGCGGTTCTGGTGGATCTCTTCCATCGTCATCGTCGCCGCGACCGAGGACATCGCGTCGACGAAGCGGCCCTGCACGACCTCCTTGAGGGACATCGGATCACGGGTCCGGTCGCCGAGGGTGCGCGCCGCCATCGAGACGCCGTCGCGCGTCGGGATCACCCGCACGAAGAACTCGGCGACGAGATCGATGCGCATCTTGTTCGCCGTGATCAGCGACTGCTCGCCCGAACGGCGGATCTCGACCGGGATGGCGTTCATGTTGACGGCCGTCGTCGTGTGGACGATCGGGATGACGAGGGCGCCGCCGCCCATCACCACCCGCTCGCCGCCGAGGCCGGTGCGCACGAACGACTGGTCCTTCGACGAATGCCGGTAGAGCCAGTGCAGCAGGTAGACGACGATCGCGACCAGGATCGTCAGCAGGATCAGGACAGCAATCGCATCGGTGACAATCATGGTCGTGACCCTCTTGCTTCAGGCCGTTTGTCGCTCACGCGCGGCTTTTCAGTATGATTCCTGCCCCGCCACGGCGAGAACGATCATCGATACGGTGATGAGGTTGAAGAGATCGGAGACATTGTAGAGGACGAGGACCGCGGGGGCCTGTCCGACGCCGATGACGACATCGACGAAGTGCAACACCGGGTAGATGGCCCAGCCGATCGTCATGATCAGGCGCATCCAGAACCAGCCAAGGCGGACCGGGCGCGTTCCCTTGCGAACCCAGTCCGCCATTGAGCCGAAGTACATCTCGCCGAGGATGTAGAGCCAGAAGGCCATCGACAGCAGGACGCCGAGCGTCGGGTTGAAGAAGCCCGCATCGCCGAGATAGCGGGTGAGCACCATCAGGATCGCCGCGACCGTGATGCGCCAGAACACACCGACGCTCACGGGCCCGAGGCAGCGGGCGAAAAAATAGGCGGCGGCAACCTGCAGCGGCACGACGGTGAACCAGCCGGCATAGCGCATCGCCGCCGTCATCTGCTGCTGCGCCAGCCACACCTTGCCGGCGTCGAGATAGGCAAAGCCGGCGGCCAGCAGCGCGATGGCGGAGAGCGCCAGCGGCACCCGCCACCGGCTCGACGTCCAGGTCAGGCCGACGAGCGCCAGCGCAGCGAGTGCGAGCGTGGCGATCGTCGCCACCGCATAGGAGGTGCTGACGACGTCGCCCGAGCCGTAGAGGGTTCCGAACATGGACTTCTGTTCCCTTAGACGGTGGTGTCGCGTGTCGCTCGACGGGTCGTCCGCATGCGCATCAAACCTGCGCGCGGATGTGCGGCGAGCGGCCGTAGAGGGCGACCATGGGCAGGATCAGCAGTCCGAAGATGAACTGCTGCCATTCGTATTTGAGGCCGATGCCGATGAGGAACGAGCTCAGGATCTGCAGCACCAGCACGCCTATGACGGTGAAGCCGTAGCCGCCGTAGCCGCCCATCAGCGAGGTACCGCCGATGACGACCGCGGCGAGCGTGGTGAAGAGGTACTGGTCGCCGGCGCCGATGAAGCCGCCGCCACTCCAGCCGAGGAGGAGCGAGCCGGTGAGGGCCGCGAAGAAGCCCGACAGCGTGTAGGCGAGCGTCCAGTATTTCAGCTCGGAGATGCCGATCAGCTTCGCCGACCGCCGGTTGCCCCCGAGCGCGTAGATGTTGCGGCCGTAGGTCGAGTAGCGCAGGCCGACGATCACGATGATCGCGATGGCGATCCACAGGATGATCGTCGGCGGCACCCCGAGGCCGAACGTGCGGCCGTTCATGGCGGCGAGATTGGAGAGCCACTCCGGAACGGTGCCGAAGACGTTGCCGGAGAACTGCGAGCCGATCGAGGTGATGATCTGGACGAGCCCGGCGATGGCGAAGCCCGTCCCGAGCGTCATGATCAATGCCTGTCCTTGCAGCTTGTAGGACAGGAGCCCGTTGAGAAAGCCGAATGCGGCGCCGATCACCAGCACCATGCCGGCCGCGACCGGCGACGGGACCCCCAAGCCGATGAGGTAGAGGAGGCCGATGTTGGCCGCGCCGATGACGAAGGGGATCGAGAGGTCGAGCCCGCCGAGCAGCGCCACCATCGTCTGGCCGACGCAGGCGATACCGAGGAAGGCGGCGAACAGCAGGATCGCCTTGATGTTCGCCTCCGACAGGAAGCCCTTGATCGTGAACGACGAGATGACGACGAGGGCGAGCAGCACGATGAGGCCGATGAAGGCGCTGCGGCCGTGCTCGAAGACCTTGCTCACCTTGAAGGCGAGCACGAGGATGAGTTCGAGGACGAGGAAGGCGATGAGGTTCGACAGCGTCCGAAATGACGGCACCGTGGCGGTGACGATGAGATAGGCGACGAGCAGGACCGCCATCGCCAGGATCAGCACCCGGTTGCGCGACCAGACGGAGCCGGCGCCGGCGGACGGCTCGACGGGCGCTACCTCCTCGCGCTGGCGCCGTTCGAAGGCGACGGCCACCGTGTTGGTGACCCAGAACAGCACCGCCACCGAGACGAGCGTGTAGAGGATCACCTGCTGGGCCGGCAGGCCCTGGGCGAAGCCGAGCCCGAAGCCGATGCCCGCCACGACGAGCGTCAGCACTAGGTTCAGCCAGAGCAGGACGAGCGAGCGCGGGAAGGTCATCAGCGTGCTCCCTGGACCGTGCGGGCCGTCGCCTGCCGTGCTCGTCCCGCCCTCGGATCAGACCCGGACCGCATGTCCCTGACCCGCGAGCAGGAGGAGAAGGAGGATCAGCGATCCGACGAAGACGTAGAGGAACAGGCCGACGCGGTAGGAGAGCGCCTCGGCGACCACCATGCGGGTGACGACGGTCAGCGTGCCCAGCACCACGACGAGGGCGAGAACGGCCTGTTGCAGCGGCGTCGGTGCGGCGAGACCCGTCCAGGTCGGGTCGCCGGACGGCGGCAGCAGCAGGAAGCGGGTGGCGAGGTCGCCGGCGGCCGCCACCCCCGCCCCGTCGCCGACGGGGGCCGTGAGATAGGTCTCCGCCGTTCCGACGTGCAGCATGATGCCGGCGACGACGCAGCCGAGCACGACGAACGCCGCATAGGGCGAGATGAACCAGATGTAGCGGCCGATGATCGGCACGAGCAGCGTCAGCAGCAGCGAGCAGACGAGGATCAGCCCGTAGAAGAGCTGCGTGACGAAGGCCTGCTGCGCCCCGAAGTTGAAGGTCGCCAGCACGTAGCCGATCAGGAACAGGTTGACCGCCCCGAGGAGCGCCCCGGTGACGCCGCCGCGGCCGCCGGAGAGGGCGACGCCGCCGAGGACGAGCGCCGTCACGGCGGTCAGCGTCATCGTGGTGCCCTGCGTCGGGTCCCCGGACGAGATCAGCGCCGTGTAGCAGATCGCGGCGAGGCCGACGTAAACCCCGGCGATCAGGTGGGCGCCGATGCGCACCACCGAGATGCGCACGCCGCTCGTGTAGGCGGCGCGCTCGTCGTAGCCCATCAGCCGGAGGTTGGCGTAGAAGGACGACCGGGTGAAGAGCAGCCAGCCGGCGGTGGCGAGCACCAGGATCAGCAGCACGGGCGAGAAGATCGTGTTGCCGAGGCCCCACGAGCTCATCCACTCCGGCGCCGTGCCGCCCGGCCGCCTCAGGATGACGAGATTGATGCCGGTGAGGGCCAGGAAGCCCGACAGCGCCACGATGATCGGCTGCACGCGCACGAAGATGATGATGAGCGCGAAGGCGAGTTGGTAGAGCATCCCGATGCCGAGTGCGACGAGGAAGATCCCGAAGGGACCCGTCACCACGCCCAGCATGTTGAGTTTGACGATCGAGACGTTGATGAAGGCGAGCAGCGGCCCGACCGCGAGGTCGACGGTGCCGCGGCCAGCGACCGCGAGCGCCATCAGGGCATAGGTGGCGAGCGTCAGCGGCGCGGCGACGATGATCGCGCTGCCGATACCCGGTAGCGACACGAGATTCGGAGCCCGGATGGCCGCGGTGCCGAGCAGCACCGCGATCAACAGGATCGGCACCAGCAGATAGGTGGTGTTCGAACTCCGACGCTCGGACATCGCCCCGTTCCGCCCTCTCGCGCTCGTCAGAGGTCGATTACGCGGCGGCCCGACGGACGGTCACCGCGGCCCGACGAGCGCCCCTCGGGATTGGCCTGGCGGAAGGCGGTCTGGCCTCCCTGCCCTCGCCGCTCCGGGTCGTTGGTGACGATCTTCTTCAGGACCGGCGTCACCACGTCCTTGAACTTCACCGGGTCTTCCGACGTCGGGAAGTGGCCGCCCGAGAAGATGATGCACTCGGAGTTCTTCACCCGTTCCGCGGTCCGCTCCGTCATCTCCGGCGTACAGGCAAAATCGTACTCCCCGGTGAGGAAGTAGATCGGCAGCTTGCCGGAAATCTTGTGCAGCTGGTCGCGGAAGTCGGAATCGACGCTGTAGAAGTAGAGGTCACCCTTGAAGATGCCGGGGCCGCCCTGCGCGTAGTACCACCACGTCTCCCAGCGGTACTCGTCGGGACTCTCGGGGCTCATCAGGCCGAAGACGGCCGTCGCGACGACTTCTCCGCCGTGGATGTGGGGATGGTGCAGCGGATCGATCCACCAGCCCGGCGAGTGATCACAGGCCTCGAGGGCGATCAGGGCCGAGAACTCGTTCTCGTAGCGCAGCGCCAGCGCCAGGCAGACGTTGCCGCCCATCGACTGGCCCATCACCACCGGCTTCCTGAGTTCGAGGGCGCGGCAGAAGGCGACGATGAATTCGACGTAGAACTTCGTCGTCAGCTTGTACTCGTCCTCCATGAGATAGAAATCGGAGGGCGGGATCGACTTGCCGTGCCAGGGCATGTCGAAAGCGATGACGCGAAAATTCTGCGTGATGTCGGGGTCGCAGAGTTGGTGGCGATACTGCCGACCGTCGGTGCCGGCCGTGTGCAGGCAGACGAGCGGAATGCCCTCGCCGTGCTCCTCATAGTAGGTGCGGTAGGTCTTGCCCTCGCACTGGACGTAGACGTAACGCCCGACGATCGGATCATGGGTGTTCATGGTGTTCCCAGTCCCCTCAGACTTCTCTCATCAGCGAGAGCATGCGGGTGAGCGCACGCAGGTTCTGCCAGAACGGCAGCGTGTTTCCTTCGATGGTCAGCTGCTTGTGCAGCGGATGCGCCATCGCCCAGATGTCGTTGAACATCGGCGGTGGGATCGGCTGGCAGAACTTCGCCCAGGCGCTCGCCGGCGCCTTGAGACCGAAGTCGAAGCCGAAGTCATTCGGCTGCAGACCCTCTGAAATCCGCGATATCTTGCCGCTCCGTACCTCGATCAGGTATTCCGTGTCGTCGACGCCGAGAACAAAACGACCGTTGAAGAAGCGGCCGATGACCGGCAGGATGCGGTCTTCGTTGACGCGTCGCGCCCATTTCTCGATCCACTCGAGATCGAAGCTCTTTCGACTGCCTAATCTACTCATTCAGCCCTCCTCGACCAGAAGAGATTGCGAAGGATCGTCCACCTGGCGCGGCAGAGGCTTGCCGGCGGGGCCGTACACCGCGACGAAGGACGCGGTATCGATGGTCGCCGGCAGCACGGCCGCCGAAAACGCCGGCAGACCGGCGTCCGGGGCGATGTCGAGCACCGCGACCTTGAGGGCGTAGAGCGTGAAGACGTAGCGGTGCGCCCGGTCCGGCGGCCACGGGCCGCCGTAGCCACGCCCGAAGCCGGGGATCTTGAAGGTGACGAAGTCGGACGGAAGTTCACGCGCACCCGTCGGCATCAGCGCCGTCCCGCTCGCACCTTCCGCGAGCCCGCGCACGTCGGCCGGGATGTCGTGCACCAGCCAGTGGGCGAACGCCCGCGGGAAGTTGAAGGCCTCCGGCAGGTCCGGGTCGGTGATCGCAAGGGCGAAGCTGCGCGTGCCCTGCGGAACGCCGCTCCAGGCGAGCGGCGGCGAGATCCGGCTGTCCTCGACGAAGCGCGTCGGTACCCGGCCGCCCGGCGTGATGGCGGGGCTCGCGAGCACGAAGGGCGTCGCGGTGCTCGCCTCATCGCGGTTCGTGTGCTCGCGGGCGGATGGCCGCGCGGGCCTGCCCACCGGTACCGGCCGCGGCACCGGACGCCCACCGTCGAAGGCCGGCGCGCGCCACGTGGTGGCGATCGTCGCGGCGCTCCCGCCCTCTCCGGTCGGGGCAGCGTGATGCGAATGCCGCTCTTCCTCTGCGAGCGCCTCGCCGGGTAGCGGCGCGGTCGTCTTGCGCCCGAACATCGCGTTCAGGATGGCGTGGCCGTCGAACGGAGGCTCGAACTCGGCCGAGATCGCACCGTTGCGGAAAACGTGCACGCGCGTGCAGAGATTGAGGAACTCCTCGATCTCGCTCGACAGGAACAAGACCGCGTTGCCTCGTGCGGCGAAGTCCCGGAGGTTGCGGTAGAGATCGAGCTTGGCGCCGACGTCGATGCCGCGCGCCGGGTCGTTGAGGACGAGCACCGCCGGCTTCTCGGCGAAGGCGCGGGCGATCAGCACCTTCTGCTGGTTGCCGCCCGAGAGCGAGGTGATGAGGTTCTCCGGTGCCCCCATCCGCACCGAGAGCTTGTCGGTCTCCCAGCGGAAGATGGGATCGAGCTTCGTGCGGTTGACGAGGTTGAGGACGCCGCCGGCACGGTAGGCGCGATAGACCGGCAGCAGCAGGTTCTCGTAGATCGACAGGTTGGCGAAGATGCCTTCCTTCTTGCGATCGCCGCTGACGTAGCTGATCGCGTTGTCCCGTGCGCTCTGAAGATCGGTGATCGGGATCGCCACGTGGTCGCGGACAAGGGCGATGCGTCCGGCCACGAGCGGCTGGACGCCGGCGACAGCGCGGGCGAAGTCCGACTGCCCCTGGCCGTCGAGGCCGATGATGCCGACGACCTCACCCGGGTGGAGCGTGAGGTCGATCGGCGGCGCATCCGGCCACACCTTCGCTTCCTCGACGCGCAGCAGCGCCGCGGCGGACTGGCGCTGCGGGATCGCGCCCCCGTGCATCACCTTTTCCCGCTCCGGCCCGGCGATGAGCTCGAGAATGCGGGCCTCGGTGATCTCCTCCTTCTGCAGCGCGCCGACGTCGCGCCCGTCGCGGAGCACGGTGGCGCGGTCGGCGATGCGGACGAGCTCTGCGATGCGGTGGGTGACGATCAGGATCGAGACGCCGCGCGTCTTCAGCTGCCGCATCTTGCGGAACAGTCGCTCGGTCGAATCGAAGTCGAGCGCGGCCGAGGATTCGTCGAGGATCAGCACCTTCGGGTCGGTCAGCAGCGCGCGGCCGATGGTGATCCACTGCTTCAGCGACAGCGGCAGTTCGCCGACCGGCGTGTCGAGGTCGAGCGGCTCGCCGAGGAGGTCGACGAGGAGGGCGTTCGCCTTTCGCCGCTTCTCCTCCTGGTTCATCGATGCGCCGAACAGGCCGTCGGAGCCGAGATAGAGGTTGTCGAGCACCGAGCACTCGTCGGCGACCAGCACCTCCTGGAAGACGTTGGCCACACCGAGCTCGCGTGCCTCGACGGGGGACGTCGCCGACTTTCCGAGGATCGAGACCTGGCCGCTGTCGGGAATCAGCACGCCGGAGATGACCTTCGCCAGCGTCGACTTGCCCGAGCCGTTGCCGCCGATGATGGCGTGAACCTCGCCGGCGAAGGCGCGCAGGCTCGCGCCGCTCAGCGCGACGGTCGGCCCGAACGTCTTGCGGACGGCAGAGAGCTCGACGGAGACAACGGACATGGAGGGCGGCTTCCCGGTGGCCGGCGGAGCGCGTCGTGAAGCGTGCGACATCGGCGAGACCGCCCGGCTCGCGAGCCAGGCGGTCCGCCGCGCGTCTGCCTCAGTGGGACTTCGGGTCGTAGGCCTCGGGATCGGCCGGGCGCAGGAAGAACTGGTCGAGATAGTCCTTGCTCGCCCACTTCTCGATGCCGACGTTGTACCAGCCGTCGGAGTCCTCGTTGCAGTCCTCGCCCATCACCGTCTTCAGCTGCTCGAAGTCGAGCGTCTGCGGATAGGTGAGGATCGACTGCACCTTCGGGCCCTGGCCCTGCAGCGTGCGCATCATGATGTTCCAGGACATCTCGAAGTCGTCACCCGGAGGCCAGGCCTGGATGGTCGACGAGATGTACTCGGGATTCTTGCGCCAGTAGCAGAGCGCCCCGAGCTCGCCGCCGATCGTGATCGGCACCATCTCGCGTCCGCTCTGCTTCAGCGCGCGCAGCGCACCGAGCTCGGAAGCCGACTGGATGATGATGCCGTTGAGCTCGCCCGGGTTGGTGGCGAGCCAGCGCTGCACCTCGGACTGGGCGATCTGGTCGGTCCACATGCCGGCGACCGTGCCGCCGACGGAGATGTCGGGATACTTCTCGAGGGCCTTCAGGATGCCGACGTTCTGGCTGTCGGACGCCGAGGCGCCGGGGATGCCCTCGACAACGAGGACGTTGCCCGTGCCCTCGATTTCCTTCGCCATCCACTCGCCCATCATATAGCCGCCGAGGACGAAGTTCGCCGACGAATTCACCGAATAGGGCGAGGTCAGGTAGCCGGTCGCCGAGAACACCGGCACGCCGCGCTCGTAGGCGTACTGCACCGTCTGGTTCAGCGCCGTCGGGTTCGAGCAGCAGATGATGATGGCATCGACATCCTGGTCGACGAGCTGGCGCATCTGCTGGATCTGCGTCGAATCATTGAGGTTCGACTGCGTGATCACGACGTCGCTGATCATGCCGAGCTGCTTCCACTTGGGAATCAGCGTCTCCTGCAATCGCTTCATCTCGTCGGCTCGCCAAGTGTTGCCCGCATAGGAGCTGGCGAAGCCGATCTTCCACGGCGGCGGGCGCTTCGCCTTGAAGTCGCGGTAGGGGCTGACGCCGACGGGCTGCATCGGGTCGAGCATGTCGGGATTGTAGAGGTCGTTGCGGACCTGCTCGGGCAGTTCGTCCACGCCCTCGGCGAGCGCCGTACCGGCGGTGGCCACCGTCAGGGCAAGCACACCCGCTCGCAACAGCGTTGCGTTGAAATTTCCCACGATTTCCTCCCTCGGACGCGCATTTTTGCGTCTTGCGACGGACCGGCACGGTGGCGGCCCGACAAGGTCCCCTAGGAACCGGAGGGAGCATCGACGATCGCGGCGACGCGGCTGTAATACATTTTTTCGATGCCCGATATACGCACAGGGTATGGCGCAGATCGGAGTCCGGGGCGTCCGGCCCTGTGGCGCAGGTCAGGCGGTGATTGCCGCCGCGATCGCCTTGCCACAGGCGACTGTATCGGCGGTGCCGCCGAGATCGCGTGTCCGCGTGTGCGCGTCGACGAGCGAGGCCTCGATTGCCCGCACCATGGCTGCGGCGGCCTCCAGGTGCCCGAGGTGATCGAGCATCATGGCCCCCGCCCAGATCTGGCCGATGGGGTTGGCGATGCCCTGCCCCGCGATGTCCGGTGCCGAGCCGTGTACCGGCTCGAACAGCGACGGAAAGCGACGCTCCGGATTGATGTTGCCAGACGGCGCGATACCGATCGTACCGGTGCAGGCGGGCCCGAGATCCGACAGGATGTCGCCGAATAGGTTGGAGGCGACGACGACGTCGAACCGGTCCGGGTTGAGGACGAACTGCGCCGTGAGGATGTCGATGTGGTACTTGTCCCAGGTGACGTCCGGATAGTGACTTGCCATCTCGACGACGCGCTCGTCCCAGTAGGGCATGGTGATCGAGATGCCGTTCGACTTGGTTGCGGAGGTGAGGTGCTTGCGCGCCCGCGTCCGCGCGAGATCGAAGGCGAAGCGGAGGATGCGGTCGACGCCCGTGCGCGTCATCACCGTCTCCTGCAGCACGATCTCCCGGTCGGTCCCCGGAAACATCCGGCCGCCGATCGACGAGTACTCGCCCTCGGTATTTTCGCGCACGACGTAGAAGTCGATGTCGCCGGGCCGGCGGCCGGCGAGCGGCGACGGCACACCGGGCATCAGTCGCACCGGACGAAGATTGACGTACTGGTCGAACTCCCGCCGGAACTGGATCAGCGAGCCCCACAGCGAGACGTGGTCGGGGACGGTGTCCGGCCAGCCGACGGCGCCGAAGAAGATCGCGTCGTGGCCACCGATCCGTGCTTTCCAGTCCTCCGGCATCATCCGGCCGTGCTCGGCATAGTAGTCGCACGAGGCGAAGTCGAACGGCTCGAGTTCGAGGCCGATGCCGAACCGCTCCGCCGCCGCCTCCAGGGCGCGCACCCCTTCCGGAACCACTTCCTTGCCAATGCCGTCGCCGGGGATGACGGCAATTCTGATCGTGTTGGGCTGCATGAGTGGTTTCCTGGAGGCGCGTCGCGACAACGGAACTGTGCGTCGGCGGGAGACGCGGTCCCGCAGCCGAGGATTTGCCCAGGAAGCCCACGGAAGCAACCCAAGAGGTTCCATCGCCTGGTGCCGGCGGCGCCGCGAGGCAGACAGGAGCGCGCCATCGGGGCTCGAACCTCCCTCTCCCCCGCGATAACGTCTGCGGCAACGGTCATCCGCCGCCACACCCGGGAGCGACTCGAGCCATGTCCATGCCCGTCTTCTCCGCACCAGACGTGCTTCCCAACGATGGCGTCGTGGGCACTCTCATCGCCCGCGTCTTCAGGCCAGGCCTCGGGCCAAGTGTCTGTGTGGTGCGCGGCGACGCGGTGGTGGACATCACAAGCAAGACGCACCCGACCGTGCGCGACCTCTGCGAAGCATCGGATCCGGCCGCTGCAGCGCAGGCCGCACCGGGTGAGCCGATCGGCACGGTCGGCGACATCATCGCCAACAGTGACGAACGCCATCGCGACGAGAGCCGGCCGTGGCTACTGGCGCCGGTCGATCTCCAGGCCGTGAAAGCCTGTGGCGTGACCTTCGTCGAGAGCCTGCTCGAGCGCGTCATCGAGGAACAGGCGCGCGGCGCCCCCGACCGCGCTGCAGTCGTGCGGGCCGAACTGACGGCCCTGATCGGCACCGACCTGTCGCGCCTCTCGCCCGGGTCCGAGGAGGCGATGCGGCTGAAGGCGGCGCTGATCGAGCGCAAGGCCTGGTCGCAGTACCTCGAGGTCGGCATCGGCCCGGATGCGGAGGTGTTCACCAAGGCCCAGCCGCTGTCGGCCGTCGGCCTCGGCGCCGACGTTGGCGTGCTGGCGTCCTCCTCCTGGAACAACCCGGAGCCGGAAATCGTGCTCGTCGTCTCGAGCGCCGGGCGCATCGTCGGCGCGACCCTCGGTAACGACGTCAATCTGCGTGATGTCGAGGGGCGCTCGGCGCTGCTGCTCGGCAAGGCGAAGGACAACAACGCCTCGGCGGCGATCGGCCCCTTCCTCCGCCTGTTCGACGCGACCTTCTCGATCGACGACGTTCGCGCGGCCGACCTGGAACTGGTGGTCGAGGGCGAGGACGGCTTCCGCCTCGATGGCCGATCGTCGATGCGCAAGATCAGCCGGTCGCCCGAGAGCCTTGTCGCGGCCGCGGCAGGCCGTCACCATCAATACCCGGACGGCTTCTGTCTCTATCTCGGCACGATGTTCGCGCCGGTGAAGGACCGCGGCGAGGCCGGCAGCGGCTTCACCCATCACCGCGGAGACGTCGTGCGTATCTCCACGCCGACGCTCGGCGCCCTCGTCAATCGCGTCAACCTCTCCACCGAATGCACGCCTTGGACCTTCGGTGCCGCGTCGCTGATGCGCAATCTCGCCAGCCGCGGGCTGCTGTAGCGGCAGGGTGGACCACCCTGCCCACTCGTGCCGACGCGCCCGGGTCAGGCCATCTCAACGCCAAGGACTCGCTCACAGTCCGCCACCACGACCTCGAGGGAGCGACCCGCGTCGACGCGGTGCCACCGGATCGGGCCGCTGTCGCGCGCCACCTGTTCGGCCACCACCCGCCGGTCCGCATCCGAGGCGTCACCCCGGCGGCCGGCGACGCGGTCGGCGAGGGTGGCGGCCGGTGCATCGAGCCAGATCCCGTCGAAGCGCGCTTCGAGACATTCCGCCACGGCCGCCACCGCCTGCCGCTCGCTTTCCTGCTGGTGCACAGCGTCGATCACGACGGCCAGCCCCGCTCGCAGCACCGTTTCCGCCTTGCGGTGCAGCACGCCGTAGACGGCTTCCGTCACCGACAGGTCGTAGGCGGTCTCGGGCAGGCGCTCGAACTCTCCCGCCCCGAGCAGGCCCTTGCGCTCGACGTCACTGCGCAGGTGCACTGCGCCCGGCAGAGGCCCGAGGCGGGCCGCGAGGCGGGCCGCGACCGAGCTCTTGCCGCTCCCGGATAGCCCACCGATCGCCAGCAGTCGCGGTGGCACCGGCCGCAGCGCCGCTTCGGCGAGTGCGAGATAACGCTCAGCGGTGGCCCGGAAGCCGACCTCGCCGGTCTGCTGCAGCCGCACCGCCTCGATCTTGGCGCGGATGGTGGCGCGCACGGCGACGAACAGCGGCATCGCTGCCACTCCCGGCAGCCCGGCCTCGTCCCGTGCCTCGGCGAGTGTGCGGTTGAAGACCCAGTTCGCCTCCCCTGCCCGGCCCCGCTGCAGGAGGTCCATGACGAGGAAGGCGAGGTCGTAGAGAACGTCGATGGTGGCGAGGTCCTCGTCGAACTCCAGCGCATCGAACAGCGTCGGCCGCCCCCCGACGAGAGCGATGTTGCGGAGGTGGAGGTCGGCGTGGCAGCGCCGCACATAGCCGGCGCTCGCCCGCTCGCGAAGCAGCGGTGCGACTGCCTCGAGCGCGCGCCGTGTTTCGCCGGCCAGCCACTCCAGGCGCTCGGGATCGGCTAGATCGCCGATCCCCAGGAGGGTCGTGCTGTTCTCCTCGACGACGTCGCGAAGGTGGGCGACGAAGTCCGCCTCGCGGCGAACCGGCGCGCGCGCATGGGCGGCGGCGATGACGGCGGCAGTCTCCCGGAGGAGGTCGGGATCGAGCCCGCCGCGGTCGTCGACGCGGTCGAAGGTGAGGGTCTCGTCGAAGCGACGCATGTGCACCAGCCACTCGACCGGCACACCCTCGCCGCCGAGCGAAAGCGTCCCGTCGGGCCGGCGCACGACGGCAACGGTGCCGAGATAGAGCGACGGCGCGAAGGTCGAATTGATCTCGACCTCCCGTTCGCAGGCAACGCGCCGCAACTCCAGGGTCGAGAGGTTCATGAACGGAAGGCGCACCGCCCGCTTCATCTTGTAGACGTCCGGACCCGCGAGCACGACGACGGCGCCGTGGGTCTCGACCGTCGTGGCAGGCGCGCCTCCTCTTGCGGCCGTGGCGAGCAGGAAGGCCATCACGTCCGCCTGGGAAGCCTCCACCGGGTGCCGATCTGGTTCGTGAGTGTCGGTCGTATCTGCCATCATCGCCTCTGGCTGGGGGCCGGCGCTTGCGCCTGATCGGAATTGGCATGCTGGAAGAGCAGGTCGCTTCGGGCTGCGCCTGTTCCGCGCCGCAGGCTTCGGAAGGAGTGGTGCTGAGAAGGTGGAGTCGTCCGAAGTCGTACCGGGGTCTCTCGCCGATTCGCTCTGGCCACGCGCGACTGCTGCATCGCGGACCAACGCCCTCCTTCGCCAGCCTGCGGCATCATCGCCCTGCCCTACCACCAACCTGTGGCGATGGGCGGCATGGATGATCGCGCACCCCGGCCGCGGCCGCCATGCTCCCGATCAATCGAGCGGACGGACCAGCGACACACGGGGCGCGGCCCAATCGGGCCTCCCGCTCGATCGCCTGTCCGCCAATTCGCGCCTTTGGGCGGAACCGCTTGCACCGACCCGGCCGAACCGTATAGTGCGGCCGCTTCGCCGGGCCGTCTCGTACGGTTGGGCGGCGACGGAGGGGTGGCCGAGTGGTTGAAGGCGCACGCCTGGAAAGTGTGTAGGCGGGAAACCGTCTCGAGGGTTCGAATCCCTCTCCCTCCGCCATTCTGCTTTCCTGAAGCGTCTCTTCGCACTTTCGGAAACGCGAAAACGCCAAAGAAAACCAAGACTTTGCCACGGTGGGCTGTGGACCGCGCGGCACCGGTCGCGGGACCTTTTGTCTCCGTTTCCGCCGGCTCTCTCCCGAGCTGTGGACCGCAGCGACGAAGGTACGCGAACGTAACTCGCTAATTTAATTCAGTTTTTGCGGGCTCGTCTCGGCGTACATTTCGCTGACGCAATGGCTTGAGGGACGATGGGGACGCCAACGTGGCAGTTGATCTAGCTGGCTAATTTCTCTCGGCTCCGTCGGTAGCATATCCGAGACCAATTGGTGCGGTCGCAATTCACACGCCGGCCAGCGCCGCGTCTGAAGAGTAGCTCATGACCCCTTTCAGGGGATTGGAAGGTCTGCTTCCGGGCAAACTGTTGATGCGAACCACGCGTCCGTCTGCTGACTGTCCGGTTCTGGCCAGGAAACTGAGAAAGCCGACGTTCGGTCAACGGCCCAATTGCAGGCGTTCGCGACGTGGGGTGGGGCGAGACTACGGTACGCGATTCTCTTGAGCACTCTGCTGGTGAAAGCTTCTGGCGCGCGGGGGAACCGTCGATCAATCCGGTAGGTTGATCCACACAATGAACTCGTGAGGCCGGTACTCCACTGGCCCCGCGTCCTCAACGGGAATGGCGTCGAACGCTTCCATCAGGAATGGATCGAGCTGCGCGCCGCCGATATTCTGACACCAGACATTCGGCAGGCCTCCATCAACATGATCGATCCGAAAATAGCCCGGCCTATGCGCGTTACCCTGCTCCTGCGCGCCGGCATGGAGCACTGCGAGATGATTCATGATGATCACCCCGTCGACAGCATCAAATGGGACCCGCACACCATTTACTTGATGAAAGGAGTGCTTGGTCAGCAAACCTGATCGGGGGTAGTTTAGCGCCGAAATAGGTTCATACATATATGCGTCCCAGAAAACAACGAGCACACCAACGGTATCCTTCGCGGAGAAGCCGGAGAACTTGTCTTCGGCACTTTCGAGGAAATCCTTCAAGACGTTGTCACGAGGCCAGGTGACGGGCTCGCTTGAATCCGGGTTGGCGCGAAGGGCATCTCCCAATGCGGAGCGGGCTGGGATCTGTCGCGGATTCGCACCCCGTGCCGTCTGATGGTCAACGAGGGAGGGGCATTTTACCTCAAATAAATAGACACGCTCTTCGAGTTCAACGGCGAGTTCTGGCCGGCGACCGGAGGTGGGATTGGCTGGTTCATGCCGGAATTGTGCGCCTGCTGGCCAAGACGCTTCGAGTAACGCCCTAAGCACCACGATTTCGGCGAACTTCTGCAGCAGTTGCTGGAAGCCCGCTCTCCATGCCACGGGGTCCTGCGCCGAAGGGGTATATGCCGTATCGATCAGCTCATCGACCAGACGCTTGCCCAAGCCAGGCAAGCGATTTTCGCAGGTAGCCAAAGCGCAGATGAGGGCTTCGCCAAACTCCGTTACGCGACCTTTGTGAAGGTGGTAGGTCAGCCAATGAATTCGGCCTCCGACGCCGGCACGATAGCGGTCGGCGAGCACTTCCGAAATACCTGAAATATCTTGATTGTCAACGCTTTTCACGTCCCGGGTCACCCTATCCTACATTTCATTTTCAAAGCTCCATTACCACATTTTGTTTTGAAACATTGCCCGATGCCTTCGCTGCACTCTTGGCAGCTTTTGCAGCCTTGGCCGCTTTCGTGCCGATGCCGCGCTGCGTTAGGTCGATTCCAATGACGCGGATGTCCTCGACGCTCGGATAGTCGTTGGAGATGAGAGTCCAGTGGCGCTGAAGCTCGTCGAGCAACATCTCGAACGTGTCGGCCCGCCGGCCATTGGGAAGGTCCCAGTAAGACTTATTGCCGAGGTAAACCAACAGGAAGATGCCGCGGCTTGACCGGACGTCGCGGAGGTAGTCACCGCAGAGTTGGACCTCAAATCGTTCGAAAAGATGAGGTCCCGTCCACTTGTTGGCTATCTTGAGCTCTGCCGGCACGGGCGCGTCGAAGCCGAACCCGAAGAAGCGGAGATCCGGCCGCTTTGCATCCGCCAGCTCCTCCTCCTGAGGGACAGCGTAGCGTCCGGCGGCGCGGTCGCGGCACCATCCGCCGACGAACTTCCGGAACTCTGTTTCCTCGTCGACGGCCTGTAGGATCGATGCGATCGAGGAGTCGCCGTTTTCGAGGTCTTGCTTTAGCGCGTCGAGCTTGTCGACGACGTGATACCAAAGTTCGCGATGGTTCGCGGGCGTTGCGACGAGGAAACTCGCGAATTCGCGTACCTGCGAAGGCGTCCATGCGTCGACGTCCGCGTCCGCCGCAGCCTTCGCCTTCGCGTGGAAGCCCATCCAGGGCCTGCTCTCTTGATCGGGATGCGCGCGCGCCATCTCGAGCAGCGCGAGGAAGGCCGCTTTGCCGGGGGTCTCGCGGATGAAGGCTATGAGCGCGTTGCGCGCGTCCTGCGCATCGTCTCGCAGACCTGGCGAATAGACGCCCGTGCCAGCGCGTTGGATGTCCTCCTTCTGCTGTATGTAGCGGGCCATGAGGAGGTATAGCGACTTCATGTGCTCTACCGTGCGGAAAGCCTGCCGCGCACGTCCTTCTTGCGAGCGGCCGCCGAGCAGGGCCACGACGAAGGCAAGCGCCAGCTTCGTCTGCTCGGCGGGATCGTGCATGCTTGCAAAGCGGGCCGCTAGCGCGGGGATCGCCGCATCGGGATCGATACCGACCCACGTTGCGAACCAGAGCGGGGAGAAAGTCAGATTGTGCGTTGCATTGGCTTTCCGGGACGCGATCGCGGCGATCGTCCCGCCGTCCACCGACGAGCGGTTTATGATCGCCAGCAGGTAACCGAGGTTCCTGATGTTGGGCCGCTTGGCGCGTATCGTTGGTAAAAGGTCCGGCGCGATCTGGTCCCATATCCAATCGCCACTCCAGCTGACGTCGTAGAGCGCGTAGTTGCTTTCGCTTTCAGCCGTCTCTGTTGACAGCTCATGCATGATCTCCCTGCGGATGACATCGACGACCTGCGAGGGGAACGCTTTGTTCAGCTGCGGCAGCCAGGTCGGAAAGCCGTTCAGCTCCTGAAGGGCGTAGCGGGTGGCGATCTCTGCCTCTTGCTCGCTCAGGGCCGATGGCCAGCCTTCGGTCTCCCGTGCCTCGATGGCGAGGCCGGTGAGCCCAAAAATAGTACTGAATGGCGTCGAGTTGGCCACCGCGCCTTCCGAGCGTAGCTTAGGCGTGTTCTGTCGCCAATAGCCGATGGCACCTGCACGGAACGCTTGCGCGAGGTCCTCGCCGAAGTCTTTTACGAGGGAGCGCCAGTTGCCGTCGGTCCACCGGTTGTGCTGGCGATTGCCGCTTCGCATCTTCTCATGAAGATATGCTTGGTCGTTCGATACCAAGCCAGGCCGACCAAAGTCCCGGATGGTAGCGATGCGACCCGCGAGGATCGCCTTCGCCATTTCCTTGGCCCTCGCTTTTTTCGCTGCCTCTCGGTCGGACCGTCGCTTCCAAGCTGCCTGCTGGCGCTTGAACCCGGAAGTAGCACCCTTGGGTGGATTGAGCAGCTTCCCGAGCTCCGCCTCGACTTCGGGATCAATGGTCGCTGTACTTTTCAGACGATCCCGCCAAGCACGCGGCCGGCCGTTTTGGCAGTACAGCGCGACCGCAAGCGAGAGAGCTGTCAGCTTGTCGTCGGTTAGCGGCCGCTTTGCGATCTGTTCAATCACATATTCAAAGTCCGAGCCGTCGAAGGCCCAATAAGAACCAAAGATCGACACGAGCCAGTAGTCGGTGAGCCGCTCGCCACTCTTGATCTTCCGCCGCGCACGTTCCTCGGTTACGCTGTACCAAAACAGTGCGCTGTTTAGTTCGGGCCAACCTCGGACCAGTGCTGGTAGCTCCTTGCGTATGTTTTCAAATAAGCCACGATCGTAGTCCTCGGCGACCGGCAGTTTACGCAGCATCGACAGTGCCGCCTCGTTAAGCGTCTCCGGATTGCGGCCTCGGATCATCCTCATGATGATCTGACCGGCGGCCTGACAAAGCCAGCTGTATCTATTGGATATCTCGCAATGCTGCTTCTCTATGACGGGCCGACGGTTCAGGAGCTTACCCACGCCTTCGAGCAACGGCGCGAACGCTTCAGGCGGAAGTGACGCGATGTATCCGGCGAGCGCTTCGGAGAGTTGATCGGTCTCGAATTGCTTCTTGGGGCCGGCTAGCTCGAGTGCCGCGAGGAGCCACTCCACGTCGGCTGGCGCGTGGCCAAGCCCTTCGAGAAGTTCGCCGAGCCAACTACGCCGTAGCGGCGGTGCCTCCCCGACGAACGCCTTGCGGACATCGGCAACGTCTTGAGGCGACCCCACCTCTATGGTCGCCCGGATGGCGGCGATGCGCGTGTATTTCGACCGGGCCGACAAGGCGAAGTGCTTCGCCTTGTCGGCGAGCGTCGCGATCCCGCCCTGTTGGACCATTCGAAGCAGGAACCAGACGATGTCGCCATCGTCCTTGTGCTTCTCGAGGAGCTCTCGGATAATGCCGTCGAGATCAGGGTTGGCGAAGCGTTGCACGGCCGAATATTCGGTGATGCTGCGGCCATGTGCGGGCTGAGCAAGTTGCTCGCAGGACTCCCTCAGGATTCGAATCCGGGTTTCGAGCGGCAATTGCTCGGGGTCCCCGCCCTCGAAGAGGACCTCGGGGGCTAGGCGCATAACGCGTTCGAGGATCCGCTGGTCCAGTATCGCCAGCCACGGTAGTACCGGACGCATCGTGGGGACGACCACCTCGAGCCCGTACTGCCGCCTGAAGAACAAGTTTTCCACGCGCGCTCGGGAGCCTTCGTCGACCAGCAGAGAATGGAGCCACTCGGCGGTCAGGAACTCACGGACCGAGCGGTGGAGGAACCGCACCGTGCCGTAAACACCCTCGTCGAAGATCGGTTTAGTGAGCAACGCGCGGCATTCGGCGTCGTCCCAGTCGGCAAGCACCTGCTTGATGTCGAGGCCGCGAACGTTCTTCTGGCCATCGGGGACGCGTACCGCCGACTCCTTCGCCAAAGTGCAAGCCGCGGCGACGAGACGCGCACCTTCACGAATGCGTTGCTTCGAGATCGGATTGGCGTCGGCACGGTCCTGATCCCGTTCCTCCAGACGCTTTTCGATGCTGGCGCGCAGCAGCTCGAGGCGCGACCCGACGCGGCCGTTCGCGAGCCAGAACTCAATGGTCTCGGCGAGGTCCAGCGGCCGGGTCGTGAACGACCAAGCCTCTGCGCGGTCCAGCGCCTTTCTCAGGGCGGCAACGTCGAGTACGCCCTTCGCTCCCGCGAAGCGATCGACTTGCGAGCCAGCGAGATCGTCGAGCGCGACCATTCGAAAGACTGACTTGCGCAGCTTAGGCGTTGCGCCAGTGGTGGTCGTGCCGGCTTCGTCCGGTTCCTGGTCTTCGCCGGGCGCGGTCGCCGGCGGGGTCCACGGCAGGTGGGTCTCGCAGAGAAGGAGATCCGTCTTGGGTCGCCAAGCTTCGCTCCGGCTCGTGATGACTATGTGTGCGTTCTGCAAGGCGCCGCGCAGTTTGCGGCCCATCGTCCTGATCGCCCGCTCGAAGTCCTTCGGGTCCTTCAGCCTGGCTTCGTCCACGGAGTCGAGGAGTAGCCAGCCATCCTCGCCGGACGCTATCCAGTCTTCGAATTCCTCCGGACTTCCTTCCTCGAAGGATCCGTCGAAATTGATCGCCAAGTGCTCGATGCGGAGGAAGAAGGCCCGCTGGCCGCACTGCCGGAGACCTCGGCAAACATGCCTGATTTCCGTCGTCTTTCCCGATCCTGCCTCGGACAGCAGCACGACGCGGGGTTCCGCGAGCAGGTCGGCCCATTGCGCGGGCTTTTCTCCACGCATCAACCGGAAAAGCTCGACATTCTCTCCCTCGTCCTCGCTCATGGCGAGGTCGTGGAAGGTGCGGTCAAGCTGGATGAAATCGTCTAGGTCGTCCGACACCGATGACCTCTCTTGTCAGCGGCTGCTGGGCCTTGTTCCAAAATTGCGGGTATTATAGTGACGTTCCACCGTTGGCACATCCGTTTGTTGGTTTGCGGGCTTGGTCATTTAGCTTGTCGTCCTACGCTTGGTTTAATAAAGAGTAACTGTATCCGCGTTCAAAAACGCGGGTTGCCCGCCGCGCTTTATGTTACACTCTAACCGCGGACATTGGGACGGCGTCTGATCGAACAGTCGCTTCTTGGGTCTCACGATCCACAGTCGAACCGCTGAAATGGCGGCGCGAAGCAGCCATCCCGCTTGGGTCAACGATCCTGCTCCCTCCACACCACCGAGAACGGCTCCATCAGGCGATCGAGTGTGACGCGCTCAGGATCGTGCCGCCCATCGAGGATCGCCTCCACAATGTCAGGGGCTAGCAGCGTCAGACGCAGAGTGCGAGCCACATAGGACGGGTTGATGTTCTCCGACTCGGCAAGATCACGAACGGTCTGATAGCGCCCGGCGTCGAGCAGCTTCCGCCAGCGGTGTGCGCGGGCGAGCGCCTTCACCATGGCATTGTCGACGCGTGCCCGCGGCGGTGCCCACGCGTCGGCCCCGGACGGCGAGATGACGTGCTTCCGCCCGCCGCGCTTCCTGAAGGTTATCGGCACGGTGACCGTGAGCGAGCCGGCGTCGTTGTGGATTGCGCCCTTCGCCATCACGCTGCCACCCGCTGGTCCGCAAGCGCCCGCAGTTCCGCAAGCAGCGCCGTAAGCCCGCCGGTGCGGAGCCGGATCGCGATGCCGTCGGTCTTCACGTCGACGCGCTCGACCAAAAGCTGGACGACCCGCGCCTGCTCGGCTGGGAACAGCTCGTCCCAGGTCGGGTCCAGCCGCTCGAAGGCGTCGCGGACCTCCGCCTCGGTGATGCGGTCGTCGTGCGCCCTCGCAGCCATCCACGTCCGGACGATCAGCTCCGGCGCGCGCAGCAGGCCGCGAAGCTGCTCGACGACCGCCGCCTCGATCTCCGCCGCCGGTAGGCGCCGCACCGGACAGGTCTCCGGCCCCCGCTTCAGCACCGACTGGGTGACGTAGTAGCGGTAGAGCCGATCGCCCTTGCGGGTGTGGCTCGGCGACATCGCGTCACCGTTCGGCGAGAAGATGAGGCCGCGCAGCAGCGAGGGTCCGGAGAGCCGGGTCTTGTTCGCCCGCGTCCGCGGGCTCTCACCCATGATGGCGTGGACTCGGCTCCAGAGGTCGGGGCCGATGATGGCCTGATGCTCGCCGGGATAGGCGACGCCCTTGTGGACGGCATCGCCGATGTAGACCCGGTTGTTCAGCAGCTTGTAGAGCGAGCCCTTGTCGAGGCGATGCCCGCGGCGGCTGCGGATTCCTGCCGCTGCCAGTTCCCGCATCAGCAGCATAATCGAGCCGAGCTTCACGAAGCGGTCGAAGATCCGGTGGACGGACGCCGCCTCCTCCTCGTGGATGAGGAGCTTCCGGCTCTCGACCCGGTAGCCGAGCGGCACCGAGCCGCCCATCCACATCCCCTTCTTGCGGGACGCCGCCACCTTGTCGCGGATGCGCTCGCCGATCACCTCCCGCTCGAACTGGGCGAAGGAGAGCAGAACGTTCAGCGTCAGCCGCCCCATCGAGGTGGTGGTGTTGAACGACTGGGTGACGCTGACGAAGGTGACGCCGCGCCCCTCGAACACGTCGACCAGCTTGGCAAAATCCATCAGTGAGCGCGACAGCCGGTCGATCTTGTAGACCACCACGACGTCGACCTTGCCGAGTTCGATGTCGGCGATGAGCCGCTTCAGTGCCGGGCGCTCGAGCGTACCGCCGGAGATGCCGCCGTCGTCGTAGCGGTCGGGAACGGCGATCCAGCCCTCAGCCTTCTGGCTCACGACATAGGCGGCACAGGCCTCGCGCTGGGCGTCGAGGCTGTTGAACTCCATGTCGAGGCCTTCCTCGGACGATTTGCGGGTGTAGATCGCGCAGCGGACCTTCGACACGACCTTTCGGGCGTGCTGCGCAGTCGTTGCCAACCGGGTCATGCTCCCCTCCCCGCGCTCTTCAGGCCGAAGAACACCCAGCCGTTCCATTTCACGCCGGTGATGGCGTGGGCGATTGCCGAGAGCGACCGGTACGGACGGCCCTGGTACTCGAAGCCCTCGATCGTCACCGTCACGATGTGCTCGACGCCCTGGAACTCCCGCAGGAGGCGCGTGCCGGCGATGGGCTTGCGGTCGTTGCGGATGCGCCGGGTCTTCGGGTCCATGTTCTCGACGCTGCGGGCGAGTGCATCGAGGCGCTTCACCGTCGCCGGCTTCAGCCCCCCATAGGCGAGTTCCTGGATGCGGTACGCCAGGCGGCTTTCGAGGTAGCGGCGATTGTAGAGCGGCGCGTCCACTCCATAGAGCTCGCGCCACATCGTCTTCAGCTCGGGCGTTGGGGTGGTCTTGATGGCGGCAAGGCGCGCCAGCACGGGGTCACTCATCTTCGGTCTCCGTCGACTGCGGATCGACATGACCGCTCTGGTCGGGGAGGAAGTGAAGGCAACTCTCTCCACCGTCGCGAGAGCGAGCCGCGGACACACCGTCGCGGCGCCGGCGCAGACGGACGACGGCGAGCGCGAGGAGCCCGGCGGCCTCGTCGAGCCGCTCGGCGTCGCTCATCAGGTCAGGGCGAAGTGCATTCGGCCCTGGTGCGGTAAAGGGATCGGAGACGTTTCGCATGAACGAAACGCTACCCATCTATCTTGTCGCCACAAGTACAATCGCTGGCGCTCCGTATCTCTGCGCAATCATTCAGAAAAAATCGAAATTGTACACCCATCGTATTGGTGATATTTCATGCATCGCCTACGATCATGGATCATGCGACACCGGGAAGACATGGATCAGATCGATGTCTTCGAGGGCGGCGCCTTAAATATTCTCCTCGTCCTGCAAATGGTGCGCTAAAGGCGGCGCTGGCAATGTAGACAGACGATGCGCGAGAAGAGGCAGTGTGACGAGTCATATCTTTGCACTCGTACGAGGGCTATCATTGTCACGGGGTTCGACTGAGCGCGCCGTTCGATGCCATCAGAAGATGAGTGGATCACTCCGCCCGCTGACAGCGGCGGGTGGCACTTTTCTTCAGACTTAAGCGGAATGGCCCCCGGCAGGGCAGCTTCAGTAGCCCGGGGGTCGTGCTTTCCCGTGTGTAGGTCGTCGCCTTGAATGCAACCCACGGCATACTGGCTTTCGCCGGAGTGCTCAAAAGAAGGATCGGTAAGCGCAATGGCGATCGTCGTCACCGTCACCTCGCCGTCGCCGACCGGCAGCGACCTGAAGCTCGTCGACTTCCTGCGCGACGGGGTGATCGATCCGCTCGACAATGCGCCGACCCAGTTCGTCGCGCTCGATCCGAATCTGACGCTCGGCAGCGCCACCGAAATCACGCTGCTCTCCGCCAGTGGCAACCTCGTGTTCAACCCGTTCGGCGGCGTTGTGTCGGGCACGATCACCGGCTTCGTCATCACCTCTGCGGCAGACGGCATCGTCCGCGCGACCGTCACCGGCCTCAACATCGATGCCGCAGCCCTCTATGCGGCGATGATAGCGAACGACACAGCTGCGCTTGACGCCCTGCTGTTCGGCACGGATTCGTTCAACTATGTCGGCAACACCGGGGCCGATGTGTTCACCGCCGGGCTGCTCGCCGATCATCTCGACGGCGGCGCGGGCGACGACAGGCTCACCGCCCGCGACGGCGCCGACACGCTGGTGGGCGCGGTCGGGGCCGACACGCTCGACGGCGGGGCGGGCGGCGACACCTACGTGCTGGCGGCCAACACCGCCGCGATCGTCATCCTCGACAGCGCCGGCCTCGACACGGTCACCTCGACGATCTCGCGCTCGCTCGCCGGATTCGCGACGATCGAAAACCTGACGCTGCTCGGCAACGCCGACGTCGACGCGACCGGCAATGCGCTGGTCAACCTCCTTCAGGGCAATTCCGGCGACAACGTCCTCGACGGGGGCGGCGGCAACGACATCCTGATCGGCGGGGCCGGCGACGACACCTATGTCCTCGGCGCCGACAGCGACACCGTCGCCGAGGGAGCCGGCGGCGGCACGGACACGGTGACGTCGACGATCACCCGCACGCTGGCCTCGTTCTCCCAGGTCGAAAACCTGACGCTAGAGGGCGCCGGCAACATCGACGGGACAGGCAACAACCTCGACAACGTCATCACCGGCAACAGCGGCGAAAACGTCCTCGACGGCGGCCTCGGCTCCGACACCGTGATCGGCGGCGACGGCGACGACACGCTGAGGGGCGGCAACGACAACGTCGCCGACACGCTGCAGGGCGGCGCCGGCGACGACCTCTACGAACTCGGCTCCAACTATGGCGGCGTCTGCACCGACACGAGCGGCCTCGACACCGTCACGTCGACCGGCGACCGCAGCATCGCCTTCTTCGCGGGCATCGAGAACCTGACGCTGCTCGGCACCGCCGACATCGACGGCACCGGCAACGACCTCGACAACACCATCACCGGCAACGCCGGCGACAACGAACTGACGGGCGGCCTCGGCGACGACACCCTCGACGGCGGTCTCGGCGACGACACGTACGTTCTCAGTCCAGACGACGACAGCGACACGATCATCGACGCCGGCGGTATCGACACGGTGAGGTCGGTGGAAGGGGCGACGCTCGAGCAGAAGCCCACGATCGAGAACCTGATCCTCGACGGCAATGACGACGTCGCCGGCTACGGCAACGCGCTCGACAACGTCATCACCGGAAATTCCGGCGACAACGCCCTGGTTGGCTTCGAGGGCGCCGACAGCCTGTACGGTGGCGCTGGAGACGACAGTTACTTCATCACCTTCGTCGACGACGCCCTCGACACCGTTGTCGATACGTCCGGGCTGGACCGCGCCATCTCGAACACCGTCAGCGTTTCGATCGCCGGCTACGTCGGTGTCGAGAACATCCTGCTCGACGGCAACCTCAACCTCGATGCGACCGGCAACGGGCTCGACAACCTGATCAAGGGCAACAACGGAGCGAACATCCTCGACGGCGGTGCCGGCGTCGACACGCTGCAGGGCGACAATGGCGGCGACACCTACGTGCTCGGCAACGCGCAGGACCTGGTCGTCGAGAGCTTCAACAGCGGCATCGACACCATCACGTCGACGATCACGCGCTCGCTCGCGCCCTACGCACACGTCGAGCGGCTGACCTTGCTCGGCAACGGCAACATCAACGGCACTGGCAACGGCCTCGACAACGCGATCACCGGAAACGCCGGCAAGAACATTCTCGACGGCGCCGGTGGCACCGATTCGCTGTTCGGCGGCCTCGGCAACGACACCTACGTGCTCGGCAACGACGGCGACGACGTGACGTCCGAC
Organism: Pseudoxanthobacter sp. M-2; assembly: GCF_046156265.1. Taxonomy (NCBI): domain Bacteria; kingdom Pseudomonadati; phylum Pseudomonadota; class Alphaproteobacteria; order Hyphomicrobiales; family Segnochrobactraceae; genus Pseudoxanthobacter; species Pseudoxanthobacter sp. M-2. The sequence continues at coordinate 382,888 of NZ_JAWDIR010000043.1, forward strand.
ACCGGCGGCACCGACACGATCACCTCGACGATCAGCCGCTCGCTGGCGCCGCACGGCAGCATCGAAGTGCTGAACCTGCTCGGCAACGCCAACATCGACGGCACCGGCAACGCGCTCGCCAACACCATCAGCGGCAATTCCGGGAAGAACGTCCTCGACGGCGGCGTGGATGCCGTCACGGACTTCCTCGCCGGCGGGCAGGGCAACGACACCTATATGCTCGGGGCGGGCAACGACGTCGTGATCGAGTTTGTCGGCGGTGGTACCGACACCATCACCTCGACGATCACGCGCTCGCTCGTCTCCTACACGGACGTCGAGAACCTGACGCTGCTCGGCTCCGCCCACATCAACGGCACCGGCAACGGTGCGGCCAACCGGATCGTCGGCAACGACGGCCAGAACGTCCTCGACGGCGGCGCCGGCACCGATACGCTCGAAGGCGGCGACGGCAAGGACACCTACGTCCTCGGCAACGGCAACGACGCCACCTTCGACACCGGCGGCATCGACACGATCACATCGACGATCAGCCGCTCGCTCGCGCCGCACGGCACCGTCGAGAACCTGACGCTGCTGGGCGTCGGCAACATCGACGGCACCGGCAACGCACTCTCCAACACCATCACAGGCAATGCCGGCAACAACGTCCTCTACGGAGGCATCGACAACTACTCCAACACCGACACGCTGATCGGCGGACTCGGCAACGACACCTATGTGCTCTCCGACCAGTTCGACGTTGTGGTGGAGGCGGCCGGGGGTGGCACGGACACGATCACCTCCGCCGGCGGCCGCAGTCTCGCAGGGTATGCGCACATCGAGAACCTGACGCTGGTCGGTGGCTCGTCCGTCAGCGGCACCGGCAACGCGCTCGACAACGTGATCACCGGCAACTCCGGCCACAACTTTCTCAGCGGAAAAGACGGTCTCGATTCGCTCTTCGGTGGTGGCGGCAACGACGATTACGAACTCGGTGCCGACAACGACTTCATCCACGACACCAGCGGGACGGATACCGTCGCATCCTCGATCACACGATCGCTCACGTCGTTCACGGCAATCGAGTATCTCGTGCTGACGGGGAGTGCGACTATCAATGGCTTCGGCAACGGGGCCAACAACTACATCTGGGGGAACACCGGCAACAACACTCTCGACGGCGCCGCGGGGATAGACGACCTGTTCGGCGGGGCGGGGGCGGATACCCTCATCGGCTCGTCGGACTCGGCCAGCGATGCGCTGTCAGGCGAAGCGGGCGACGACGTGCTGATTGCCGGGCACGGCGATCATCTCACCGGAGGGGGCGGGGACGACACCTATGTTCTCGGTGCCAATACCACTGGCCCGATCTACATCAGCGTCGACAGCGGCGGGACCGATCTCGTTACGTCGAGCATCAACCGCACGCTGCTGCCTTCCTGGAACATCGAGAACCTGACGCTGCTCGGCAACGCCAACATCGACGGCACCGGCAATGCGCTCGACAACGTCCTCATCGGCAACTCCGGCAAGAATACCCTGAAGGGGCTCGACGGAAACGACACGCTGGTCGCTACCGGCGGTGTCGAGACGCTGAAGGGTGGCGTCGGCCACGACACCTACGTGCTCGGAAGCTTCTTCTTCAATACCGAAGCTACCGCGAACACGCTGCAAGACGACGCGGGCGTCGACACCATCACCTCGACGATCGACCGAACCCTGACGAACTTTGTCGGCATCGAGAACCTGATCCTGCTCGGCAATGCCAATCTCGACGGCACCGGCAGCGCCCTGGACAACAAGATGACCGGCAACGCCGGCAAGAACACGCTGTCGGGCTTTTCCGGCAAGGACGACCTCGACGGTGGCGGCGGCAACGACATCCTGCGCGGCGGCCAGGGCGCCGACAAGATGACCGGCGGCGCCGGTGGCGACGTCTTTGACTACAACGACGTCTCCGAGATCGGGCTCGGGGCGGATCGCGACATCATCCGCGACTTCGTCCACCTGGTGGACGACATCGACCTTTCCACCATCGACGCCAACGGCAGCGCGCCGGGCAACACCGCCTTCAGCTTCATCGGCAACACGGCGTTCTCCGGCGTGAAGGGACAGCTGCGCTTCACGCAGAACGACCTGCCCGGCACCCAGCTGGACAAGACCTTCGTCGACGGTGACGTCAACGGCGACGGAATCGCCGACTTCCGCATCCAGCTCACGGGTCTCGTCAACCTCACAGGGTCCGACTTTGTTCTCTGAAGTCCTTGTGACGTGCTCTGCTGAGAAAATAGGAGAAGGTCTGCGTTATGTTCGCCAAAGACCGGTGAGAGGCCGAGGGTTTAGTCGGAGCAAGACAGCTAGCGAACGGAGGGTTATCCACTGCTCCCCACGCGCCGGCGCCGTTGCTTATCGATGGCTCCTCACATCAACGCGACATCACAGCCGCCTCGACGTCCACACCACGCGCCCCATGACGTGCACCTCCTCAGCGCTGCGCTCACAAGCCTTGTACTCGGGGTTCACCGACCTGATCACCACCATCGGCGGATCCGAATTCGGCTCGTGTTCGGTCCGCTAATCATTCGTGGTTTCGGATGCGACTCCGAATACTCCGTGCCCCGGCGTTGCCCACCGTCAAATCTCCCGTGCGAACCACCGGATGCGGCCGACGATGTGGATCTCGTCGGCCGTACGCTCGTACTCGGGATAGTGCTTGTTGTCGGAGATGACCCGGATGGCTGGCGGATCGCTGTTCGCGATGTGCTCGAGACGCTTTGCGACCAGACCGATCCCGTCGTCGAGGACGAAGATCCCGGGTGGGTTTGGGCTGCGGAGATTCATGTCGACGAGGACGGCATCACCGCTCAGCAGCGTCGGCACCATGCTGTCCCCTTTGACGTGCATGATGCGCAGTTGCGACGGGCTCGTCTTCAGCGTGTTGCGAATCCACGACCGGCGGAAGTGATAGTCCTGGCGGGACGCTTCGCCTTCGCCGGCCCAGACTGCCCTTCCTTCCGTCGGCGCCCGCGCAGTGGCGAAAAGGATCGCCATGAAAGCGTCGTCGGGATTCTCCACGAATGGGGACGTGCCCTGGACCGCGCCGATGCCATGGATCAGCCAATCGCGGTCCACCTTCAGGACCAGTGCGACGTCCGCCAGCCGGTCGATGCTGGGTCGGGCGGAGCGGCCTCGGAGGATGTCGTAGACGAACGAGCGATTCACGCCCGCCATCGTGGCAACATGGGCAGGCGCCAGGCCGAGTTGCCGCGCTCGGGCGCGCAGGCGATCGGCCAAAGTGTGCTGCTCTGTCATGGTGTCCTCAGCCACCCATCTACAGCCGCCGCGAAGTCCACACCACGCGCCCAACGACATGAACCTCCTCGGCGCTCCGCTCGTAGGTCTTGTACTCGGGGTTTACCGACCTGATCACCACCATCGGCGGATCGGAGTTCGGCTCGTGCTCGATGCGCTTGGCCACGAGCCCCATCCCGTCCCAGATCACGAAGATGCCGGGCGGCACCGGGATCTGCTGGCTGATGTCGATCAGCACCCGATCGCCGCTAGCGAGCAACGGCTCCATGGAGTCGCCGTCGATGGTGATGATGCGCAGGTCTGCCGTTCGTGCCCGGAATTCGTGACGGATCATCCCTTCGGGGAAGAACCAGACCTGCTTGACCTCCTCAAGGCCCTCGTGGATGGCGCCGGGCCCGGCTGAAGCGCGCACGTCGATTTCGGCCACGCGTCCGAAGCCAGCGGGAACGCCGCCGGCCGTCAAGCTGCCGACGGGTGCCAGATCGCTCGACCGCTCAGCCGCCGGCGGCTTACGGCGCCGCTTCCGCGGTGGCACCGCATCGTGGCGCAGTTCGCTCTCGTCGCAGCCGAGGTGCGCCGCAAGCTTGCGACGATCGTCCTCGGCTAGAACCCTCGGCGTTCCCCGCATCACGAACTGGTGCAGGTAGGCGTCATTCCTGCCGATCGCGATCGATGCGTTCTTTAGATTGGTCCCGCGGTCGCGGACCAGCGCCAGCACCTTCAGTCGGATGGGATCGAGATTCATCGGTCGCTGTCCCTGCTCCTGTTGGAGATAGGCAATTAGCAACTTTTTCTGTTTGACGCAATGGGAGGACCAGGCGTTAACTGATCCTATCAGACGGGCGGCCACAGGAACCCTCGATGTCGACGATCAGTAGCCAGTTCCGAGAGCGGGTAGAGGCGTTCCTGGCAGCCTCCGAGTTCAAGCCCACCGAGTTTGGCCGGCAGGCCACAGGCGATCCGACCTTCGTCCTCAACCTCAGGCGGGGCCGCTCGCCGACGTTGGCGACGGTCGACAAGGTGCTGGCCTTCATCGCCGAGATGGAAGCCGATCCGTCCCGCTGCAGCCCCAATAGGAAAGCGGCATGACCATGCTTCCCATTCACCTCAACCAGATCGAGCTCGCCAACCGCTGGAAGATCTCTCCGCGCACGCTGGAGCGCTGGCGCTGGGCGGGACAGGGCCCTGCCTTCGTCAAGCTCGGCGGCCGGGTCGTCTATCAGCTAGACGCCGTCGAGGCCTACGAGCGCGGCCGTGTCTGCCAGAGCACCCAGCAGGGCACGGCCCTCAGGAAGGCCTCCTGAGATGGCGAGGCTGCAGATCGATCCGATGCAGGGTCATCCCGTTCCGTATGTCGGCGAGCCGGTGAACGACCTCGCGTTCCTCGCCTGGGTCGCTCAGGCCAATGTCGGCGAGACATTCGTCTATCACCGTGGCTTCCTCGGCATCGACATCGGCCCGGGGATCTCTCGGTTCGGCGAGCCGGACCGCCAGCGGCTCCTCGGCCTCGCACAGGCGGCGCTCTCCGCCTTCGAGGCGGACCTCGTTCACCTCGTGCAATTGCGGCTTGAGCCCGACCGCTTCGCCTATCTCGCCGTGGCCCGTCGCAAACCGGCCCATGCGCCGGCTGCGCTCGCACGGCTCGTCGCCGCCTCGGGTCAACCTGATCTCGCCGCAGCAGCGTAGCGAGCACACCGCTACCTCAATTTTCCTATCGCGGAGCCACTCCGATGCCGTTCCCCTCGAACGTGCCCACCGTCGACGATCTGCCAGGGCTTGCCCTGCAGGAGATCGCCCGACTGCCGATCGATCTGCTCGCGAGCCTGCAGCATGACGTCGACGAGCGTCTGACGCAGACCAAGGCTTCGAAGGCCCGGCTCGACAGCGCGCTGGAAGCCCGCTTCGCCGCCCGCGCCGCCGAAATGCGTCAGGCACATGCCAAGGACACCGGCACGGTCCGCTTCGACGAGGGCGAGTTCACCATCGTTACCGATCTGCCGAAGCGGGTCGATTGGGACCAGGACCGGCTCGCCGCCGTGGTCGAGCGCATCCGCGCCGCCGGCGAGGATCCGGCGGAGTACGTCGACATCGCCTTCAAGGTGCCGGAGCGGAAGTACGCCGCCTGGCCCGATGCCATCCGCACCACTTTCGAGCCAGCCCGCACCGTGCGGACCGGCGCGCTGAAGATCGAGATCCTCCCGCAAGGGAGCGATCGATGAGCCTGCGCATCATCTCCGCCGACGACCGGCTGCGCGAGGCGCAGGGCAAGACAACGATGGCACTGTTTGGGCCGTCCGGATCGGGCAAGACCACTTTGTTGAAGACCCTGCCGCCCGGCGAGACGGTCTGCATCGATCTGGAAGCGGGCCTGAAGTCGGTCCAGGACTGGCAGGGCGACAGCATTCCGATACGACGCTTCAGCGATGCCGTCGACATCGCCTGCCTGATCGGCGGCGCCAACCCTGCCGCCCAGCCCGAGGAGCACTTCTCGGAAGCGCACCACGCGCATCTGCGCGCTCAGCATCCCGAGTTGGCCGAACGGCTCGACGCCAAGCGCATCATTTTCGTCGACAGCATCACCGATCTGACGCGACAGGCGATGGCCTGGGCGAAGAGCCGTCCAGAGGCGCTGTCCGAGCGGACCGGCAAGCCAGACACCCGCGGTGCCTACGGGCTGCTGGCGCGGGAGGTCATCGGGCTCCTGAAGCACCTGCAGCATGCGCCCGGGCGCACCGTCATCTTCGTCGGCATCCTCGAAAAGGTCACCGACGACATGAACCGGGTGACCTGGCAGCCGCAGATGGACGGCGGGAAGGTCGCGCGGGAGCTGCCGGGGATCGTCGACCAGGTGCTCACAATGAGCCTGTTCAGCCCGGAGGCCGGCGCTGGCCCCGACGCGCCGCCGACTTGGCGTCACGACCCCGACAAGGGCTGCGCCCGCCACCTCGTCTGCCAGTCCGGCAATCCGTTCGGCCTGCCCGCCAAGGACCGCAGTGGCCGCCTCGACGTGCTCGAGCCGCCGGACCTCGGAGCCCTGCTCGCAAAGATCAACCTGAGAGGATCCACGTTATGACCTTCGACATGAACGACGCTCAGCCTCAGCAGTCCGGCGACCTGATCCCCGATGGCACCTTCGCCAAAGTGGTGATGACGCTGCGCAAAGGCGGCACCGACGGCATGAGCGAGGTCGACCGCGGCCTTCTCAAACTCTCGAGCCAGCCTGCCAGCGACGTCCGGATGCTCGATGCCGAGTTCACCGTCGCGGAGGGGCAATACGCGCGCCGGAAGTTCTGGCAAAACTTCACGGTCCAGGGCGGCAAACTCGACGAGCAGGGTCAGTCGATCGGCTGGAAGATCTCGAAGTCGACCTTCCGCGCGATGATCGACAGTGCGCTCGGGTTGAACCCCGACGACATGAGCGACGCCGCCAAGGCCAAGCGAGTGCTGCGCGGGCTCGCCGATCTCGACGGCATCAGCTTCGTTGCCAAGATCCAGATCGAGGCGAGCAAGAACCCCTCCTACAAGGACGCGAACAAGCTCGAGCACGTGGTGCTGCCGACCGCGCCCGAGTGGAAGAAGGTGATGTCGGGCGAGGCAGTGCCCCCGCAGCCCTCGGCGAAGCCCCGACCCGCTGCCGCCGCGCTCGCCCTGCCCCTCGCTCCGGCGTGGGGCCAGTCGCAGGGGCCCTCCGCGCCAGCAGCGCCTGTCTGGGGCACGCAGGCTGTAGCCGCGCAGCCTGCGCCGACTTCGCCCCCGCCTGCCGCGAAGCCCGCTGCCGGTCCGGCCTGGCTGAACCCGTGACCGCGGATGAATGGCAGGCGCACGTGACGACGGAGGCGGCGCTGGCGATGGGCGGCTGGTTGGAGGGCCGCGGACGGCTCGACCGGCCCATCGCCAGCCTGACGCGGCGGGATCTCGAATGCATGGCATCGAACGCCATCAGCCGATTCATCGTGCTGGCATCAGAGCGCCGGACCGCCGCCGCCAGCCGTCAGGAACGCGAGGCGCTGGACCTCCTGCTGCTCGGCTGACCACGGCCGAGCTCGCCCGGCTCGTGCCCTGCTCCCTCTGCGGCCGGGAGGCTCGCGGCTTTGGCTACTGCCATGGCCTTCGCTGGCAGCGCCATCCCTTCCACCGCTTCTGCTCCATGGCCTGCCTGACGGCGGGCTCGGCCAACGCCTGGAGGAACCTCGGCGTGATCGACAAGACCGACATGGAGGCCCGCGCCATCCGCGAGGCCCGCCGTTCGCTCGCCGAGGCACTGACGGAGATGGGCTTGCTGGAGCCCTTCGCCGATCGGCCGGCCGAGGACATCGACCGCGTCATCGAGGCCTGCATCGACGGCTTCCAGGCCGCCATGCAGCGCCAGTCTGACGCCGGCAGCGTGCCGTTTTGAGGGAACGCCGGTGCTGATCGATCTCAATCACGGATCAGGGTTCAACTATGGCCGTCCCACCGATGCGCCGCCGCCGCTCGGCGTGCGCATCAATGGGGTCATCGACGCGGCGCTCACATTCGAGCGGGGTGGCCAGCGACCACGCGCATATCTCGGTGCGAGCCGCATCGGCGAGCCCTGCTCGCGGCGCCTCATCTACGAGGTTTTCCACACGCCGCCCGACCCCGGCAAGGAGATCGAAGGCCGCACGCTCCGCATCTTCGCGGCCGGGCACGTCTTCGAGGACCTGGCGATCCGCTGGCTGCGTCAGGCCGGCTTCGACCTCCGCACCCACACGCCGCAGGGCGGACAGTTCGGCTTCGAGACAGCCGGCGGCCGCATCCGCGGACACATCGACGGCGTGATCGTCGGCGGTCCGGATATCGGTCTCGCCTGGCCGGTGCTCTGGGAGCACAAGGCGCTGAAGGCATCGTCCTGGTCGGACACGGCCCGCAAGGGCGTGCAAGCCTCGAAGCCTGTCTACTTCGGCCAGATGCAGATCTACATGGCCTACATGGGCCTCGGATCTGCGCTCTTCACCGCGCTGAATAAGGACACCTGCGAGCTCTACCACGAGCATGTGCCGTTCGATCCCGCCACTGCACAGGCGCTGTCGGACAAGGCTGTCGACGTGCTGCTTGCCGCCGACGCCGGCGATCTGTTGCCGCGCATCGCAAGCAGCTCGGACTTCTTCCTCTGCCGGTTCTGCCCCTACGCCACTCGCTGCTGGGGGGATCGGGCATGACCATCGCCCTGTCGGACGCGCAAAGTCAGGCGATCGCCGCCATCCGAGACTGGTATCGGACGCGGCGGCACAGCCAGCAGATCTTCCGCCTGTTCGGCTACGCCGGGACGGGCAAGACCACAATCACCGCGCTCGCCATCGAGGCGCTGGGGCTCGAACCGATGACGCCGGGCGGCCTCGGTGGCGTGCTGTTCGCCGCCTTCACCGGCAAGGCCGCCTACGTGATGGCGCGCAAAGGTACGCCGGCTCAGACCATCCACAGCCTGATCTACCGCGTCTCGGAGGCGACCCCCGAGGAGATCGAACGCGTCACCACAGACCTCGCCGCGCTCCGCCGCGATCTGCCGCGCATGGGACCCGCGGAACGACAGTTCGCGCTGACTTTGATCGCACAGCTCGAGCTGCGTCTCCAGGACATCCACGAGCCGAGGTACCTGCTCAACGAGCAGTCGATCCTGCGCGATGCGGACCTTCTCGTCCTCGACGAGGTCTCGATGGTCGGTGCCGAGATGGCGCACGACCTGCTCGCCTTCGGCAAGCCGATCCTGGTGATCGGCGATCCCGGCCAGTTGCCCCCAGTCAAGGACACGGGCTTCTTCATCCAGGCCGTGCCCGACGTGATGCTGACCGAAATCCACCGGCAGGCCGGCGACAGCGCCATCCTGCGGTTGGCGACGATGGCCCGCGAAGGACTGCCGATCCCGCACGGCGCCTACGACGCCCACGTCTGGAAGATGTCGCGGCACGATGTCGGGCCTGCACAGATGCTACAGGGCGGCCAGGTGATCTGCGGCAAGAACGCGACGCGCCGCTGGCTCAACACCGCGATGAAGCGCGCGGCAGGCTTCACGGCGGACTATCCGAGTGGCGCCGGCGAGAAGATCATCTGCCTGAAGAACCGGCACGATCTCGGCCTCGTCAACGGCATGTTCCTGACGCTCACCGACGTGCGGCAGGACCCACGCGACACGTTCGCCTTCAGTGCGGCAGTCGAGACCGAGGACGGCACGAGCATCGCCGGCCGGCAGAACTTCTGGCGCGGCGAGTACGCAGATCATGTGGCCTTCGATCCCGAGCGCAGCCGCCGCGAACGGCAAGTGCGACGCGGCCTGATCGAGACGACCTGGGGCTACGCGATCACCTGTCACAAGGCCCAAGGCGACCAGTACCCCACCGTCGTGGTGGTCGACGACGGTTACGGACACAGCGCCATCGACCGCAATCGCTGGCTCTACACCGCGATCACGCGGGCGGAATGGGGGCTCGTAATCCTGTCATGACAACGCCGCGGCCACGCAGACCCTCCGTCGATCCCAGGAGCCCCGAAGAACAGGAGGCGAGCCTCTGCGAATTCGCACGCCGCCACGGCGTCAGCGTCGAGGATGCACGCAGGATTGAGGACGGCCTGCGGGCCATCCCGATGGAGCGGTTCCTGGAGGGCTGCTTCGGCCCCGATCACGGCGCCTTCTACGACGCGCATGCGGACCTATGGATCGTGCCGGACCGAACCTATCAGGGAGCGGGGTTCGCATTCATGGCGGTCCGCAGCGACCGCAGCTGGTTCAAGGGCGTCGTCCCGGCGGAGGCGTTCCAGTGACAGCCACAGTGATCGACCTCAACGACGTCAAGCCGATCGGCGATGCCACGCGCTACGACCTGGACCTGATCGTCCAGCGACTGCGCGAGACCGCGGAGACCTGGGTGCCGCGGCTGTTCCCGAACGGCCGGCGGTCGGGCGACGAGTGGCGCCTCGCGAACATTCGGGGCGATGCACCGCGCAACATGGGCTCGTGCGTGATCGCGCTGCGCGGGCCGCATGCCGGCGACTGGATCGACTTCGATGGCAATCAGGGCGGCGGGCCGATCAGCACCATCGAGGAGGCGACGGGCCTCGACGGCCGCGCGCTGATCATCGAGGCGGCCGAGATCGCCGGCGTCGCGCCGGGCGCTCCGGAACGGCGAGCACCGCAGTCGCCCCCTCCGCCGAAGCGCGATCCGGCTCTCGAGATCGCCCACATCCTCTCGGGCACCAAGCCACTCGCAGGCTCCACCGCCGCGGACTACCTCGCCGATCGCGGTCTTGTCGTGCCAACGGACGCCGATCTCCTGTTCCACCCCGACCTGACGCACTGGGAAGCGAAGGCCGGCTACCCGGCGATGCTCGGTCAGGTTCGCGATCGAGACGCAGCGGTCATCGGGCTGCACCGCACCTGGCTCGACACCGGTCCGGACGGCAGCACCCGCCAGGCACCGGTCGACAAGGCAAAGAAGATGCTCGGCCGTGTTGCCGGCGGCGCCGTGCGGCTCGCGCCCCTCGGGGACAGTGACCGGCTCGCGCTGTCGGAAGGCATCGAGACCGGGCTCGCGGCGCTGACGGCCTGTCCCGATCTACCGGTCTGGGCGACGCTCTCAACCTCTGGCCTCGAGCAGATTGATCTGCCGCCCACCGTCCGGCGTATCGTGATCCTCGCCGATCATGATGTCTCCGGCGCAGGCATGCGCGCGGCGGACGCGGCCGCACGGCGTCTGCGCGCACAGGCCCGCGACGTCGCCATCGCCTTGCCGCCCGAGGAGGGCGAAGACTTCAACGACCTTCTGCTTCGCGCAGGGCCCGAGGCCGTCGCGCGCGTGATCGCGGCGGCCGAGCGCGTCGTCGAGTCCGAGGCAGTGCTGCAGATCGGCCTGCACCGACCGCTCAACTACCAGGGTTCCGGCGACAGCCCGCCGACGTTGCGCGCCGACGAGGGTGATCTCGCACGCTCGGTCGAGCGGGTCTGGAGCCTGCTGATCGCCTCCAACCGGACACCGTGGGTGTTCCGCTTCGCCGGGCAACCGACCTGGGTCGTGCCCGACGACGAGGGTCGCCCGGTCGCCACCGCGCTGAACGAGGACAGGCTCCGCCACATGCTCGCGCGGCTCGCCCGCTGGGTGCGCCTCAACGCGAAGGGCGAGCTGATGCCGGCGCCACCGCCTGTCGCCGTCGTCAAGTCGGTGCTCGCCACACCCGATCCCGCGCTGCCGGTGCTGACCGGTATCGTCAGCACACCGGTGTTCGGCCGTGGCGGCACGCTCATCACCGTGCCCGGGTACCATCCCGATGCGCGGCTGCTCTATGTGCCAGCGCCGGGGTTCACCGTCCCGACCATCTCCATGCGGCCGTCTACGGCGGAAATCGCCGCCGCCCGCACCCTGCTGTGCGAGGACCTCCTCGGCGACTTCCCCTTCACCGGCGACGCCGAGCGTGCCCACGTCGTGTCGCTCCTGCTGCTCGGCTTCCTGCGAGGCATGATCGACGGGCCGACGCCGCTGCATCTGATCGAGAAGCCGACGCCGGGCTCCGGTGCGACGTTGATGGTCGACGCCGTCGCCACCATCCTCACCGGATCCGGCGCGAGCGTCATGACGGAAGGCCGCGACGACGACGAGTGGCGCAAGCGCGTCACCGCCAAGCTCCGCCAAATCCCCGCGATCGTGTTGATCGACAACCTGCGCGCCAAGCTCGACAGCTCCGCCGTAGCGGCCGCACTCACCGCGCCCTTCTGGGAAGACCGCATCCTCGGCGTCTCGGAGATGGTCCGCCTGCCGATCCGATGTCTCTGGATCGCCACCGGCAACAATCCCGAGTTCTCCAACGAGATGGCACGCCGCCTCGTGCGGATCCGGCTCGATCCCCACGAAGAGCGTCCCTGGCAGCGCACCGGCTTCCGACACCCCGACCTGATGACCTGGGTGCGCGCCAACCGCCCTCGCCTCGTCGCTGCGTGCCTCACTCTCTGCCAGGCGTGGATCGCTGCCGGACGACCGCGCGGCACCCGCACAATCGGCTCCTTCGAGAACTGGGCGCACGCCATCGGCGGCGTGCTCGAGGTCACCGGCATCCCCGGCTTCCTGGGCAACCTCGACGAGATGATGGAGGCGTCCGACAGCGAGGGCGCCGGCTGGAGCGCCTTCATCACCGCCTGGTGGGACCGCTTCGGGACGGCCGAGGTCGGCACCGCAGACCTCTTCGACGTCGCCGTGTTCTGCGATCCGGCTCCACCCATCAGCGGCAACAACGATCAGGCCCGCAAAACCACCTTCGGGTTGGCGATCAAGAGACTGCGCGACCGGGTGTTCCGGGTGGGGGATCTCAATCTGCGGATCGGCAAGGCCGGCACCTTGCGGCGTGCGGTGCGGTGGCAATTGGAGGTCCTCAAGCAGAAGCAACCGAGCTCGCAGGGCCGCGACAACTCCCGAGTGTGTGAGCCTCGGGACGGTTGTGTGAGCCTCGGCGCCAAACGCTCACACGCGCAACACACTGAAAACAATGACGAATGTGAGCCTTGTGAGGGTTGTGAGCGTTTTCCAACCCCTACGCACATGCGCACGCACGCGCGTGTGAAAGAAGATGCCGGAAAAGGCTCACAACCCTCACAAGGCTCACAAAGCCAAACAGTCTCAACCGCTTACGAGTGTGAGCCTCCGTGTGAGCCTCGAACGGCAGGCTCACAACGCTCACCGCGCCCCGACTGGCTGCGGGAGCTCGACCCATGAGCGGCCACCAGCCCCATCACCCCATCCCGCTGAAAACGGAAAGGAGCCGATCTTGGCCCACATATCTCTCACCCCGACACTGGACGTCGCTCCGTTTCATGGTGCGTCCGTTGTCCTCGCCCTCGATCTCGGCACCACCACCGGCTGGGCGCTGCGCGGATCGGACGGCCTGATCACCAGCGGCACGGCGTCATTCCGTCCCGGGCGCTTCGACGGCGGCGGCATGCGCTACTTGCGCTTTGCCAACTGGCTGACCGAGCTCGATCGCCTGTCCGGGCCCCTCGCTGCCATCTGGTTCGAGGAGGTCCGCCGTCACGCCGGCACCGACGCCAGCCACATCTACGGTGGCCTGATGGCGACGCTGACGGCATGGGCCGAGCAGCGTGACATCCCCTACGAGGGCGTGCCGGTCGGCACCATTAAGCGCCACGCCACCGGCAAGGGCAACGCGCCCAAGGACGCGATGATCGCCGCGGCGAGGGCGCGCGGCTTCAGCCCCGCCGACGACAACGAGGCTGACGCCGTTGCCCTGCTCCTGTGGGCGATCGAGACCAAGGGAGGGGAGGCATCCGATGAGGTGGGCCCCCCGCGGCTTCGGCGGTCACCGCCGCAATCCCGAACAGGTCAAGCAGGAAGGCTGGCTCGAGCAGAATGTCCTCGTCGTCAGCGAGGCCGACCCGCGCCTCACATGGCCCGAGCGCGAACTGGTCCGGCAACTCGGGGACAAGCTCTACGGCATGCGCAAGGAGGCCCGTCATGGACGCCTGGACCCGTGATCAGGTGGAGGAACGGCTTGCTGAGGCCGCCGACGTGTTGAAGCGGCTCCCCGAGGTGAAGGTACAGGGCTACTTCAGCACCTGGCCTCGCATCGCCTACGAGTTCTCCGACCTCGTCGGGCAGGAGGCTCCGCGCCTGCGCCGAGGCCCGCCAGCTCCTGACGCGATCTCGCGGATGGAGGCGACGCTGCCCTGGCTGCAGTGGCTGGAGCCGGACGACGCGAAGCTCGTCTGGGCCCGCGCCGAGCGCACGCCGTGGAAGCCGATCTGCTGGCGCTTCGGCATCTCCCGCGCCACGGCACACCGCCGCTGGGAGTACGCCCTCAGCGTGATCGTCTGGCGGCTGAGCGGTCGCCGCCCGCCAGCGAAGCGCTCGCAGCGGTTCGTGGTCGAGCACGCCGTGCGTCAAGCGCAATCGCGCTGGGCGTGAATTTTTCGGTGAGACACTGCAGGTCGAGACCGATGCGCCTGATTTGGTCTATCCCTTGGGCAGGCTGGCGAGAGGCGCGGGCGGGGGACCCCCCTCCCCCTCTGGTTCCTCCGCCGGGGTGCACCCAGTGCGGGGGGGCGCCGCCCGGAACCTCGCCACCGACACCATGTTATTTTGAGTTACCAGTTACCGCCGCCGGTTACCGGCCGGCGCGCTAACCTCCCCGCAATCCTTGACGCTCTCGTGGACCTCCGGCGATCTCGCCGGTGGTAACCGCGCGCGTCGGTTACCGGACGATCCATGCCCGCCACGTCGCCCCGCCTGCCCGACGCGATCGAGCACTGGCCGGTCGACCGGCTGCGGCCCTACGGGCGCAATCCACGCACCCACGACGACGACCAGATCGCACAGATCGCCGCCAGCATCGTCGAGTTCGGCTGGACTAACCCGGTGCTCGTCTCCGCCGACGGCGACGTGATCGCCGGCCACGGCAGGCTGGAGGCGGCGCGCCGGATCTCGCTGGACACCGTGCCGGTCGTCATCCTCGATCATCTGACGCCGGCGCAGCGCCGCGCCTACGTGATCGCCGACAACCAGCTCGCCCTCAATGCCGGCTGGGACGAGGCGAAGCTGTCGGCCGAGCTGCAGGCGCTGCTGGCTGACGACTTCGACCTGTCGCTGCTGGGCTTCGGCGACGGCGAGATCGACAAGCTGCTCGCAGCAGAGGCCGACGGCGAGGAAGGCGGCGACGGTGGTGGTGCCTCAGCCGAAGAGATTCCGGAGCCGCCGATCAACCCGGTCTCGCGTCCCGGCGATCTGTGGATCCTCGGCGAGCATCGACTGCTCTGCGGCGACGCGGCGAAGCGCGAGGATGTCTGCCGGCTGATGAACGGCGAGCGTGCAGCCCTGTTCGCCACCGACCCGCCCTACCTCGTCGACTATGACGGCAACGAGTGGGACGACAGCAGCCAGGGTGCCGAGCTCTATGACGGCTTCATCGCCGCCGCCGTGGCGGAGGCGATCACCGAGGATGCCGCCTGGTACTGCTGGCACGCCTCCCGCCGCCAGGCGATGGTTGAGGCGTGCTGGGAGCGAGCTGGCGCGTTCGTCCATCAGCAGATCGTCTGGGTAAAGGACCGCGGCGTCCTCACCCGCTCGCACTACCTGTGGAAGCACGAGCCGTGCTTCATGGGCTGGCGCCGTCCGAACCGTCCCCCGAAGGTCGCCGACCAAACGCTCCCCTCGACGTGGGAGATGCCGAGCTTCACGAAGGACGAGCGGCCGGACCATCCGACGCCGAAGCCGCTCGACGCCTTCGGGATCCCGATGCGCCAGCATGTTGCGCGCGGCGGGCTCTGCTATGAGCCGTTCTCGGGCTCCGGCTCGCAGATCATGGCGGGCGAGGCCAACGGACGGCGCGTGTTCGCGATGGAGATCAGCCCCGCCTATGTCGATGTCGCCGTAGAACGTTGGCAGATCGAGACCGGGAAGGAGGCGATCCTCGACGGGAACGGCGGCAACTTCGCGGCGGTGAAGGCCGCACGGCTCGGTGAAGGCTCGGAGGATACGGCGGCGGCATGATGCAGTCGCGCGTCATGTCGCTGGTCGAGGCGATCGCCAACGTCGTCGTCGGCTACAGCGTCGCCGTCCTGACGCAGATCCTGATCTTCCCGCTGTTCGGTCTGCATACGACGCTCGTTCAGAACCTCACCATGGGCGCCGTGTTCACCCTCGGGAGCATCGCGCGGTCGTTCTCGCTGCGGCGGCTGTTCGAGCGGATCCGTATCCATCGGAAGCACGGCCGCGCGCAGATGGATGACCGGAGGACGCGCGGTCGACATAGAACTAGCGTCCACTGAATGTCACCCGAGCCTCGATGGACGGCGCTGCCAGAGTGGACTATGTCGACGCGCCGGTCCCGCGGCGACGCTCAGCTACCTCCCCCCTTGGCGCAGAACGATGTCGTGGGGCCGGCGCCGGGATCGACATTGCCGTTGCCCCAGTGCGCTGCAGCGAATGGCTATGCCGCGGTACTCGCTACGGCTGTGATCCCGGCAGCCCTGTCGGCGAGCCGCCGGCGGATTGCCTGGGGCAACTGCCGTGCGGACTTCACTCGGGGCAGGTTAAGCTCGGCGAGGAGCGGGTCTGTACCGCCGTAGAGCGCCTCATACTCCGCGTAGTTGTCGAACCGCCGGCGGGTGACGTTGTCGACGAAGGTTTCGGCCGGCACGCCTTCGGCGAGGATCAGCGCATGGTCCTCGAGCTCGATGTGGAAGTAAGTGAAGCGCTCCGGCATTGCAGCTTCGCGGACGATGGTAGAGCCGTTGACGAGGGCGCCGGCTTGGACAAGCAAACCGTCCAACATCAGCGCGTGGTCCGGCGAGACCAGGAGATCGCGCACCGGCAGCCCCTCGCCGAGAGCACCGGCCGAAACGCGGATCGGGAACGAGCGCAAGGGATCGGCGAAGAGGGTCACCACCGTCTGGACGCCCACCCATTTGACCGGCGCGGGGCGGCCGTCGGCGGTGAGCACGATGTCGCCGATGACGAGGTTGTCGACGAGCTTCTCGCCAACGGGCGTTGCGACCATCGTACCGGCGAGAAAGCAAACGGTGAAGGGATCCGTATTGATGTTCAGCGAGTCGAACAGAGTTGGAAAATCCGCCGCGCTCGAACCAAACAAATACTTCGTGGAACCACCCGGGTCCAAAACTACGTAAATCTTTCCGTCGATCGTCGTCGAACCAAAGAATCGTGCTATTCCTGAACCGTCACCAGTAAGGTAGATAGTCTCCCCGCGGATGAACGTATCGCTTTCGTCGTCACCGTTCGACAAATTAAAATTGTAAAAATCTGCGTCGGCAATTTCGCCGCCCACATATATAGCACGATACTCCGAAGAAAACTCAGCCATCTGCGGCCCCAAAGGCAAGTCCGCGCAAAGGGTGTCAGAGCGAAAATTCTCCGTCAAGGTCGGCGCTGCGACGCGGCCGCAGTGCTCACGTCACTGCCGCCGGACTGCTCAGCGTCCACCTGGGCAAAAAAGATACCGCCATCTGCAGGACGGCGGCATCAAACTGATGGTGAGCGCCGTGTCAGGTCCGCGGTAGGTGATAGACCCGCCCGCGCCCGTCGAGCTTAACAGAGGTGATGTCGAGCCCGAGCTTCTTCTTCAGCGCGCCGGCGATGGCGCCGCGCACCGTGTACGGCTGCTAGCCGGTGGCGGCGACTATCTCGTCGATGGTCGCCCCCGTCTCCGCGCGGAGCATCTCGATCAGCATCGCCTGCTTCGTGCCGGTGAGCTCCTTGGGCGCGGGACCGTCCCCTGCCCGGTGTTGGCCAGGGTGTCCGCGCTCGGCGCCTCGTCGGCGCCCGTGGGCCCAGCGACGAAATCCGACAACCATTCTCACGACTTCGCAATACGTTAACAAAAAAGTTGACTCGACCCGCTCAGACTTATCCGATCGAATGCTAGGACGTTACCTGAACTGCGAGATCCTGCCGGGGGTGGAGGGTGGGTAACGAAAGGGAGGGTAAAATGCGTTTGCTATTTGCATCTGCAGTGCTTGCGCTTGCGGTCTCGGTGGTGGCGTCCGAGGCTAAGGAATTCCCCTACAACAAGCGCCCGATCGTAAAGGTTGGCCAGACGGTCGTTCTGAAGGGTGTGCGGGCCCCGGACTGTCGGGGCGCCGCGCCGACGTGGGCAGCAATCGCGGGCGGCATGCCGAAAGCAGCCCACGGGAAGTTCTCCGACGGCGGCGTCGGTACAACCTTGAGCAAAAGCTGCAACGGCACCGTCGCAGCGCGCGGCGTGCTCTATACCGGCAGCAAGGCCGGCAGCGAGAGCTTCACGATCTTTGGCGACAAGTTCACCGTCGTCGTCAAGTAGCGGCGACTGATGCTGCCGGTCAGCAACGACCCGCGGCAGGTGTCGTTGCTGACCGGCAGCCCGCGCTTCGTCCCACCGGCGGTTATCGGGTTCGACGACTGGGCGTGGGGGCGTGACCAGCGTTACGAAACTCTCATCTGCGATCTGGAACGGCGGCGAACGATCGCGCTCCTGACGCGGTTGTAGACAATCGTGTAGGGCCCGAACTCGGGCGGGCAGTCTCCCCAGCGGGCGCCGCTCTTCAGTACGTGGACGATCCCGGAGAACACAAGCCGGTCGTCCACCCGATGCGCGCACCTGCGCCGGCGCGGCAACAGCGGCTCGATCCGAGCCCACTCCTCATCGTCGAGCCAAGCACTTGCTTCGCCATCGCAAGGTTCCTCCCATGAATTTTGAACCAGCCAACGACGCGAACCGCTAGATCTAATTGAGTACGAATCCTAGAGTTGTGGAAGCCTGTAGATCCGCCCCCGCCCCTCGACCTTCTCTGAGGTGACGTCGAGCCCGAGCTTCTTCTTCAGCGCGCCGGCGATGGCGCCGCGCACCGTGTGCGGCTGCCAGCCGGTGGCGGCGACGATCTCGTCGATGGTCGCCCCGGTCTCGGCGCGGAGCATCTCGATCAGCATCGCCTGCTTCGTGCCGGCGCGCGCAGTGCGCGCTTTGGGTGCGGGATCACCCCCTGCCCCGGTGTTGGCCGCGGTGTCCGCGTTCGGCGCCTCGTCGGCGCCCGTGGGCGCGCTGTCACCCGCTGCGGGCTCGATGCCGATAGCAGCGAGCCCCGCGTCGGTCGCAACCAGCGTCATGCCACGCCCGTCGCCGTTCTCGTGCCAGAGCGGGTCGCCCTTGTCGGCATATACCTCGGCGAGGAGGCCCTTGGCGATCATCGCGCCGACCACCTTGGTGGCGGCACCACCGCGCAGATTGCTCGGCAGAGGAAGTGCCAGATGGCCGGAACGCTGGGCGGCTGCGGTCAGGATCACGAGCTGGGTATCGGAGAGCTTAGTCATGAATCGGCTCCAGGATCGGGGCCGCGCCGATCGCGACCCTCCTACGACCCCGAGCCCGCCTCGCGGCGGGCTGGCGCCGGAGTCGGGGGTCTCACTCGGCGAACTCGCCCTCGTGGAAGGCGCTGTCGGTGATGCGCTTCAGGAGTGCGGCGTAGTCTTCGAGCGTTCCGACGTCTCCCCAAGTGACCGTGTCAGGATGAACGTTGAAATGCTCGTCGCTGAGCGCCTTGATCCGCGCCAGCGCGGCGTCGATCTTGGCCTTTCGCTGAATGAAGGCGTCCAGCGGCTTGGCGTTGTTCTAGGGGCAGTGCATCGTCGTCTCCATTCCTGATGGCGACATACATGCTCTGCTTCGCGCGCAAGCCAAGCGGATAAGTGCATCATCGCCTTAGATTTTTCGGCTTCGGAGTAGATGCTTGGGCGTGTCGATCCGCGCCTATGCGCGCAGCCGTGGCGTCTCCCACGTCGCCATCTTGAAGGCCTCCAAGGCCGGCCGGATTCCGCTCGAGCCCGACGGCAGTATCGACCCGGCGAAGGCGGACGCGGCGTGGGACCGGTCAACGGATCCGAGCAAGGCCAAGGGGACCGCCAAACCCGCGCCGAAGTCCACGAAGTCTCCGCCGGAAACGATGAAGCCGGTGGCGGAGGCGGCTGTCGGCTCCGTCCGCGAGACGCTGAAGGAACAGGGACTGCCCGCCAGTGGCAGTGTCACCTTCGTCCAGGCGCGAACCGCCCACGAGATCGCCAAGGCGCACCTGGCGCGGCTCCGCCTGCAGCGCATGAAAGGGGAACTCGTCGATCGGTCGCAGGCGATCGCCACCGTCTTCGCGCTTGCCCGGCGCGAGCGCGATGGCTGGGTGCAGTGGCCGGCCCGCGCCGCCGCCCTGATCGCCGCCGAACTGCAGATCGATCCGCACCGGTGCGAGCAGGTTCTCGAGTCCCATGTCCGACGCCATCTCGAAGAGCTCTCCGAGATTGGCGTCGACCTTCGATGACGGCCGCGACGGTCTCGCGGAGATCGCTCGCGCCTGGCGGCAGGGACTTGCGCCTGATCCGGCGCTGACGGTTTCGGCGTGGGCGGATCGCTATCGGTTTCTGTCGTCCCGCGCCTCGTCGGAAGCTGGCCGCTATCGCACCGACCGGACGCCCTACATGCGCGGCGTCATGGATGCGCTATCGCCCGGAAGCCCGGTGCGGCGCGTCGTCTTCATGAAGGCGGCGCAGGTCGGGGCGACCGAGGCCGGGAACAACTGGATCGGCTACTGCATCCACCAGGCGCCGGGACCGTTCCTTGCCGTCCAGCCGACGGCCGAACTCGCCAAGCGCCTCAGCCAGCAGCGTATCGAGCCGCTGATCGAGGAGAGCCCGGAGCTTCGATCCCTGATCTTGCCGTCGCGGTCGCGCGACAGCGGCAACACGGTACTCGCCAAGAAGTTCGCCGGGGGCCAGCTGGTGCTGACGGGCGCGAACTCGGCCGTCGGTCTACGCTCGATGCCGGCCCGCTACGTCTTCCTCGACGAGGTCGACGCCTACGTCGGCGATGTCGACGGCGAGGGTAACCCGATCGCGCTGGCGATCGCCCGAACGCGCACCTTCGGCCACCGCGCCAAGGTGTTCCTGGCCTCGACGCCGACGATCAAGGGTCTGTCGCAGATCGAGCGCGAGTTCGAGGCGAGCGACCAGCGCCGGTTCTTCGTGCCCTGCCCGCACTGCCGCCACCTGCAGTGGCTTCGGTTCGAGCGCCTGCGCTGGGAGGCCTGTCAGCCCTCGACGGCCGCCTATTGCTGCGAAGGCTGTGATCAACCCATTGCCGAGCACCACAAGACGGCGATGCTGTCGGCCGGCGAGTGGCGTGCCACCGCCGTGGCAGCGGATCCGCAGTGCGTCGGCTTCCACATCTCTGGGCTCTACTCCCCGGTCGGCTGGCTGAGCTGGACCGACATCGCGCGGGAATGGGAGGCGGCACAGGGCGACGACGCGGCGCTGAAGGCGGCGAAGAACACCCTGCTCGGCGAGACCTGGCAGGAGCGCGGAGAGGCGCCGGACTGGCAGCGGCTCTACGAACGGCGTGAGGAGTTCGGGCCGCTGGTTCCGGCCTTCGGGCTGATCCTCACCGCCGGCGCCGACGTGCAGCATGACCGCATCGAGGTCGACGTGTGGGCGTGGGGCCGGAAGCTCCGCAGCGTCCTCGTCGAGCACATCGTGCTCGAGGGCGACACGTCCCGCCCCGAGGTCTGGAAGGCGCTGACCGCTCTCCTCGGTCGGACGTGGCGTCACCAGAGCGGTGCCCGCCTCGGCATCGCGCGGCTCGCCATCGATTCCGGCGACGGGCGCAGCACCGCCGCTGTCTATGCGTGGGCCCGCCGGTCCGGCGCCGGCCAAGTGATCGCAATCAAGGGCGTTGACGGGTTCGACCGGTCGACGCCGGTAGATGGCCCGACCTATGTCGACGTGAGCGAGCGTGGTCGCAACATTCGACGGGGGGCAAAACTCTGGAAGGTCTCGGTCGCCGTCTTCAAGTCGGAGACCTATCGGTTCCTGCGCCTTGACCGGCCGACGGACGAGGAGCTCGCCACCGGCGTCCACGTCCCCGACGGCTACGTGCATCTGCCGAAGACGGTCACCGCCGAGTGGGTGAAGCAGCTCGTCGGCGAGCAGCTAGTGACGGTGCGCGACAGGCGCGGCTTCTCGAAGCTCGAATGGCGGCAAATGCGCGAGCGCAACGAGGCGCTCGACTGCCGGGTCTATGCCCGCGCCGCTGCCTGGCTGCTCGGCATCGACCGCTTCACCGACGAGAAGTTCGAGCGGCTCGAGGCGGGCCTTAGAACTGCGGCGGAGGAGGAGGCGCGGTCTGTCGCGCGACCGAAGCACTCGGCCACCACACCCGTCGCTCCTTCCGAGTGGCTCGGACAGCGCGACGCCTGGCTCTGATCCAGCACAGGGAGCACCGGCATTGGCCGCATCATCACTCGTCCTCGTCGTCGAGGAGGCGGATCCGATCGCTCGGCGTTTCGGGGCCACCTTGGCGGCGATGGGCGAGAGGCGGGCTCGGCTGGTCCTCGCGCGCACACTCAATCATTCGGGGGCGAAGGCCTTCACCGCGGTGAAGCGGGCCTTGCGATCGCAGACCAGCATCCCGGCCGCGATCATCGCACGGTCGATGCGGGCGCGGCGGGCGGCGGGCCTGGGAGACGAACCGCTCGAGTACGTCATCACCGGGCGCGGCCGCGCCTTGTCGCTCAAGCTGTTCTCGCCCCGGCAGGATGACGTCGGCACGTCGGCCTTCGTCTGGGGCCGCCGGCAGATGTTCGTGACGTCCTTCATGGGTCCGCGCCCCGGGGTCATCGCGCCGCGCCTCGGCGGCCACGTTTTCCACCGGGTGTCCGGCAACCGGCTGCCGATCGAGATGACGTTCGGCCCCTCGGTGCCGAAGGAGATGGTCGAGGGGGAGACCGCGCAGGCGTTCCGCTATTCCGCGCGTGGCATTGCGGACCGCGCCGCCCACGAGATCGCGCGCGAGCTCGCCCGCGGCGGCTGACCCAACCGAGGATGCCACGATGACCGCCCACGACGACCTGACACGGCAGATTGCCGACCTGCGCAATGCAATCTCGCTTGGCGTCCGGAAGGTGCGCTCGCGGGTGAACGGCGAGGAGCAGGAAGTGGAGTACCGCTCTCTCGCCGAGATGCGCGACGTGCTCGCTGACCTCGAGCGCCAGGCAGGTCTTCGGACGTCGGTGAAGTCGTCCTTCGCCTCGCACAGCCGCGGGTACTGATGTCCCCGACCGCCAGTCAGCTGCCGGTGCCGAACCGCGCGCTGGCATGCACCTGGCTCGACCGCGTGATCGGTGCCGTCTCGCCCTCGCGCGAGGCGGCACGCGTCGCAGCGCGGATCCGCACCGCGACGATGCTGCGGGCCTACGACGGGGCGGCCGGCGGGCGCCGCTTCGACGGCTGGCCAACGCCGTCAACATCTGCCGACGCCGAGATCGGGCTGTCGCTGGCGCGGCTTCGGGCACGGTGCCGGGACCTGTCCCGCAACAATCCTCATGCCAAGCGCGCCGTGACGGTGTGGACGACGAACCTCGTCGGCGACGGCATCGTGCCCCGTGCGAAGACCGGCAAGGCAAGCCTCGACAGCAAGGTCGACGCGCTCTTCGCCGCGTTCGTCGAGACCTGCGATGCCGGCGGCCAGCTCGACTTCTTCGGCCTGCAGGCTCTCGCTGTCCGCGGCATGATCGATGGCGGCGAGACGCTGCTCCGCCGGCGCTGGCGCCGCGGCGATGACGGTTTGCCGGTGCCGGTGCAGTTTCAGGTGATGGAGGGCGACCACCTCGATCACGACAAGACCACCGCGTTCGAGACCGGCGCCCGGATCGTCCAGGGCGTCGAGTTCGACGCCATCGGCCGACGCTCAGCATACTGGATGTTCCGGGATCACCCGGGCGATAGCGTCGCCTCGCTGCGCGGTGGCCTGGCGAGCCGCCCCGTGCCGGCGAGCGAGGTCGCACACCTCCATCTGAAGGAGCGCACGCAGACGCGCGGCGTCCCGTGGGGCCACGCGGTGCTGCAGCGCCTGCGCGACCTCGACGACTACGAAGACGCCGAGATCATGCGCAAAAAGGTCGAGGCCTGCGTCGTCGCCTTCGTGCTCGGCCAGACGCCGGAGGATGTCGAGGACGGCCAGTCGATCGCGCCGGAGGTCGTGACACAGGGCGGTCTCGCCATCGAGAAGTTCGAGCCCGGGCTGATCGCCCGCGTGAAGGGCGGCACCGACGTCAAGTTCAGCAGTCCGAGCGGTTCGAGCGGCTTCCCCGCTTACATCAAGGCGGGGCTGCACTCGATCGCCGCCGGCTACGAGCTGCCCTATGCGCTGCTCTCGGGCGACCTGTCTGAGGTGAACTTCAGCTCATCGCGCGTCGGGCTTGTAGAGTTCCGGCGGCTCGTTACGCAGCGCCAGTGGCAGTGCGTCATCAAGATGGCCTGTCAGCCGATGTGGGACTGGTTCATCGAGGCGGCGCAGCTTGTCGGCAAGCTCCCAGCCGCGCCGATCCCCTGCGAGTGGCAGCCACCAGCCTTCGAGTCCGTGAACCCGCTCGACGACGCCAACGCCGACATGGTGAACGTCCGCAGCGGCAAGGTGACGATGCCGGAGCTCATCGCCAAGACCGGCCGCAATCCGGACGACGTGCTGGCCGAGCACGCCGCCTGGAAGCAGAAGGTCGACGACGCCGGCCTCGTCTTCGACAGCGACCCGAGCCAGGTGGCGCGCGCCGGCACGGAGCAGCCAAGCATCACGGCGGGCGATAAGCCGGCGCCACGAACAGCGCCGGCCGCCTGAGGACCAGATCATGACCGTACAGACGACGATCGCGGAGCGCCGCGAGGCGCTGCCCTTGCAGAGCCGTGCCGCGCCGGTAACCACTGTCGACGCCGAAGCACGCACTGTCGAGGTGGTGTGGACGACAGGGGCAAAAGTGCGCCGGCGGCGGACCACCGGCTGGGACACCTACACCGACTATGACGAGATCCTCGTCGTCTCCCGCTCGGCAATCGACCTGTCCCGGCTGGAACGTGGCGCACCGGTACTCGACAGCCATTCCGCCTGGCGGACCGGCAGCCAGCTGGCCGTCGTCGAGCGGGCCTGGATCGAGGACGGCAAGGGCGTCGCCATCCTGCGCTTCCCGGCGGCCGGCATCGACGCCGACATCGACCGCTTCTTCGCGCTCGTCGCCGACGGCCAGCGGCGCAACATCTCGGTTGGCTACTCGATCGAGAAGGTCCGCGTCGAGGCGGGTGAGAAGAAGGACGAAGTCGAGCAGTGGTTCGTGGAGCGCTGGACGCCCCACGAGCTGAGCTTCGTGACGATCCCCGCCGACATCAACGCGCAGGTTCGCCGCAACTCCGGTCAGTTCGCCGAGCGGGCGGCCGAGCCCGAGTTCCCCGTCATCATCACGCGCCAGGCGGAAACCGGCGCAGAGCAGGAGGCCGACATGGCCGAACAGACCGCGGTCACGTCTGCCGCGCCGAGCACCGAGCCGACCGAGACCCGCGCTGCGGCTGTCGTTCCTCCCTCCCCGCCGGCACCAGCCGTAGACGTGGCGTCCGAGCGGGCGGCGGCCGCGCAGGCGGAACGGGCTCGCTCGGCGGAGATCCGTCTCGTCGGCCGGAAGTACGGGATGGCTGATGCCTTCGTCGACGCTGCCATCGAGACCGGCCACTCCGTGCAGGAGTTCCGGAATGCCGTGCTCGACAAGCTGGCGACGGCCTCGGACGAGACCGCCCCGCGGCCGGAGCGCAGCGTGGAGCTCGGACGTCAGGACGAGACCGTCACCCGCCGCAACGGGGTGGTGGAGTATCTGCTCGTCCGCGATCGCGGTGGCCCGCTGCCGGAGATCGCTCGCGACTACCGCGGCATGAAGCTCGTCGATCTCGCCCGTGAGGTGCTCGGCTGGGGTGGTGTCGGCACCCGCGGCATGACGCCGGACGAGATCGCCCAGCGTGCACTTCACTCCACCTCCGACTTCCCGAACATCCTCGCCGCCACCGCCAACAAGACGCTGCGGGCGTCCTACGAGGTGGCGCCGCAGACCTTCCGGCCGTTCACCCGGCGGATGTCGCTGTCGGACTTCAAGCTCGCCCACATCGTCCGCCGCGGCCTCACCCCGCAGATGAAGCTCGTCAACGAGGCCGGCGAGTTCAAGCGCGGCACCCTCTCCGAGAGCAAGGAGACGATTGGCCTGAAGACCTACGGCGTCATTGTCGGCATGACGCGGCAGATGATGGTCAACGACGACCTCGGCGCCTTCCTGTCGATCCCCACCGACTTCGGCCAGTCGGCAGCGACGCTGGAGAGCGATCTCGTCTGGGGCATTGTCCTCGCCAATCCGATCCTGCTCGAGGACGGTCTCCCGGTCTTCCAGACGGCGAAGCACAAGAACCTCGCCGCGGCCGGCAGCTATCTCACCGCGGACGCCATCTCGACTGGCCGCACGGCGATGAAGAAGCAACTCGACCTCGACGGCGTGACCACGCTGAACATCACCCCTGCCTTCCTGCTGGTGCCGCCGGAACTGGAGACGCAGTCGGAGAAGATCCTCGCGACGTTCATCGCGGCCAAGGCGGCCGACGTGACGCCGGCGTCGATCCGCTCGCTCAACGTCATCTCCGAGGCACGGTTGTCGAACGGGATCAACAAGCCCGACATCGGCCTGCCGGGCATCAACGGCAGCCTCACCGCCTGGTACCTCGCTTCCGCGCAGGTCGACACCGTCGTCTACGCGACCCTGAACGGCCAGGACGGGCCCTACATCGAGTCCCGCGTAGGGTTCGATGTCGACGGCGTCGAGATCAAGTGCCGGCACGACTTCGGTGCGGCCGCCGCCGACTTCCGCGGCCTCTACAAGGATCCGGGCGCGGCCGCGCCGCTCTGACCGCCCTCGCCTGACGCATAGGCGGTCTCCCCCGCCGACAACTGACATCGGGCCGCCTCCGGGCGGCCCTTCTTCGTTCAATAGCCTCTCGCGCGGAGCGACGCCCCATGAAGAACTACATCCAGCCCGGCAAGGTGCTGACGCTGATCGCGCCGACGATGCTTCTGTCGGGTGCCGTCGTCATCGTCGGCTCGTTCGTCGGCATCGCCGCCACCGACGCGGCCGAGGGCATGCCGGTCGAGGTGTCGACCGAGGGCGTGTTCGAGCTGGCCAAGGTCGCACCGCAAGTCTGGGCTCAGGGCTCGCCCGTCTATTGGGACGCGGCCGCGGCCAAGGCGACCGCGATCGCAGGCGGCGGCCTGCCGCTCATTGGTGTCGCCACCGAGGCCGCCGGCAGCGTCGCCACGATCGGACGCGTAAAGATCGGACATCTCGCGGCAATCGGCACCCCGGCGAACTTCACCTTCGCAGCCGCCGCCGGGGCGGCGAACGTCGCCGAGGTGACGATCACGCCGCGTGACGCGGTCGGCGCAGCGCTCGCCGGCGTGCGGACCCTCGAGGTGTGGCTGTCGGATGATGCGACCGGCGCCGGGCTGACCGGCATCACCGCATCCGGCACCGTCGTCGCGAAGGCCGGCGAAGGCACCGTGCTGACGGCCTTCACCGCCAAGAAGCACCTGTCGGTGCAGACCAAGGTGGCCGGCACCTTCGTGCTGCAGATCACCGATACCGCCAAGACCGGCTTCATCGTCTGTGTCAGGAATCCGTCGACCGGTCTCGTCAGCGTCTCCGATCAGCTGGTGACGGGGAACTACGGCGCCTGATTGCCGTGAGCTTCCGGGCGCGGATAACGGCGGCGACGGCAGTCGCTGCTGACACGACATTCGGCGAGCGCGTGCTGATCCGGCCGATGGTCGTGGACCAGCACATCGGTGCGACGGCCGACAGCACCCGCCCCGAGCGGACCGTCACGGGCCGCTTCGGCCGGGCGCCCGAGGTTGACGACCTCGCGGGCTCCGCGTCCCAGATGGGCGCGGGTCTCTCGACCGTAGCGGGGGCGGATGCGGCGGTGATGCTCCGCGCCGCAGGGGCGGCCGAGCTCGGCTATGCGGTGCGCCGCGGCGACCAGGTGATGCTCCTCGACCGGACTGGGGCGCCGTCGTTCACGGTGGCGCGGGTGGCCCCAGTCCAGATCGAGGACGTGATGCTCTTCCTCACCGCCGATTCACCGGGCACCTGACCCGGGCGCGAGTCGATCCGACATGGCGCGCGAGATCCTCATCGTCACCGACGAATGGACGCCGCTCGATCTGCTGCTGTTCCGGCGCTTCCGTGAGGAGGTGCCGGGGCGGGTTGAGGCGGCGCTCGACAGCAATCCGGGGCTTTCGGCGTCCGGCGTGTTCCTGCCGCTCGGAGCCACCGTGGTCGTCGACGTGCCGGTGCCGGTGAAGGGGCCGACGCCCGCGCGGGCGATCCGCCTTTGGGATTGACCGATGCCGGACCGGGCGATCTTCTGGGTCGCCGTCAACGGCAACGACGTGACGGCGGGGCTGTCGCCCTATGTGACGTCGATCCGGATCCGTGACGCGGCCGGACTCGCCTCGGATACGGCGACGATCGACGTCGAGGATTCCTACGGCCAGTTGCAGCTGCCGCAGCCCGGCGCCGCGATCTCTATCGGGCTCGGCTGGGAGGGAGGCGCCGCCCTCGTCATGTTCGAGGGCGTGGTCGACGACATCGGGTCCACCGGCGGCCGCGGCCAGGGACGGATGCTGTCGATCTCGGCGAAGTCGGCTGACACGCGCGGCTCGCTGAAAGAGAAGCAGGAAAAACACAAGGACGAGACGAGCTTCGGCGTCGTGGCCACCGAATGGGGTCGGGCGGCCGGGCTGGCTGAGGTGGTCATTCACCCGGACCTCGCGGCCGTCGAACCGCCGTGGTGGGGGATGCAGGGCGAAAGCTACCTCGCCTGGGGCACGCGCCATGCCCGCGGGCTCGGCGCCACCTTCAAGGTCGTGGGCACACGAGCGGTGTTCGTGCCGCGCTCACAGGGGCAGTCCGCCACCGGGAAGCCGCTGCAGGCAATCCGCGCCGCCTGGGGCGAGAACCTGATCTCCTGGTCCCTGAAACCGGTGCTCGGGCGACCGGCCTACGGAAGGTTCCGCATCAACTGGTTCGACGACAAGCAGGCGAAGTGGAAGTCCGAGGCAGTCGAAGCGGTCAATCCTACCGTCCCGACGGTCGCAACTGACCGCATCGCTGCGGCCACTAAGGCGGACGCGCAGACCCGCGCTGGCTCGCGCCGCACGGAAGCCGAACGCGAGGGCGGCGGCGGCACAGTGGCGATCGACGGCGAGCCGGCGGCGCAG
This sequence comes from Pseudoxanthobacter sp. M-2, assembly GCF_046156265.1. Taxonomy (NCBI): domain Bacteria; kingdom Pseudomonadati; phylum Pseudomonadota; class Alphaproteobacteria; order Hyphomicrobiales; family Segnochrobactraceae; genus Pseudoxanthobacter; species Pseudoxanthobacter sp. M-2. Next base: position 411,799 of record NZ_JAWDIR010000043.1, read on the forward strand.
GCCGAGACCGAGTGCGAGGTCACCCCCGGCCGCCAAATCGGCGTGCACCCGCGGTGCTCCGTAGGTTCCACGCGCGGCGGCGTGGATCGACCGGATGCGGGCCGACAGCCGCTCGTCCGCCGCAGCCTGCGCCGAGGCCGGCCGGCGGCGCCACGCATGATAGCCGCTGGCGGAGCCCCCCCAGGACCCGGCACCCCAGGGACCGGCACATGGTGGCGATCGGTTACATGGCCCGGTGCGCGCTCACGAACTCGTAGACCCGGATGGGATCGAGCCGGTCTCCCGCGTGAACCAGGCCGCGGCTTTTGCCAGGATGTCCCGTTCCTGGCGCAGCCTGCGATTCTCAGCCCGCAGCCGCTGCAACTCGGCGCGATCCTCCAGGGTCACACCGTCACTGCCGCGCGAAACTTCCCGATCAGCCTCGGCGACCCAGTTCCGGAACGCCTGCGCAGACGGCTCATACTGCCGCGCCAGTTCCTCCGGCGTGCGCCCGGAACGCACCAACTCGATCATCTGGCGCCGGAACTCCGGCGCATACGGCGGTCGTGTTCGTGGCATCGTGGACTCCTCCTGCCAAAGCTTCGGGGTGTCCACGAAAACGGGTCAAGTCCACTGGATGACCATCCGGCCGCTGTCGCTGTCGGCGATCTTGAGACCGACGGCCGCGGACGCCCGCAGTCCAGCCGCATAGGCCGTCGTCAGCGCCACCCGGGCCTTCAGGCCGGGCACGGCCTCCAGGAACCGCACCACTTCGTCGGCCCCCAGCACAACCGGTAGCTTGCGCGGCTCGCGCGCATACGGGATCCGCTCGGGGACCTCGCCATGGCCGAGCGTGACGCCATAGAGGAATCGCAGGGCGCAAACTGTCTGGTTGAGCACCGGCCATGAGATGCCGGTCGAGACCAGATGAACCTGGAAGGCGCGCACATCTTCCAGGCCCAAACGATCCGGCGTGCGGCCGAAATGCCGGCTGAACTTCGAGACCGCATGCAGATAGGATCGCTGCGTCGCCGGCGAGAGGTTGCGGACCGTCATGTCCTCGACCATGCGACGGCGCAGAGGGCTCATCTCAGCCATCTGGCGGCTCCTGTCTTGGGGGTTGGCTCGACACCAAAATCCTCGCAGACAGGCGCCTTCCCCCCCAAAAACTCACCCCAATCCCGCGTCAGCGGGTTCGTTCAATCCCCCGTGAGTCAGCTACAATGCCCGCAGGTATAAGCTTCTTGATCTGGCCTGCGTCTGTCCCGGAACCGCCGCGTCCGTGATAGGTGGACGGTGTGATCGGCGGGACGCGGCGGATCGGCGTGCCCCCCTTGAAGCACGATCATCGTCGAAAGAATGTGAACATCGCTCCAACGGGCGGCCAAACTACTCTGCCTGAGCAAATTTGGTGGCTCCCGCCGCCGGTCTCGGTCCTCGCTTCTACAGATCACAGCGTTCCAGCGACGATCGCCAGTCCGGCGACGGACATCGCGCCGCCCGCCACCCGCACGACGACGCTGCCGCGGGTGTCGGCGAGGCGACCAATCAGCATGCCGGCGACGAGACCGGCGAGGTGCAGCAGCGCGGTGGCGAGCATGAAGCCGGCGCCGTAGGCGAGGCCGCTCGCGTCGACCGGCATCTCGGCACCGTGCGCGTAGCCGTGGAACAGCGCGAAGAAGCCGGCGAGCCCCATCGCCACGCCGAGCGGGGCGCGCAGCCCGATCGCCACCGCGGCGCCGAGCACCACAACCGACAGCGCGATGGCGAGTTCGACGAACGGCAGCGCGATGCCGGCGACGCCGAGGAGACCGCCGGCCGCCATTACGGCGACGAAGGTCACCGGCACCGCCCACAGCGCCCGCCCACCGAGCTGCCAGGCGAAGATGCCGACGGCGACCATCGCCAGCACGTGGTCGAGCCCGCCGACCGGGTGCATGAAACCGTGCACGAAGCCGTGCGCGTCGCCGACGCCGGTGTGCGCCAGGGCGAGGCCCGGGGTCAGCGCGAGCGCGCCGGCGAGGCCGGCGGTAAGCGAAAGACGGGTCTTCATCGGTGGTTCCCCTCCAGTTGGCCGTCGCCCGCGGAGATCTCGCGTCGCTCGGCGGTGGTTCGATCAGTTGGGCAGAACGAAGTCTCGCGCCTCAGGGCGCGGCGACGACAGTCGGGCGCGGTGTGGGCTGGCCGACCGCAGCGTCCTCCACCTGCGGTCGCCTTGCCTCGCGCAGCCATGCGTACCAGCCCGCCATGCCGTCGCCGGTGCGCGCCGACAGACGCAGCGAGCGGATGTGCGGATTGACGGCGCGCGCCGCCGCCTCGCAGCGCGCGACGTCGAAGTCCACGTGCGGCAGCAGATCGGTCTTGCTGATCACCATCAGCGCCGCGGCGCGAAACATGTGCGGGTACTTCAGCGGCTTGTCGTCGCCCTCGGTGACCGACAGCACGACCACCTTGGCGTGCTCGCCGAGGTCGAACAGCGCCGGGCAGACGAGGTTGCCGACGTTCTCGATCATCACCACCGAGCCGAAGGGGGGCCTGAGCGCGTCGAGCCCGTGGCGCACCATGTCGGCCTCGAGGTGGCAGCCGGAGCCGGTGTTGATCTGCACCGCCGGCGCCCCGGCGGCGCGGATGCGCTGGGCGTCGGCGAGCGTCTGCTGGTCGCCCTCGATCACATGGAGCGGCATCTCGGCGGAAAGCTCGCGGATGGTGCGCTCGAGCAGCGAGGTCTTGCCGGCACCCGGCGAGCTCACGAGGTTGAGGGCGAGGATCTCGCGCCCCTCGAACCAGGCGCGGTTGCGGGCGGCGAGCGCATCGTTCTTGGCGAGCACGGCCGCCTCGAGGTCGACGGTGACGCCGTGCCCGCGATGGTCGGGCGCGGGGTGGTCGTGCCCGTGATGGTGGGCGTGACCGGGGTGATGCCCATGATCGTGGCCATGGTCATGGTCATGGTCATGGTCATGGACGTGATCATGGTCGTGGCTGTGGCCGTGACCATGGTCGTGATCATGGCCGTCGTGGTGGTGGTGATGGTTGTGCGGCTCGGGGGCGCGGCCGCCGACCGTCCGGGCGAGCACCGTGCGCTCGCCGGTCTCGAGGTTGGTGAGCGCGACGCCGCCGGGATCGCCGCATCCGCAGGTTCCACACATCACGCAGCCTCCAGTTCCATGCTCTTGATGTTGAGCTCTTCGCCCGCGAGCCGCTCGAGCCGGCGCGAGCCGCACGGGCAGCGGGCCACGGGCCCGGCGATGGCGATCTCTGCCCCGCACTCCTCGCAGCGCGCGCGGCCGGGCACCGCGACGATGTCGAGTGCCGCACCGGCGAGCGCGCTGTCGGCCGCGACGACGTCGAAGCAGAAGCGGATCGCCTCGGGCATCACCGCCGAGAGTTCGCCGATCTCCAGCGTGACGCGCAGCACGCGCCGCCCGGCCGCCTGCTCGGCGACGATCGCGACGATCGAGCGGGTGATCGCGAGCTCGTGCATCAGCGCCCTCAGCAGATGCGCGGCAGCTGGTCGCCGACCAGCATGTCGACGATGCGGCGGCCGCCGAAGTGGGTCTGCATCACCACCCGCCCCGGCGGGCCGCGCGTCACCTTGCCGATGATCGCCGCGTCGCGCCCGAGCGGGTGGCCGGCGAGCGCGGCGCGCGCCCGCTCCGCCGCGGCGGCGGGAACGATCGCGACGAGCTTGCCTTCGTTGGCGAGATAGAGCGGATCGAGGCCGAGGATCTCGCAGAAGCCCTTCACCTCGGCACGCAGCGGCGTCGCCGCCTCGTCGAGCTCGATGCCGACGCCCGACGCGTCGGCGATCTCGTTGACGACGGTGGCGAGCCCGCCGCGCGTCGCGTCGCGGATGAACCTCACCTCCGGGCAGGCGGCGAGAAGCGTGTCGATCAGGCCGTTCAGCGCCGCGCAGTCGCTCTCGATCGGCGTGTCGAGGGCGAGGTCGCCGCGCGCCGCCAGGATCGCCGCGCCGTGGTCGCCGAGCAGGCCGTTGACGAGCACGGCGTCGCCGGGCTCGGCACGGTGGGCGCCGAGCTCCAGCCCGGCGCGGATGACGCCGATGCCGGCGGTGTTGATGAACAGCCGGTCGCAGGCGCCGCGGTCGACCACCTTGGTGTCGCCGGTGACGATGGCGACGCCGGCGGCGGCCGCCGCCGCCGCCATCGAGCGGGCGATGCGGCGCAGCGTCTCGACCTCGACGCCCTCCTCGATGATGACGCTGCAGGAGAGGTAGAGCGGCCGCGCGCCGCCGACCGCGAGATCGTTGACGGTGCCGCAGACGGCGAGCTTGCCGATGTCGCCGCCGGGAAACTCGAGCGGGTGGACGACGAAGGAGTCCGAGGTGAAGGCGAGGCGGTCGCCGTGCATGGCGAGCTCGGCGAGCGCGAAGCGCGCCTGGTCCTCGAGCGGGGCGAGCGCCGGATTGTCGAAGGCGGAGACGAAGACGTCGTCGACGAGGTCGCGCATCGCCTTGCCGCCGCCGCCGTGGGCGAGCGTCACCTTCGGCAGTTGCACCGGGTCGCGCAGCTTGCGCTGCGGGCGCGGCGGGAGGGGGGACGGCTGGCTGGTCATGCCGCACCCACCGCGCGGCGCTCACGCAGCCCATCCGGGTCGCCGTACTGGTAGTAGGCGGCGCAGGCGCCCTCCGACGACACCATCAGCGCGCCGAGCGGCCGCTCCGGCGTGCAGGCGGTGCCGAACACCTTGCACTGCCAGGGCTTGATGACGCCCTTCAGCACCTCGCCGCACTGGCAGGACTTCGGATCGGCGATGCGGAGCGCCGGCACCGCGAACTTCTTCTCGGCGTCGTAGCGGGCATAGGCGGCGCGCATTCGCACACCCGAGTGGTCGATCGAGCCGAGGCCGCGCCACTCGAAGAACTCGCGCAGCTCGAACACCTGCGAGATCGCCGCGAGCGCCGCCGGGTTGCCGTCGAAGGGGACGATGCGGCCGTACTGGTTCTCGATCTCGCAGCGGCCCTCCGCCATCTGCTTCAGCACCAGCCACACCGAATGCAGCACGTCGAGCGGCTCGAAGCCGGCGACCACCAGCGGCCGGCGATAGTGGCGGGCGATGAAGTCGTAGGGCTTCATGCCGATCACCATCGAGACGTGGCCGGGGCCGAGGAAGCCGTCGAGGTGGAGATCGGGCGAATCGAGGATCGCCTTGATCGTCGGGATGATGGTGATGTGGTTGCAGAACAGCGAGAAGTTCGCGGTGCCGTCGGCCTCCGCCTGCAGCACGGTGAAAGCGGTCGACGGCATCGTCGTCTCGAAGCCGAGGCCGAAGAACACCACCTCGCGGCCGGGATTGTCGCGGGCGAGCTTGAGGGCGTCGAGCGGCGAGTAGACCATGCGCACGTCGGCGCCGTCGGCCTTCGCCTGCAGCAGGCTCTTGCGCGAGCCGGGCACGCGCATGGCGTCGCCGAAGGTGGTGAAGATGACGCCCGGCGTCTCGGCGATCGCCACGCAGTCGTCGACGCGCCCCATCGGCAGCACGCACACCGGGCAGCCGGGGCCGTGCACCAGCTCGATCTCCGCCGGCAGCAGGTCGGCGATGCCGTACTTGAAGATCGAGTGGGTGTGGCCGCCGCACACCTCCATGATCTGCAGCGCCCGGCCGCGCGCCGCCACGACGGCGGCGGTGAGGATTTCGATCTCGCGCAGCAGCGTGCGCGCCTTGTCGGGATCGCGGAACTCGTCGACGTACTTCACGGCCGAGCCTCCCCTCGTGAAGGTTGGGTGGCGAAGCCGCGATCGTCGGCCCGTGCGGCGGACCCGCGGTCGTCGGCGAGCAGCGTGTGCACGAGGTCCCACAGGATGTGGTAGATGGCGACGTGGCACTCCTGGATGCGGTGGATGGCGTCGGTGCGCACCACCAGGCAGTGGTCGAGCCCGAGCTTCGCCATGCGGCCGCCGTCGCCGCCGGTAAGGCCGATCGTCCGCAGGCCCAGCGCCCGCGCCTTCTCGAAGGCGAGCACGAGGTTCATGGAGTTGCCGGAGGTCGACAGCCCGACCAGGCAGTCGCCGGGCCGCCCCTGCGCGATCACCTGGCGCACGAACACGTGGTCGTAGCCGACGTCGTTTCCGACGGCGGTCATCATCGCGACGTCGGTGGTGAGGTTGACGGCCGTCAGCGCCGGCCGGCCGGCGGTGATCGGGTGCAGGAACTCCACCGCGACGTGGGCGGCGTCGCAGCTCGAGCCGCCGTTGCCCATGGTGAACAGGCGCCCGTCGCCGCGGTAGGTCGCGGCGATGGTGCGCGCGGCGCCGACCAGTTCCGTCCCGTGCTCGGCGAAGAACGCCTCGAACACCGCGACGTGGTGCGCCGCCTTCTGGCGGACCGATTCGGCGAGCGCCTCGTCGACCGGCGCGGCCGCCTGCCGCCCGCCCGCGAGGAAGGGATAGAGCTGCTCGAGCGGCGTCTGTGTGGCCATCGTCGCCTCCCTCTCCTGCTCTCCGCCGCGCTCTCAGGCCCGGCCCGAGGCACGCATCGCGGCGAGCTCCTGCTGCACCTCGCCGAGCTCGGTGAGGATGCGCAGCGTCTCGGCCGCCTCCGCCTCGTCGATGCGGCTCATGGCGAAGCCGACGTGGATGAGCACCCAGTCGCCGACGCAGTCCGCCACCGTCCGCTCGCCGACGATGCAGGCGATGTTGACCTCGCGGCGGACGCCGCTGACGTCGACCTTGGCGAGCTTGCGCGCCGCGTCGGTGATCTCGACGATCCGGCCGGGAATTCCGAGGCACATGGTTCTTGCCCTTTCCGTCAGGCGGCGAGCCGCGCCGCCGCCACGGCCGCCTGGCCGAGCGAGAGGCCGCCGTCGCCCGCCGGCACGGCGCGATGCAGCAGCACCTCGAAGCCGTCGGCGGCGAGGCGGCCGGCGAGTTCCTCGGTGAGCCAGCGGTTCTGGAAGACGCCGCCCGACAGCGCGACGCGCTTGAGCCGGCGATCGCCATCGTCGGCGAGCTTGCGCGCCATCGTCGCGAGCGTGCGGGCGAGGCCCTTGTGGAAGCGGGCGGCGATCACCGCCGGCGGGGTGTTCTCGTAGAGGTCACCGAGCAGCGCCTGCCACATCTGCGCCGGCTCGACATAGGGCAGCCCCGAGCCCTTCAGCCGTGGGATGCCGAACGGATAGGCGAGGTCCTCGTCGACGGCGGCGAGCGTCGGCGCGTCGACCAGCGCCTCAAGCCGCATCGCCGCTTCGCCCTCGTGCAGGCTCTCGTCGCCGCAGACGCCGAGCGCGGCGGCGACGGCGTCGAACAGCCGACCGCACGAGCTCGCCGGCGGGCTGTTGACGCCGCCGCGGATCATCGCACGGAGCGTGTCGACCGGCTTGCCCGCCAGCCGGTCGTAGAGGGGCGTGCCGGCGAAGCTCAACTCGAAGGCCGGCCAGCCGATCTCGGCGAGGATGTGGGCGAGCGTGTTGCGCCACGGCTCGCGCGCCGCCCGCGCGCCGCCCGGCATCGCCACCGGCTTGAAGGTGCCGACGCGCCGGAAGCCCGCATAGTCGGCGACCAGGAATTCGCCGCCCCACAGCGCGCCGTCGTCGCCGAGGCCGAGGCCGTCGAGCGCGATGCCGAGCACCGGGCCGTCGCCGGCGGCGACGCCGTTCTCGGCCATGCAGCTCGCCACGTGGGCGTGGTGGTGCTGCACCTCGACCAGCGGCAGCCCGTCGGTGCGCGACCGCCGGCGGCCGAGCCCGGTCGACAGGTAGTCGGGGTGCAGGTCGACGGCGATCGCCGCCGTGCGGTGCCGGTAGAGGTCGGCGAAGAGCGCGAGCGTGCGCTCGAACTCGGCGAGCGTGCCGGCGTCCTCGAGGTCGCCGAGGTGCTGGGAGAGCACCGCCTGGCCGTCCTTGACGAGGCAGAACGTGCTCTTCAGCTCGGCGCCGAGCGCCAGCAGCGGCAGCGCGCCGGCGAGCCCGTCCGGCAGCCGCAGCGGCGCCGGCGCGTAGCCGCGGGCGCGGCGCAGCAGCCGCGGCGCGCCGGCGATCGTGCGCACGACGGAATCGTCGAGCCGCACGGCGATGCGGCGGTCGTGGGTCAGCAGAAAGTCGGCGAGACCGGGAAACAGCCGCCGCGCCGCGTCGTCGTCGATCACCTGCGGCTCGTCCGACAGGTTGCCGCTGGTCATCACCACGGGCCGCGAGAGGCGGCGGAAGATCAGGTGGTGCAGCGGCGTCGCCGGCAGCATGAAGCCGAGCGTCGTCAGGCCCGGCGCGACGTCGTTCGGCAGCCGCGGGTCGGCGCGGGCCGGCAGCAGCACGATCGGCGCGGCGGTGCCGGCGAGCAGCGCCTCCTCGGCGGGCGTCGTCTGCGCATAGCGGCGGACGATCTCGAGGTCGCGCGCCATCAGCGCGAACGGCTTCGAGAAGCGCCGCTTCGCCCGGCGCAGCCGCGCCACCGCCGTCGCGTTGGTGGCGTCGCAGGCGAGATGGTAGCCGCCGAGGCCCTTGATGGCGACGACGTGGCCCTTCTCGATCAACCCGGCGACGGCGTCGACGTCGTCGAGCATGGTGAAGGAGGAGGCCTCGACGGCGCCGCCGCCGGCGCGCTCGAGCCGGGCGCGCGGGCCGCAGGCGTGGCAGGCGATCGGCTGCGCGTGGAAGCGGCGGTCGGCCGGGTCTTCGTACTCGGCGCGGCAGGCCGGGCACATGGCGAACGGCGCCATCGTCGTGCGGGCGCGGTCGTAGGGAGCCTCGCAGACGATCGACAGCCGCGGCCCGCAATCGGTGCAGTTGGTGAACGGGTAGCGGAAGCGGCGGGCGAACGGGTCGCGCACTTCGGCGACACAGGCGGTGCAGGCGGCGGCGTCGGGAGAGACCTGCGTGCGCATCGCGCCGCCGCCGCTGTCGGCGATGCGGAACGCGCCGGTGGACGTGGTGTCGGCGGCTGCGCGGATCTCCAGCGCGTCGATGCGGGCGAGCGGTGGGCAGTCGGCGATGAGGCGCTCGACCAGACGGTCGGCGGCGGCCGCGTCGCCGCCAATACGGATGAGCACGCCCTCGGCGTCGTTCAGCACCTCGCCGGTGAGGCCGAGCCCGGTGGCGAGCCGCCACACCGTCGGCCGGAAGCCGACCCCCTGCACCAGGCCGCGAACGCGGATCTCCGTGGCCGTCGCCGAACCCCCGTGCGGCCGCGCGCCCGGCGCGCTCATGCGAGCCTCCACAGCAGCACGCGGTTGTTGCCGGAATCGGCGACCGCCGCGAGATCGCCGGCGACGGTGATGCCGTAGGGCCAGCACAGGCTGTCGCGCACCGGCGCCTGCCAGCGGTTGTCGCCCTTCGCAGCGAAGTCCGGCTGGCCGGTGAGCCGGTCCGCCGCGACGCCCGCGGCGAGCCCGTCGAGGCCGTAGCCGAGCAGGCGCGAGTTGGCGGTGTCGGCGACCAGCAGCCCCGACGCGGTCGCTGCGCATCCGTACGGCATGCTGAGCGCCGCGGCGTCCGGCCAGTAGGCGGCGCGGTTGTGCTCGGCGGCGGCGTTATCCCTCTGGCCGACGACGAAGTCGCACGGGGTGCCGTCGCGGACCGGCAGGCGCCGCCACACCATCAGCCGGTTGTTGCCGGCATCGGCGACGACGAGCCGGCCGCCGGCGACGGCCGCGGCGTGCGGCCAGCGCATGCCGCCGGCGTCGACGCCGCGGCCGCCGTTGTCGTCGCGGCAGTCCATCGCCGACTGCCCGAGCACCAGGTCGGCGGGGGTGCCGTGGCGGGTCGGCACCGCGTCCCAGACGAGCACGCGGCGATTGCCGGTGTCGCAGACGATCAGCCGCCCGTCGGCAATGGCGACGCCGTAGCACCAGTTGAGCGTTTCGGCGCCCGGCGCGCCGCCGCGGTTGGCGGCGGTGGAGGCAAAGTCCGCCTGGCCGAGCACCACGTCGGCCGGGCGGTTGGTCGTCGCCGGCAGGCCGTGCCAGACCAGCACGCGGTGGTTCCAGGCGTCGGCGACGACGAGCACGTCGGCCGTCGCCGCGACCCCGGTCGGCACGTTCAGCGTCGCCGCATCCGGAGTGCGCTTGGCGTTGCGCCCTTCGCGACCGAAGTCCGGCTGGCCGATCAGCGCGTCCGCGCCGGTGTGGTCGCCGTCGGGCAGGCTGTTCCACACGAGCAGCCGGTGGTGGCCGGTGTCGGCGACGAACAGCGGCCCGTGGGGACCGGCAAGTGCGGCGCCGCGCGGGCCGAACAGCGTCCGCTCGGACGGCACGACGGGGGCCGACAGACCGTCGTCGCCGCCGTGCCCGCCGAGCACGCGCAGCGGCCCGACGGGATCGAGCAGCGGCGGCGGGACGGCGCGCACCTGCGGCGGTCCTTGAGTTTCACTGAATGCTCTGAGGGAGACGCGCATCGGCTCAGCCCTGCAGACGGACTTCGACGCGGTCGCCGACGAGGCGGACGGCGTGCGTGCGCAGCTGCACGGCGGGCGCGGTCAGGCACTCGCCGGACATCAGGTCGTATTCGAAGCCGTGGTGCGGGCAGACGATCCGCCCGTCCGCCACCGCGCCTTCCGAGATCGGCAGGCCGAGATGTGAGCAGGCGTCCTGGAAGCAGGTCACCACCCGCCCGATGCGGCTCAGGATCACCGGCTCACCGGCGACGACGGCAGCGTGCACGCCGCCTTCCGGAACGGCGTCGAGCCGGCTCGCGAAGCTCCAGCGACCCTCGGCGCCGGCGGCGAACGGGCTGACGAAGTCGACGCGGCCGGCGCCGCCGCTCGTCCCCTTCACCTGGCGGACCGTGGCGATCTCCGGGCAGTGCTCCTCGATCGCCCGCTTGACGCCGGCGACGAAGGTGAGCACCGAGGCCGGACAGCCGTCGCAGTTGCCGAGGAAGCGCACGTCGATGGCGTCCGGCGGCGCGAAGGCGACGAACTCGACGTCGCCCCCGTGTGCGGCGAGCATCGGCCGCACCGTCTCGAGCGCCGCCTCCACCCGCTCCTGCAGGCTCGGCTGCACCAGCCCGTGGTGGCGCAGCACGGCGTAGACGATCGGATCGGCGGCGGCGGAGCGCAGCGCCTCGAGCGCGCCGGGAGCATCCTTGACGCCGGCGATCAGTCGCCGGAGCGCCGCGCGGTTCAGCGCATCGACGGCCCGTCGCAGCGCGAACACCACAGCCTGCTGGCCGTCATCCCAACCGGCGACGATCGCCTCCAGCCGTGCCACGTCGCCCACCAGCGCGTCGACATCCGCCTCGGCGGTCGTCTGCGGCAGCGGGCTCGGGGCGTTCATCCGGCGTCCTCCCGCGTCGCCCGGTGGTCCGGGCCGACGCTCGTCAGCGGAATTTCAGGTTGCGGAACAGCGCCGGCTGGGCGGCGCCGCCGACGAAGCTCGCGACCGCCGCGGCGATCACCGGCGCGAGGCCGGCGAGCTTCAGCGCGAGTAGGAAGACGACGAGCGTCAGCGCGATACCAATCGCCAACTGGCGCATCACCTCGTTCGGGTTCTGGAAGAGCCGCCCCCGCAGGAACAGCACGATCGATGCCTTCACCATCTCGAACATGACGGTCCCCTCAGAACGCGATCGCGGCGGCGACGACGCCGATCAGCACGCCGGCGACGCCCGCCAGCGGGCCGTAGAAACTCCCCATCATCGCGGCGAGCTCGTTGCCGAGCACGCGGCCGCCGACGGCGATGCCGCCGAGCGCGCCGCCGAGCGCCGAGAAGAGGATCGCGACCGCGACCGCGAGCACATTTGAGGCAAACACACCTTCCATCGACGATCTCCCTGCAAGGCCCAGTTCGGTGCGGCGCGGTCCGCCGGAGCGGAGCGCGCTTCAGTTCGCGGCGTATGCCGGCGTAGCGCCGTTCGACTTCGGCGCGGCGTCCAGCTCCGCCTCGATGTCCGCGATCATGCCGGCGACGGCGCCGACCTTCGCCTCTTCGCCGGCGGCGGCGAAGATCTCGGCCGCCTCGCGGTACCGGGCGAGCGCGCGGACGAGGTTGCCGCGGTTGCCGGCCTCCGGCCGATCGAGGTCGTCCGGCAGGCCGCACAGGCAGTTCGCCTGGTTGGCGATGGTGTTGGCGTATTCGACAGGCGCGGCGGCGCGGGTGCGCACCTTCAGCGCCTCCTCGTAGGCGTCCAGCGCGCGCAGGCGGTTTTCGACCGTATGCGCGGAGGAGACGGTCTGCAGCGCGTTGCCGAGGTTGTTCTGCAGCATCGCGTACTCGCTCGGATGCTCGACGAAGTCGACCACCTTCAGGCCCTCCTGGAACGCCTGCACGGCGAGCGCCTCGCGCATCTTGGCGCGCTCGTCGGAGAACGGGATCGACAGGAAAGCGGTGGCGAGATTGTTCTGCAGGATGGCGAATTCCTTCGGATACCGCCGGCCGTCGAAGGTCCGGAGCGCCCGCTGGTAGGCGGAGATGGCGGCGGTAATCGGCGCGGCGCGGGCGGCGGCGAGGCTCTGCAGCACTAGGCCGAGGTTCATCTCGACCTCGGCGATCTCTTCTGCCCGGCCTTCGTGCTCGAGGATGCCGCGGGCGGTCTCCAGATGCTCGCGTGCCCGCTTCAGCGGCCCGATGTCGTCAGTCGGCACAGCCTGGAGGGCGGTGGCGAGGCGGGCGTGGACGCGGCCGCGCAGCAGGGCGTGCTCGGGCGGGCAGAGCGCCAGCGCGGTCTCGTAGAGCGTCACCGCCTGCAGCAGCTGCTCGGGAGATTTCGGACGGGTCTGCAGGCCCATCGCGATCTCCATCAGCATCTCGACCTTCTCGGCGAGCGTCGCGTCTTCCGCCTCGACGGCAGCGAGCGCGGCCTTCACCTCTGATTCGGCGCGGGACGGCATCAATGGCGTTTCCTCTGGGCGTCCGTCGCTCGTCGGCGGCGGATCGTTCGATCGAAGACTAGGGCGGTTGAACATGGAAGTCTAGTTGATTTTCTCTTTGTAAAGTTAGTTTGCAGTCTGGCGAAACAGCCCCGGCACGACGAAGCCGGCGGCGGCCTCGTCCCACGCTCCCATTGCGAAGCGCTCGATTGTCTCGTCGACGCCGTTGAGACGGAAGAAGTCGGCGGCGTGGACGGCGCGGTCACCACGGGCGTTGACCTGCTTGACGAGGAACCCGCCGGCCTCGGGACCGGCCACCGGCAGCACGAGGAGATCGTCGCCGCGTCGCAGCAGCGCGACGCTGGCGCGCCCCGCCAGGGCCGCCTGGTAGTCGGCCGCATCGAGGTAGAGGTGGTCGCGATGCAGGCGGAACTGCACGCTGCGCGCGGCCGGGCCGCCGGTCACCGGCCGGCCCCGGTGACCTGCGCCGCGGCGGACGCCTGTCGCAGCGCGTCGATCAGCGCGGCGATCCTGGCCGTGACGATCGCCGCCGCCCGCTCCACCTCCGGCGACAGCGCGAGCCCGTAGCCGAGCGTCTTCGCCTCGATCAGGAACACCGTCACGTCGGCGGGGAAGGCGTCCTTCCAGATGCGCCGGCCGGCGTGCAGGGCGTGGTCCCAGCGGAAGTCGTGCAGCGTCAGGTTCGGCGGCGGACGGCTTTCGAGCTCGCTGCCCGGCACCTCGAACACGGCGCCCGGCTCGGCGCCCGACCGGCAGGCGTCGACGACGACGAGCCGCGTCGCGTCGCGCGCCTGGAAGAGGATCTCCATGCCGCCGGTGCCGGCGTCGAACACCTTGACGCCTGCCGGCAACGGGTCGCCGGCAAGGAGGCGCTGCACCACCACGACGCCGACGCCGTCGTCGCACCGCACGAGGTTGCCGCAGCCGATCACCACGAGCATCGCGGGCGTCCCCCCGCCTTGCGGCCGTCAGATCCGCCAGAGCCGGCAGGACCAGTCGGGCTCGACCGGCACGGCGAGCTCCGGCAGTTCGCAAAACCGGCGGTGGACGAGATAGTACATGCAGCTCTCGCACGGCTGCTCGAAGTCGGCGTGCACCACCACGTGGTCGGTGAAGCCGGCGACGACGAGCCGGCCGACGAGGTCGTCCGGTGCCAGCGCGCGCAGCCGGGCGATCACCGCCTGCACGTCCTCGTGGGTGTCGCAGCGCGGCTCGACCTCGGTGGCGAGGCCGCCGGCGAGCAGGGCGGCGATGCGGCCGCGCACCGCCTCGTCGTTCTCCAGGGTGAGCGTCATGCGGAGCCTCCTTCGCGCCGGCGGGCGCCGCGCCGCCGGTTCAGATGCGCCAGAGCCGGCACCACCAGTGCGGCTCCACCGGCACGGCGAGTTCGGGCAGGTCGCACCACTTACGATGGACGAGGTAGTACATGCACTCGAGGCAGCGCTGCTCTTCCTCGCCGTAGGGGTGGTCGACGAAACCGCCGATCACCAGCTTCTGCTCGAGGTCGCCCGCCGGCAGCTCGCGCAGTTCCCGAAGAATCTGACTGAACTCCTTTTCCGTCTCCGGAAAGGGCTCGGTCATGGTCTCCAAGCCGCTCGCGAGCAGCTCCGCGATGCGTGCGAGCACCTGATCGTGATCCTCCACCGGCATGCCCTTCTTCTCCCCACGAAGGGTCCACTCGGGAGCGCGGCGAGGCCCGCCAAACGGGGCCGCCACGCCTTGGGCGTGATCGGAGTCGAAGGCCACCATTGCCCCCTCCGCGGCGAGGATCATGCTGTCCTGAAGCGAGCGAGCTCCTCCCCCGTCTTGGCATCGTGCGCATGCACCGTGCAAACTAGACAGGAGTCGTAGGAGCGGCAGACGTGGCCGACCTCCACCGGGTCGTGCGGGTCGCGGATCGGGATGCCGATCAGCGCCTCCTCGATCGGGCCGCGCTCGCCGGTGGAGGCGCGCGGTCCGACGTTCCAGGTGGTCGGTGCGATGATCTGGTAGTTCTTGATCTTGCCGCCGCGCACCTCGATCCAGTGGCAGAGCGCGCCGCGGATCGCCTCGGTCGCCCCCCAGCCACGACCGTCGCGCTCGGTCGGCTTGATGTACCATTCGTCGCCGAGCCGCAGCTCGCGCAGCACCCGCTCCATCTCGCGGTAGATCTTGACGCCCTCGTGCATGCGGGCGAAGTGGCGCAGCGCCACGCTGGCGCCGCCCGTCTTGCGGTAGATGTCGAGTACAAGCGGGTCGTAGTGCTGCCAGGCCTCGCCGTGGCGGCCGCCGGCGACGAGCTGGCGCGCCAGCGGTCCTGCCTCGAGCCGGCCGTTCTCGCTGTGGCCGACGGCCGTCGACCACGAGTACTTGCCGTTCGGGTCGACGTCGTTCTTCTGCACCGGCTTGGTGGTGCGGTCGAAGGGGTGCACAGGCCCGCCCTCGTCGTACCAGGCGTGCAGCGTGTCCTCGCGGGTGAACGACTGGTCCATCAGCTTGTGGGTGTCGGTGGCGCCGTCGTAGACGCCGCTCTTCATGATCAGCGCGGCGTTGCGGCCCTCAATGGTCGGCTTGTTGTATTTGTCCTCGTGCGGCAGGTAGCCCCAGGTGACGAACTTGCCGTGGCCGCGCCCGTAGGTGTCGAGGCCGATGTCGTGGCTCATCCGCCAGAACATGCCGAGGTCGGAGTTCGCGTGCTCCGGCCGCTCGTCGAGCCAGGCCATGAAATCGTCGTAGGAGCGGATCTCCTCGTAGCGCTCCAGCGAGCAGCCGAGCCAGATCGGCTCCAGCCAGTTGCGGCGGAAGTGCTCGAGAATCGACCAGGCGCGGGTGACGTCGGTGAGCGTCGGCGCACACATCACGCCGCCGGGCACCATGTAGCTCGAGTGCGGCCACTGCCCGCCGAGCAGCGCGTAGATCTCCACCGGCCGCCCGGAGATGGTGACGCCGATCTCGTAGTTGGTGCCGGTGAACGGCGACCACCGCTTCACCGCCTCCTCGTAGTAGCGGCTGCCGGCATAGGCCTTGTTCGTGTAGTCGATCATGAACAGGCCGTAGTGGTGGCGCGGCAAGCTCTGCAGGGATTCGGCGAGCTGGCCGAGGTTGCGCGCCAGGATGGCGTTGCGCGGCACCGTCGTCGCCCAGGCGGTGTCGAGCGCCCAGGCAGCGCATGTGAGGTGCGAGGCGCCGCAGATGCCGCAGGCGCGCGGCGTGACGACGAGGCCGGCCTGCGGATCCTTGTCGCGCAGGATGATCTCGAAGCCGCGGAACAGCTCCGCCTGCGTCCAAGCGTTGACGACGCGTCCGTCGGCCACCTCGACGCGCACGTCGAGGTCGCCCTCGACGCGGCCGACCGGCGAAATGTCGAGCGTCTGTACGGCTGCCTGAGCCATAATGAATTCCTCCCGGAGATGTTGATTGCGTCGGTGCGGCCGGTGGCCCGGCTCAGACGACGAAGATGTCGCGCTCCGCCCACGCCGGAGCGGCGGCCTTGGCCGCGGCGGTCAGCTTGATGTAGCCGGTCTTGTCGACGCCCAGCGGCATGTCCTTCGGCACGCCCATCACCGTCTGCGTCTTGAAGACGGTGCCCGGCGCGAGCTCGAAGAACGGGAACTCCGGCTCGGTGCAGCCCATGCAGGGCATGCCGGCGCGCGTCTTCGACGACTGCCGGTTCCACAGGATGCGGTTGCACGGGCTGTGGGTCATCGGGCCGCGGCAGCCGAGGTCGTAGAACAGGCAGCCCTTGCGCTGGCCGAACTCGGTCGCCGAGACCTTGTAGGCGAAGTGCATGTTGCGGGTGCAGCCGGTCTGCGTGAAGCTCGTGAAGAACGTCTTCGGCCGCTGCAGTTCGTCGAGCGCGAGGTCGCCTGCCCGCCCGGTAGCGACGGCGACGAGGATCTGCGTCACCCAGTCGGGGTGCGCCGGACAGCCGGGGATGTTGATCACCGGCAGGCCGGCCTTCGACTTGAAGCCGGTGCCGAGCGAGCCGCCGGGCGCCCGCTTGAGGAACTGCAGGCCGACCGACTCGCTCGGGTTCGGCGCCGTCGCCGGGATGCCGCCCCATGTGGCGCAGTCGCCGATCGCCACGACGAACTGCGCGGCGTCCGAGAGCTCCTTCACCCAGTCCTTCATCGGGCGGCCGCAGAAGCGGTTCCAGTTGCCGGTGCCGTTCGGCGCGTTCACCACCGAGCCCTCGAAGACGAAGATGTCGAGCGGGATCTTCCCCGACACGCAGTCGACCAGCATCTGCTTGACGTTCTCGCCGAGCTCGAGGCCGAGCGAGGGATGCCAGAGCACGTTGATGCCGAAATCGGTGACGAGATCGCAGGCGCTCGGCTCCTCGGCATTGAGAAACGACATCGTGTTGCCGGAACACGCTCCGCCCTGGAGCCAAAGCAGGTTCGCCATTGTTTCCTCCGGTGGTGGGCCGGCGTCGCTCGGACGATGGCCTCGTTCGTTTAGAATGGTTGTGAGCAAGCCCCGTGCCAGCGCTTGGCGATGCGCGAATATTCGTGCACTATCAATTGGTTACCAAAATTCGCCGACGTCGCGAACGTCCGCGATCGGGCTCAACTGACAACAAAGTTTGTTGTCTGGCTGAAAACTAAGTTTTCTAGAATGAAAAGGGACAGAGCCGCCGGCTCAGCCGTGGCGGTTGCCACAGCGGGGGCACTCGACCTCGAGCGCATAGCCGAACCAGATGCCGCGGCAGCGGCTGCACCAACGGCCGGTGGTGCCGGCCGTGCGCATGCCGAGGCGGCGCGCCATCGCGCCGGTACCGAGGTCGACGAAGCCGCCGGGGCTTCCCGCCGGCGTGGTGCGCGAGAGCGGAAACCGCACCAGCGCGCCACCGTCGGTGGCGCCACGTTCGTCGTCGGTCGCCATGCCTCGCTCCCTCGACCACGCCGCCGATGCGGCGTCCGCACCATCAATCAATCCCGCAGGGGACCGCCCTCGTCCAGACCGTAGCGGCGGATCTTGTTCGCCAGGCCGACGCGCGACAGGCCGAGGTCCCGGGCGGCGCGGCTCTGGTTCCAGCGCTGCTTCTCGAGGGCGTGGCGGACGAGCTGCTGCTCGAGCGATTCGACCATCTCCTTCAGCGACTTGCCTTCGGCCGTCAGCCCGCGTGCGGCGGCCGGCCGCGGCGTCGCCTTCAGCTTGGCGAACTCCGGCGAGAGATGTCGGCGCGTCAGGTACTCGCCGTCCTTCGCCAGCGCCACCATGCGGCGGATCTCGTTCTCGAGCTCGCGCACGTTGCCGGGGAAGGTGTAGTCGCGGAACAGGTCGACGACGTCGTTGGCGACGCCGAGCACGCGGTTGCCGAGCATGCCGCCGTGCTTGCTGACGAAGAACTCGGTGAGCACCGGGATGTCGTCGGGCCGCGAGCGCAGCGGCGGCACCTCGAGCTCGAAGCCCTTCAAGCGGAAGTAGAGGTCCTCGCGGAACTTGCCGGCGTCGACCATCGGGCGCAGCGGCTTGTTGGACGCGGCGATGACGCGCACGTCGCAGACGAGCACCTGGTCGGTGCCGAGCGGCTTCACCTCGCCCTCTTGCAGGAAGCGCAGCAGGCTCACCTGGAAGGACGGCGAGATCTCGGAGATCTCGTCGAGGAAGACGGTGCCGCCGTCGGCGGCGCGAAACAGCCCGAGCCGGTCGCTCACGGCGCCGGTAAAGGCGCCGCGCCGGTGGCCGAACAGCTCCGAGTGCAGCAGCTCGTCGGGGATGCCGCCGCAGTTCTGCATCATCAGCGGGCTGGACGAGCGGGTCGAATGGAAGTGCATGGCGCGGGCGAGCAACTCCTTGCCGGTGCCGGTCTCGCCCTTGATGAGGATCGGCAGCTGCGTGCGCGCCGCCTCGCGGGCGAGGTTGCACAGTTCCGCCATCGCCTCGCTGGCATAGACGAGCCGCTCGAACGAGGACGCCTGCACCTTCGCCGGCGCGTCCGGGCGATCCTGGAAGACGGCGGCGTCCTCGCCGATCTTCAGTTCGCGCGCCAGCAGGCGGTGGCGGCGCGCCAGTTCGCGCGTCTCGAGCGCCCGCTTGACGACGAGGCCGACCTGCTCCGGCTGCAGCGGCTTGGTGAGGTACTGGTAGGCGGCGGTGCGCGACAGGATCTCGCCCAGCTCCGCCCCGGTGTCCCCGACGAGCAGGACGCGGACGAGGTAGGGGTGGGTGAAGCGCAGCCGCGTCAGGAACTCGACGATGTCGCAGCCCTGCGCGTCGAGATCGGCGACGACGAGGTCGACGTGCGCGTCGCGCACGATGTCGTTCACCTCCGATTCGCGTGACGCGGTCAGCACGCGGTATTCCGAGGCGGCCGCCAGCGCGTCCGCCGTGTCCCGGTGCTGATCCTCAAGATCGGCGACGATGAGGATCGTGGATTGCGGGACCATTGTGACCGGAGGTGTCAACTAGATTATCTATTCGATAGCATTCCTGACATGCCCGCGCAATTCTATGAGCGACCCGGGGCGCCGTCGGCGCGGAAGAATGCTCCGATCTCCTCCAGCCTCGCCTGGGCCATCGCCTGGGTCTGCGGCGCGTGAGCCCAACCGATGGAGGATGGTGATGGTGATCGGGCAGCCTTTGCGCTGCCGGCCCTCCGTCGCCAGTTGCACCTGCCTCGAGATCCACGCGCGAACTGCGGCCAAGCCCTTCACCCTCTCTGGCAGGCTCGCCCGGAAATGCGCGGCAGATGATCGAGCTTGGCTCCGGAAGTGGACCCGCGCCGCACGTGGGCGTTCGGGCAAAGGACCCGGCAGACTGATCGTGCTCGTCGCGCAACGTCCCATCGTCACGTCCGACCACTCCATCCGTCTGCCCGATCAGGCCGAGCTTACGTGTCGAGGTGCTCCTCGGGCAGGATCGCCACAGCCCGCGTCCAGCCGGCTGAGGCACCGCGGATCTTTACCGGGAAGCAGGCGATCGTGAAGCCCGTCGGCGGCAGCGCCTCGAGGTTGTGCAGCTTCTCTAGGTGGCAGTAGGCGCGCTCGCGGCCGGCCTTGTGGCCTTCCCAGACGAGCGAATAGTCGCCCGTGGCGGCGACCCGCGCTTGCGTGACATCGAACGGCGCGTCCCAGCTCCAGGCGTCGGTGCCGGTGATGCGGACGCCGCGCTCCAGAAGGTAGAGCGTCGCCTCGCGGCCCATGCCGCAGCCGGCGCGGACATAGTCGTCCGCACCGTAGCGGACGCCGGCACGCGTGTTCACCACGACGATGTCGTAGGGCTGCAGGGTGTGGCCGATGCGTGAAAGCTCGCGCTCGACGTCGAGAGCCGTGGCAACTGTTCCGTCGGCGAAGCCGCGGAGGTCGAGCTTCACGCCCGGCCGGAAGCACCAGTCGAGCGGGATCTCGTCGATCGTCGGCGAGCGCTCGCCGGGGCCGAGGGCGTGGTTGGTGGTCGGGTGGAAGTGCCAGGGCGCATCGAGATGCGTGCCGTGGTGGGTGGTCACCGTCAGCTTCTCTATCGCCCACGCGGCGCCGTCGGGCAGGTCCTCCGGCGTCAGGTCCTGGAACGAGGCGCGCATACGGTCGATGGTCTCACCGTGGCCGAGATAGGTGATCTCGGGGCGCGAATATTCCGGATCGCTGGCGACCCCGTTCTCGATCGGCACGGACAGGTCGACGAAGCGCGGCATGAGGCGGGATTCCGGAAGCGATCGGGGAATGGTCAGAGGCCGAGATATGCGCGGCGGATGGCGGGATCGGCGGCGAGCGTCGCGGCCGCCCCCTCCGTCACCACCCGGCCGGTTTCCAGCACGGTGGCGCGGTCGGCGGCGGCAAGCGCCATCTCGGCGTTCTGCTCGGCGAGCAGCACCGCCATGCCACGCGCCTTCAGCACGGCGAGGAGGTCGACGATCTGGTCGACGATGATCGGCGCGAGGCCGAGCGTCGGCTCGTCGAGCATCAGCACCTTCGGCCGGCTCATCAGCGCCCGTCCGATCGCCAGCATCTGCTGCTCGCCGCCCGACAGGCTGCCAGCGCGCTGGCCGGCCCGCTCGCGAAGGCGCGGGAACAGCGCGACCATGTCCTCGATGAGCGCTGCGACGTCGGCGCCGGCACCCTCCGTGGCGCCGAGTTCGAGGTTCTCGAGCACCGTCATCTGCGGGAACCCGCGCCTCGTCGACGGCCAGATCCGCGGCGGCATCGCCCAAGGCATCGGCACGGCGCTCTACGAGAAGTACCACTACGACGAGGACGGCCAGCTCCTCACCGGTTCGCTCGCCGACTACGCCGTGCCGACCGCGCACGAAGTACCCGACATCGTCGTCGACCACGTCGAGACGCCGTCACCGTTCACCGAGTTCGGCATCAAGGGCTGCGGCGAAGGCGGCCGCCTCGCCGCCATGCCGGCGATCGCCGCAGCGATTGACGACGCCTTCGCGGATGAAGAGCTGTTCGTCGCCGAACTGCCGGTGACGCCGTCGGCGCTGCACGGCATGCGAAAGGACGCCGAGCTGACGCGTTCGGGCGGGACGATTGTGCAGAGGACCGGCGAGACTTCCCAGCATCGCGACGCTGCCACCGCTTCCCGGCAGGAGCATCACGCCAGCCGCACGGGCCGGGCCGTCGAGCGTCATAGGCCATGATCCACTACGCCATGGGCTGCCTCCTCCTCAGGAGGATCGCTCACGAGTGAATTTCACAACGGACTCTCAGCAATGCTGCAAGCTGCAAATCGAGAGCGTCCTCGAAGCGTCGCGTCGCAATCTGAAAACCCAGCGGAAGGCCAGGGACATCCATCGGCACCGACACGGCGGCAAGGTCGAGGAAGTTCACGAAGCGGCCGTCGGGAGCGACGACACGAGCCTCATCCACTTCCGCCCTCATCCACTTCCGCCACCGGAATGGCGGTCTCGCTGTAGGCGGGGGTCGCTATCGCTTCGAAACTTTCGAGACGTTCGGCGAAGGCGCTCTTGGCGTCTTCGCGGCGTGCGAGGATCGACTGATATTCGTCTGCAAGGATGTTCCGGCCCGCGCGGATGCGGGTGCGGATCACTGCGTTGACGCGGCTGGTATCAGAGTCGGCGCAGGATTGCAGCGTGCGGTAGCTTTCGAAACTCATCATCCGGCCCGCTCGGGCGAGGTAGTCGGTCAGACGCTCGGGTGGTCGGAATTCGCCGATGATCGCCCCATGGGCAGTCAGCGTGTCGAGCGCCGCAAGAATGGCGCGGCGCGTCTCTGCGTTTGCGGCAGACAGCTCGTCCTCGGCAAGACGACCCAGACGAAGTCCTGCGACGGGCAAACCAAGGCGAGCTGCAAAGTCGATCTTGGGCGCGCAGGGTTGTCGGATCGGCGGGGTCAACCGCGCCATGGCGCGCGCGGGACGGCGACCGGCGCAACTTCGCGGCCCTTGCGCCGCGCCACTACCAGCGCAGTTGCGCGGCGTTGCTGATGGCTGCGGCATAGGCCGACCGGGCACTTGCGCCGGTTCTGCCGAGGCTGTGCCGCCCCACTACTCCCGCGTTCGCACAAACCGGAGCAGAAGGTTCGAATCCAGCGCCCTCCCCTCCGCCATATTTACGATCTAAGCTATTGAAAAGCCTAAATCTGAGCTGGCTGAAGTCGGCCCTACCTACACAAAAACCTACACAATGCGGGTGGACACGGGCATCCTGGCGCGGATGTGACTGGACGCTCGAAAGGCCGGCTACGCCATCGACTCGTGAGCCCACCGCGGCGTCACAGGCTCCGCCCGGCAACCGGGACGAGACCGAGTAACACGATAGCGCCGGCGGACAGGACCTCCAGCGCGCGGCCGAGGCGGTGCCGCACCGCGCCCGTCCGCTCGATCAGCCGCAGAAGGCGGGTCCTGAATAGGATGGCGGCGATGGGAAACGCCGCTACGGTGACGATCATACCGGCGGCAAAGGCGGCGGACAGGATGAGGCCGACGGCGATTTCGTCGCGCGAAGCCGCATAGGTCATGATGAACGTCGTGAGCGGGCACGGAACGAGGCCCGCCGCCATCGCCAGCACCGGCCCGCTGCCGGACGCCCGGTGTGCGTGCGGGCGGAGCGCCCTCCAGAGGAGGAAGAGGCCGATCGCGACGACGAGCATCTGGCTCGCGAGCTCGAGCGCCGGCGCACGACCCGCCGCGCCGAGGGTCCGCTGCAGCAGGGCGTAGCCCGTCAGCACGAGCAGGATCGCCGACCCGACGTGGGTGACGATGAGCAGGGCGGACGAGGCGAGAGCCGCCTTCACCTTGCCGGAGCCTGCATAGAACGACACCAGCACCGCCTTGCCGTGGCCCGGCAGAAGGGCGTGAAGCATGCCGAAGGCGAACACCCCGGCGACGATGCCGGGGAGGTCGTGCCAGTTCGCCGCCCGCAGCTCGCCGAGGGCGGCGAGTGCGCCGGCGTAGAGCCAGCCCTGCAGCTCGAACGCCACCTTCAGCCACGTCTCGGGCATGTCGACCTCAGACCAGCCCTTGCGTCGCCACCGCCACGACGACGTATCGGCCGACCTTCGCGATGGCAACGAGGAGCACGAACATCGGCAGGGGCTCGCGCAGCACGCCAGCGACGACGGTCAGCGGGTCACCGATGATCGGTACCCACGACAGCAGCAGGGACCACTTGCCGAAGCGGCGATACCACCCTTCGGCGCGCGCGAGCGCCTGTTCGCGCACGGGGAACCAGGGTCGATCCCGGAACCGGCCGATGAACCGGCCGAGCACCCAGTTGACGACGGACCCGAGCACATTGCCGACGCTCGCGACGGCCACCGCCGTCACCGGCGGATATCCGGCCGCCACCGTCGCCGCGAGCACCGCCTCGGACTGGGCCGGCACCAGGGTCGCCGCGACGAAGGCCGTCAGGAACAGCCCCGCATAGACGGCGAGTTCGGTCATGCCGCGCGGGCCGCGATCCCGATCCATCCGTGCCAGGCGACATAGACGCCGACGGCGATGATCAGCAGGCCGGAAACGTAGGGCGCGCGCCGGGCGAGCGTCGAGAACCATGACCAGCGCTTCGTGGCGTGCCGCACGCTGAGGGCGGCCGCCGCGCCGACGGCGACGAGGGTGATGGCGAGGCCGATCGAGAAGCAAAGCACTAGCGTGAAGCCGAGGGTGAGTTCCTTCAGCTGCAGGCAGAGGAGCAGCACCGTGATCGCCGCCGGACAAGGAATGAGCCCGCCCGTCAGGCCGAACAGCACGATCTGCCAGTTGGTCACCCGGCGATCGGCGAACCGGCGGCGGATGTCGTTGGCGTGGGCAAGTTCGTGCGCGTCCTGATAGCCGTCGGTCGCGACCTCGAGCCCGCGCAGCTCCTCGTGGATGTGGTCGTGCCCGGTGCCCTCGACGAACGACAGGTCGTAGTCGTGGGTGTGGCCCCCGTGGCCGAGGCTGAGGCGGGCCATGAACTGGTGGGGCTCGGGGATTTCGGAAACCGACTCGAGATAGTCGCCGCGGCTCGCAAAGATGAAGATGTCCCGCCGCCCGTCCGGCCGCTCGGTGACGAGCCGCACGTCCTTCGGAGACCAGCGGGCGCCGCTCTCGGTGCGGACGAGCCATCGCGGCGGGACGCCGCCCTCGAAGATCTCGACGGCGATGGTGCCGTGGCCGGTGTCGATGCGGCGGACGTCGTGATGATGGTTGGCGCCGGTCGGCGCGTGGGTGTGTGCGCCGGAGGCGGCCTTCGCGCGCTGCTGGTCCTGAAAGGTGCGCCACAGCATCCACAGAGCGACGGCGATGATGATGGCGGCCGAGGCGAGCTGGAAGTAGGGCTCGGACGCCTCGGCATCGACGCCCTGCCAGAAATAGAGGCCCCCGAGGGCGATGCCCCAGACGACGAGGGTGTGGGAGGCGGTCGCCGCAAGACCGAGCATCACGGCCTGGGTTACCGTTCCGCGGATCGCGACGATGAACGCCGCCATCATCGTCTTCGAGTGGCCGGGCTCCAGCCCATGCAGCGCGCCGAGCAGGATGGCACTCGGGATGAAGAGCCAGGCGTGCGCCGAGCCCTGCTGGATCAGCTCCGCGAACGACGGCATAGGGCGCTCACAGGTACTTCGTGATGGCCTTGAACTCGTCGATCGTGCGGCGCTGATCGCGCGGCAGCGGGCCGACGACGTCCTCCAGGCAGTGATCGAGGTGGTCCTGGATGAGGGTCTTCTTCGCCTGGGCGACTGCCTTTTCCACCGCGTGCAGCTGCTGCGCGATGTCGATGCACGGGCGGCCGGCCTCGATCATCTCGATGATGCTGCGCAGGTGGCCGTCGGCGCGCCGCAGGCGCTTCACGATAGCCGGGTGGGTTTCGTGGATGTGAGGCTTCTCATTCATGACTTGAACCTATCCCCCCGGGGAGGATATGACAAGCAGCCGCCACCGAGGGCTCGCCCCCTCCAGCCGAGTATCGCCCCGGAAATGCAGACTGCTTTCCTCCGCACCGTGCTTCGCCTCGCCTTCACCGCCATGATGATGGCTGCGGTCGTGCTGGCGCCGGGCGGAACCTCGCCGCACCACGACCCTGCGACGCTCGCTGGGTCGCTGGCTCTGGCCGAGCAGGAGAGACACGGCCACGCTCACGAGGAGATCGACCGGCCGGCGGACGGGATAGCGGGCGTGCACGAGCATGACGCCGCCGATCACGCGCACGACACGACCGTGCTGCCCGACTGGACTGCATCTCCAGCGGCCGACCCATCCTCGCGCTGGTGCCGCCTTCCCTCGCCCGGGCCATGCAACGGCCTACCCGATCGCCTCGACCGACCGCCGAGGGGCAGCGCGGCGGCATGACCGCGCTCTCGCGACACCTGCCCCTTTGACGGAGTCTCCCTTCTGATGTTCCCGACCACTCCCGGACGATGCGACCCTGCGCTGCAGGGGCTCTACACGCCTCTGTGCGCCCTGCTCGCCGCCTTCTCACTGCTCGCACTGCTGTCTGCCCCCGCCCTCGCTCACGCCGTCGCCGAGGGCGACAAGGGCTATATCCAGGAAATCACCGGCATCCACATCCTGCCGTTCGTCTATCTCGGTGCCAAGCACATGGTCACGGGCTACGACCACATCCTGTTCCTGCTCGGCGTCATCTTCTTCCTCTACCGGATGCAGCACATCGGTCTTTACGTGACCCTGTTCGCCATCGGTCACTCGACGACGATGCTGCTCGGCGTCTACTTCAACATCGGCATCAACAGCTACATCATCGACGCGATCATCGGCGTCTCCGTCGTCTACAAGGCGCTCGACAACATGGGCGCCTACCAGCGCTGGTTCGGCGTCCAGCCGAACACCAAGATCGCCACGCTGATCTTCGGATTCTTCCACGGCTTCGGGCTGTCGACGAAGATCATCGAGTACGACATCTCCCCCGACGGCCTCATCCCGAACCTGCTCGCCTTCAATGTCGGCGTCGAGATCGGCCAGTTGCTGGCGCTCGGGGCCATCCTCATCGTGATGAGCTACTGGCGGCGCACGGACAGCTTCTGGCGCCACGCCTACACCGCAAACGTCGTCATCATGACCGCCGGCTTCGTCCTGATCGGCTATCAGGTCACCGGCTGGTTCGTCTCCTGAGCTTCCCGAACGAGGATCACCACCATGTACAACAGCGACATCCCCAGCCGAGCCGAACTGCCGACATCGCGGCAGCTCCTGCGCTCCACCATCATCGCGATCCTCGCGGCCGCCGCCATCCTCGTGACGATCGTGCTGCCGTCCGAGTACGGCATCGACCCGACGGGGGTCGGCCGCGCGCTCGGCCTGGCCGAGATGGGCGAGATCAAGACCCAGCTCGCCGAGGAGGCCGAGCGGGATCGTCAGATGGACCAGCAGCAGGGCGCGCCGGCGACGGCTCCCGGGCCGAACTCCAGCCTGATCGACCGCTTCTTTGCGGAACTGTTCATCGGTTCGGCGCACGCCCAGGAGGCGGCGCCGGCGCGCACCGACGAGATCTCCGTCACGCTGACGCCCGGCGAAGGTACGGAAGTGAAGCTCGCCATGAAGCGGGGCGCCAAGGTCGACTATGCTTGGTCGGCCGCCGGTGGCGTCGTGAACTTCGATCTGCACGGCGACGGTAGCGGCGAGTCGATCAGCTACGTGAAGGGCCGCGGCCTGCCGTCGGACGCAGGCGTGCTTGAGGCGGCCTTCGACGGCAACCACGGCTGGTTCTGGCGCAATCGCACGGGCGGCGACGTGACCGTGACGCTGCGCGTCAGCGGCGACTACACCGACATCAAGGAAATGCAGTGAGGTTGGTGGCCGGCCCCGCCAGTGCGGGGCCGGCGCCATGGCACACTCGCGGGGTCGTCTCCCCCGCAAGCGGCCATCGCATGCTCCGCGCGTAAATCCCGACCGTGCGGGGGCCGCCGGCTTGACTTGGGTCCGGGTTGAATCCACTGCTTGGCGTAAGGGGTGCATCGCAACGACCCCGTGAGGCGTCAGCCCAACGTTGCGTCCAAACTCTCTTCTTTGAGGAGATGGGCGCGATGACGTCTGCAATCTCGATCACGGTCTCCCAGGTGTCCCGGCTCGTCGGTTTGCCGGGGGCTCCGACCATCATCGACGTCCGAACGCCGGACGACTTCAACGCCGACCCTCGTCTGCTGCCCGCCGCGGTGCGCCGCGACTTCCAGGCCGTCACTCAGTGGGCTTCGGAATTCGTGGGCCGTCGTGTCGTCGTCGTATGCCAAAAGGGCCAGAAGCTCTCGCAGGGGGCGGCCGCGTGGCTCCGTTATGAAGGCGTCGCCGCCGAGGTTATGGAAGGTGGGCACGGGGCATGGCGCGAGGCCGGAGGCCTCCTGATCAACCTCGAGAAGTGCCCTACGCCTGACGAGATGGGCCGCACCGTCTGGGTGACGCGGACGCGCCCCAAGGTCGATCGCATTGCCTGCCCCTGGCTGATCCGCCGATTCGTCGATCCGGCCGCCGTCTTCCTGTTCGTCGACCCGGCCGACGTCGCAGCCGTGGCCGACCGCTTCAAAGCCACGCCGTTCGACATCGACGGGGTGTTCTGGAGCCATCGGGGCGAGCGCTGCACCTTCGACACGATGATCGAGGAATTCGGGCTCAGGTCCGAACCGCTCGACCGGCTGGCCCTGATCGTGCGCGCCGCCGATACCGCCCGCCTCGACCTGGCCCCCCAGGCGGCGGGCTTCCTGGCTGCGTCCCTCGGCCTATCGCGGATGTACCGCGACGACCTCGAACAGCTCGAAGCCGGGATGCTCCTCTACGATGCCTTCTTCAGGTGGTGCCGCGACGCAACGGAAGAATCGCACAACTGGCCGGCGGCGGGGAAGGCGTCATGAGCGACGTGAGCCTGACCAAACACACGGTCGATGAGCATGTCCGGCCGGCCCCGGCGCCTCCCACCTTTGGCGAAGCGGTAAGGCTCTGGGCGAGGATCGGCCTGTTGAGCTTTGGCGGTCCCGCCGGGCAAATCGCGTTGATGCACAAGGAGCTCGTCGACGAACGCCGCTGGATCGGAGAAGAGCGTTTCCTGCATGCCCTCAACTACTGCATGCTCCTGCCGGGCCCTGAAGCGCAACAGCTGGCGATTTATATCGGCTGGCTGCTTCACCGGACGGTCGGCGGCCTGGTCGCCGGCCTTCTCTTCATCTTGCCCGGCGCGCTCGTGATGCTCGGCTTGAGCATCTTCTATGTGCTCTACAGCGACGCACCGACCATCGCGGCCCTGTTCTTCGGGATCAAGGCGGCGGTGCTCGCCGTGGTGATCGAGGCCGTCATCCGGATTGGACGACGCGCCCTGAAGAACCGCGTCATGGTGGCGATCGCCGTCCTCGCCTTCCTCGCGATCTACGTGCTGAACACGCCGTTCCCGCTCATCATCTTGGCCGCGGGCATCGCGGGTTGGATCGGCCACCGGCTCGCCCCCGCCTTCTTCTCAGGGGCGTCGCACGGGAAAGGCCAGGCCGCCGCCTTCAAGGGCGCGGTCGATCTGATGTTCGAGCGCGGCGAGCTCACACACACGACGCCCACGCGATGGCACGCGCCCCGCACGTTGGCGATCTGGCTGCCGATCTGGCTCGGACCCGTGCTGCTAATCTGGGGGCTCACCGGCTGGGAGAGTGTGTGGACGCAACTCGGCGGCTTCTTCAGCGTCATGGCGGTCGTGACGTTCGGTGGGGCCTATGCCGTGCTCGCCTACGTCGCACAGGCAGCGGTGTCATCCTTCGGCTGGCTCGCGCCGGGCGAGATGGTCGACGGACTGGGCCTTGCGGAAATGACGCCCGGGCCCCTCATCCTCGTCCTGCAGTTCGTCGGCTTCATCGCGGCGTTCCGGGATGCCGGATCGCTCACCCCCCTCCTGGCGGGCTCGCTCGGTGCGCTGCTGACGCTGTGGGTGACGTTCGTGCCCTGCTTCTGCTGGATCTTCCTCGGGGCGCCATACGTCGAGGCCTTGCGGGGCAACAAGGCGCTGTCGGCCGCCCTGAGCGCGATCACGGCGGCTGTGGTCGGCGTCGTCGTCAACCTCGCCCTCTGGTTCTCCATGCACGTGCTGTTCACGCAGGTGCGCACGATCGGGCTCGGGACGGACGTTCCTGTCCTCGCCTCGCTCGACTGGAGGGCGGCCCTGCTCGCGATCGGGGCCGTGATCGCCATGCTGTGGTTCAGGGTCGGGATGATCCCAACCCTCGCCGCCAGTGCGGCCGCGGGGGCGTTGCTCATGGCCGCGGGATAGTCCTCCGGCAGAGATGGAGACTCCGCCTAAAGTCTACCCAGTCGCGGGAGCGAACTCGCTCCCGCCAAATATCGCCGGCATATCACGCAGCCTCGGGCCAGTCGTGATCTTCTTCAAACGAGGGTGGGTTCTTGACTATCGGTAAGGACGTGCCCTGCGCCGACTGGACGAGCATCAGGAAGGGGTTCTCGGGTGTGCCCAAAGACCGCTTCGGATCGAACAGCCCGAGATGCTTGCCCAAGTCCACGAGCGCCGCTCGCTTGTCTGCGATCTTGATCTTCGCCGTCTTCGTCACGTCGCCGTCGTCACCGACGTGAACGGCGATATCCAGCGCGGCGAGCCCGGCCGCGGTGTCGTCGTCCAGTTCATGAATCGGAACGAGCGACCCATCGGGGCGGAAGAACTTCCGCGGGTCGAGGAAGGCAATTTTTGCCAACTCGCGAATCACCCGGTCCGCCGTGATCTCCGTCCGGATCTGCCGTTCGGCCATCGCAGCTTCGACGGCGGCAGCAACCTGAGCATTCCGCAGCATACGGTTGCCGTTCGTCTCGGCCGATCGCGGGCTGTAGCCGGCACGGATGGCTGCCCGGGTAGCGTTGAGGTCGACGAGGTATTCCTGGACGAACCGGGCCTGCCTCGGGGTCAACTTCGCGCTCACTGGAGCCTCCAATAACCAGATGTGGTGTACCTATCCAACAGATACCGCAATTTATAGCGCATTGCGAGCACAGGGAGCGCCGCTGGTGAGATTTTGCGGATCCGGCGCCCATGCCCCGCAGCCGGGGGGGGGCGAACGCGCACGACGGGGCTCTGGAGCAGCCGCAGTAAGGGGGGCGGGCCGGCCAGGAGTTATCCCCCCACCGGACAAGCCGCCCACCGTCTCAGAGTGAGCGGTAGCTCGCCCCAGACTGGGAAGCACATCGCGGGAGCGCCCGCCTTGGAGGGGGCGCTCCCGCGTAAGGGGTATGGGGGGTGTGGTGGCAGGGTGTTTGAAGGCGTTTGCGGGCGTCTGAAGGATGTTTGAAGAGCGCTGGAAGCCGCGTTTGAAGCTCCGAAGTCAACCATTTTGTACGGTGTGAAGGCGTTTGAAGGGGGGTGCTATGGCGTCTGAAGCCCCTCTGAATCGGCGTCGCCGCCAGCCTCCACGTCGCCCGGCCCGTCGGGAAGCAAGCTTCAGTCGCCGTCCGCCGCCGTTTCTGGATCGGGTTCCGGAAAGTCGGCCGCCACGACGATCCGCCTCAATCGGCGGCTCGGAGGCCCATCTTCCACAATCTTGATCAAGCTCGACGCAAAGAGCCGGTTCATCGCCCCGCGAAGGGCAGCCTTTGACAGACCCATC